>CAYZIB010000029.1:0-4053 GCA_964478425.1 uncultured Anaeroplasmatales bacterium | reverse complement strand
ATTTTATTAAATATAAGTATATTTAAATTACATTTAAATTATACACCCCCCCCCCGCCATTTTTCAAGGTTTTTCGGTGTTATTTTGTTCTGCTATGTGTTCTGCTATTGTTCTGCTATTAATAAAGTAGACAATATAAGGGGGTAAAAGTATACAATTTTGTTCTGCTATTAATAAAGTAAATAAAAAAAGATTGCTAACATTTAATTTGTTGGCAATCTATAAATTTATAACTATGTTTTAGTAATTATTATTTAATCTAACCTTATATATCTTATCTAATATAATCGAAATAAAAACCATAAGAATAAACACACTAACCCATCCATATCCAATACTATATAAAGGAATTATTTTATTAAAAAAATCAATTTTTAAAACATATAAAATACTTATAATACTAGTTGAAAAAACTGTTAAAGGATAAATAAAACGATTATTAAAAATAAATCCATGAATTAAACCCAATATTATTAACACAATTGAAACAGGATAAATTGCATTTAAAATAGGAATTGAAATACTAATTATCATATCAAGTCCAAAATTACAAATAACAAATGAAAAAAATGTAATAATTAATACCCATTTTTTATAAGAAATTTTATTAAAAAAATTTGAAAAAAATAAAGATATAGAATTAATTAATCCAACACATGTAGTTAAACATGCAAGAGTAAATATTAATCCTAATAATATAGCTCCAAAAGATCCATACATCTTATAAACTATAGCATACAAAATATAAGCCCCATTACTTGCATCATATAAACCAGATGAACAAAATCCCAAATATGCAAGCATAAAATAAATAACTATTAAAATTATTCCTGCAAAAATTCCTGCTTTAACTGTGTTTTTTAAAATATCTTTTTTATCATTAATACCAAAAGATTTAATAGTGGTTGCTATTACTAATCCAAAATTTAAAGCTGCAATTGCATCCATCGTATTATATCCTTCAGTAAAACCCTTTAAAAAAGGGATATTTAAATAATCACCACTAGCGTTACTTACATCAACATTCCCCAAAAATAAAAAACTAACAAACACAAATAAAATTAAAACCAACAACGATGGAGTTAAAAAATTACCAACCCTTTTTAATAACTTACTAGGATTTAAACACAACCATAAAGCAATCAAAAAGAAAAAAATCGAATAAATTAGCATTCCTAATACTTTACTATTTTCTCCTAAATAAGGAGCAAATGCAATTTCAAAAGGAACCGAAGCTGCTCTTGGTATTCCAAGGCCAGGACCAATTGATAAATAAATTAAAACTGTAAAAATAATCCCAAACCTTTTCCCAACTAATCTACTTAAATTATCAAGCCCATCAAATTTTGCAACTACAATAACTCCTAAAACCGGTAATAAAACCGCTGTAAAAATAAAACCAATCATTGCAATAAAAGTATTTTTACCAGCATTAGCTCCTAAAAATGGAGGAAAAATCAAATTTCCAGCTCCAAAAAAAAGTGAAAACAACATAAAACTTACTAAAACCATATTTTTTTTATTTAACTTCATTTTTTCATCTCCTTAAAATAAAAAAACATCCCAAGAAAATCTTGAGACGAGAAATTACCCGCGGTACCACTCAAATTGCTTTATAGCCTCTTTAGGTTCTAACAAACCCTATGCACTAACGTAGCCTACACGAAGTTTTTTACTAAAAAATTTTTTCAAAAACCCAGCTCAGAAGTGATAAGAATATATTTGTATTTTTTTATTAGGATCACACCATTCCTAACTCTCTTAAAAAAAAATTACAAATTCCGTCTTCATCATAGCTTTTATATATTTTTTAGATTATATATTATTTTATATAATCTTGTCAATAATTTTTATTTACTAAATAATAAATCAGTTATTTTCTCATAATCATATGGTTGAATATTAATATAATATTCTTTATTATTATGTTTAAAATTCAACCTATAATAATAACTACAAGTATAACTAATTCCCTTATATTTAATATTATATTTTTCATATGATTTATCTTTTATACTCGTTTTTTTATGCCAACTTTTAAATTTATATATTTGATCCACTTTTTCTAATCCTATAATTTCATTTAAGGAAATAGAAAATAATTGATTTAAATCTGCCATATATAAATTATCCTTATTCTTAAAAAAATAAAGTAAAACATTATTAAAACAATCACTTTTCTTTTCTTTATTTTTTTTAATATAAATATTTTCACTTAATACTTCAATATTATATGCATCTTTAGGAATACCAAGACATTTTTCTGAATAATCTAAAATCTCTATAAATGCATTTTCTATTTTTTGTTCTAAATTATTTTCTTTATATTTTTTCTTATAATTACTAATTATAATATTACATATTATATATATAATAACTCCAAATAAAAAAGTTAAACTATAATAAATATCTTCTTTTAAAACTTCAAAAAAACTTAATTCATCTTTTAATGTTAATACATCAATTAATAAAAATACAAATGAAATAACAAAAATCGAAAACGATAACCTATTAAGCGAAACAATTTTTTTAGGTGGATTTGATTTTATTTTAATCTCTTCATATTTTTTAGTTAAATTTTGAATTTTATTAGCTTCACCACTAGTTAATTTTTTTATTATAAAAGGTTCATAACTGATATTTAAATCATTTTTATCATAATTGGTTATAATACTAAATAAATTTTTCATCCTAAACTCCTTAAATAATTTATTAAACATATTATAACATTAATTAAATCAATTTAAAATATAATTTTATTCAAACTGACTATTATATAAAGATGCATATTTGCCATTTTTCTTAATTAATTCTTTATGACTTCCTTGTTCTAATATATTTCCATTTTCCATATATAAAATTTTATCTGCATCTTTAATCGTACTTAATCTATGAGCAATTATAAAACAAGTTTTATCATTCATAAGATTTTTCATCGTTTGATTAATTTCTAATTCTGTTCTTGTATCAACAGAACTTGTTGCTTCATCTAAAATTATTATTGGAGGATTAATTAAAAAAACACGAGCAATCGTAATAAACTGTCTTTGACCAACAGATAAAACATTTTCATCATCTATAATAGTATCATAACCCTTAGGCATTGTTCTTATAAAATGATCTATTTTACAAGCTTTTGCAGCATTTTTTACTTCTTCTAAAGTTGCATTTTTTTTACCATAACTAATATTTTCTCTAATCGTTCCACCAAATAACCAAGTATCTTGTAAAACCATTCCAAAGCAAGATCTTAAATCTTTTCTAGTTAAATTAGTTATTGGAATATCATCTAATAAAATATTCCCACCATTAACATCATAAAAACGCATTAACAAATTAATTAATGTAGTTTTCCCTACACCAGTACTTCCTACTATCGCTATTTTTTCACCCTTATTAATTTTTAAATTAACATTATTCATCAACATTTTATTTTTACTATACCCAAAACTTATATTATTAAATTCAACTTCACCTTTTAAATTTTTAATTAAAATAGGATTTATATTATCAGCTATTTCTTCTTGTAATTTAAAAAATCAAAAGTTCTTTCTGCTGATGCTAAGGATTGTTGTAATGAATTAATCATATAAGATGTTTCAGTTAAAGGTTCAGATGAAATATTCATATATTGAAAAAATGCTTGAACAATCCCAATACTCATTTTTCCCTTTAAAATCCACATACAAGAAATAAACATTATAAATGTTTGTGATATTCTTTGAATCATTCTAATTAATGGATTTACACAATTTTGTAAAAAATCAGTTTTTCTTGTAGTAAGAGAAAGTTCATCAATTATATTATTCGTTATTAAAATAGAATCTTCTTCTTTATTATATAATCTTATAATATCTCTACCATTATAATATTTTCTACAATACCCGTAAATTTTTCTAATTCTTCTTGTCTTATTATTGATGCTTTTAAATTTTTCTTTGAAATATAATTAGTTATAAATAAACTTATAAAACTAAATACTAAAAAAATACTTGTTAAAACAAAGAATAAATAAGTCATGATTTAAATTATTTAAACCAATTTGAAACTTAA
>CAYZIB010000028.1:0-4636 GCA_964478425.1 uncultured Anaeroplasmatales bacterium | reverse complement strand
TACACTTTTTTATAAATATAATAATATAATAAGAGCAACTGATTGAGGATACAGATATTTTTTAGATGATTTATATTATAGGTGGTAATCTAAAAATATTAGCAATTAAAACCAATATTGTAATATCTGGATATGTTATGTTTTGCTTATGTATTAATACTTTGATGTATACATAATAAATCAGCTAGTGTTTCTTGAGTTATTTTGTTTTTAATTCTTAAAGTTTTAATATTGTTTTTGAAATTTATACTATTTTGAATTAAATGCTAATTTGTCATCGATAAGATTTTTTATTTAAATGTTCGATTCACATTGAATTTAAAGGCTCGATTTCTTGGTAAATTTTCTATAGTTTATAAAAAAAGGATATTTTAACCATGTTTTGCAAAAATATCCTACAAAATCAAAAAAATAAGTCCTATGAAAAAGACTTATTAATTTGCTTTAATGGGGCGGCTAACGCGATTCGAACGCGCGAATGTCGGAGCCACAATCCGATGTGTTAGGCCTCTTCACCATAGCCGCCATTTCGTAATGCTATTATATTATAGCTGAAAAATGTTTTTTTGTAAATAGTAAAGATAAATAATTTTAAAAAATTGTATATTTTATATGTTTATGATATAATAGCCTATGAGGAGTTGAAAAAATGATTGTAGTAAAAGAAGTAAAAGGTAAAAGAATGTTAAAACAATTTATTGAATTTCCTGTTAAATTATATAAAGATTGTCCTTATTTTACACCTTATTTATATATGGATGAAGTTAATAATTTAACACCTAAAAAAAATCCGGCATCAAAATATTGTGATTTTAAATTGTTTTTAGCTTATAAAGATAATAAAATAGTTGGTAGAATTTGTGGTATATTAAATCATTTTGCTAATGAAAAATATAATCAAAAAAGAATTCGTTTTAATCGTATAGATATGATAGATGATATAGAAGTAACAAGAGCATTAATTAATGCCGTAATGGCATATGGAAAAGAAAAAGGGATGACAGAAATTAATGGTCCATTAGGATATAGTGATCAAGATAAAGAAGGTTTACTTACTAAAGGATTTGATCAAATTAATATGTTTGTAACTTTTTATACTCATGAATATTATGTAAGACATTTAAAAGAACTTGGATTTATTGTTGATGCTACATGGAATGAGTTTAAAATATATATCCCAAATGAAGTTCCAAAACTAATTACTAGAATGGCAGATAGAGTAAGAGAAAAAACAGATTTTAGATTATTAGAAGTTAAAAAGAAAAGTGAATTAAAGCCATATGTTAAAGAAGTTTTAAGATTAAATAATTTAGCTTATAAGGATTTATATGGATATGTACCTATTGATGATAATCAAATTGAATTATTGGCATCACAATATATGCCAATGATTAATTTGGATTATCTTCAAATTGTTGTTGATAGTAAAAATAAAGTTATTGCTTATGGATTAATGATTCCATCGCCAGCTAGAGCCTTAAAAAAGACAAAAGGACATTTATTTCCTTTTGGATGGATTAGATTTTTTAAAGCATTAAAAAATGCTAAAACATTAGATATGTTAATTGTTGCTGTGCATCCTGATTATCAAAATCAAGGAGTACATGCTTTAGTTTTTGAAAAATCAATTATAAATGCAATTAAAAATAAAGTTGAATATGCAGAAACAGGACCAGAACTTGATACTAATTTAAATATTCAAGGTTTATGGAGAATGTTTGAACATGAAAATCATAAAGAAAGATGTTGCTTTATTAGAAATATTGATTAATAAAATTTATAAATTTGGATAGAATAAAAATGTCTATCCATTTTTTTATTTTTTCACAAAAATTACATATTTGATATTGCAATTGTGAAAAAGTTGTGATAAAATTATGGTGTAAATGAGAGTGATGATATGAAAAAAATGAAAATTAGCTGTTTAGTAATGTTTTTATTAGGAACATTTGTGATATTTTATGAGGCATTAATGCCTGGGAATGTTTCTTTAAGTCATAGTAATAAATTTAAAATATTTATTGAAGAAATAATTGAAAGAAAAGAAACAAGAAAAGAAAAAAAAGCAAAAGAAAAGAAATATTATGTTGATGAAACATATTATATTGATTTAAAAGATGGATATTATATAACATTAGAAAGTGGTAACGCAATAATTAATAATAATTCATTTACTCCTAAAAAGGCAGGTAATATTGTTATAAATATTTATAATCAACAAGGAACACTTATAGAACAAAAAACATTTCTTGCTGAACATAAAACAATTAATATACTAGGAAGCACTAAAAATTTAGAAATATTTGTAAGAAAATATATCGGTCATTTTGGTGCTTTCTTTTTATTAGGAGTGTTAGGATTTCTTTGTGCAAAATTATTTATAACTAAATTTTATTTAGGATTTAGTTTGAATTTAGTAGTAGGATTTATAATTGCAGGAATATCTGAATTATTACAATTAATACCAAGCGGAAGATGTGCTCAATTTAAGGATGTTATAATTGATTTTAGTGGATATTTATTAGCTAATTTATTTATGTTGTTGTTTTATGCAGTATATAAAATATTTAAAAAAGATAAAGTTAATTTAAAAAAATAAAATGATATTTGAGCAATATCGTTTTATTTTTTTTAAATAATGATATAATTAAATTGGTGGTAATATGAATTTTTATAAAAAAATTTTATTTAGCTTATTAGTTAGTTTTATATGTATAATTTTTATTGAAGCACTTATTCCAGGAGAACTTTCTAAAAAACAAAGTGATGCAGTTGGAGATATTGTCTCAGATATTATTGAAAGTAATAATAAAGACAATAATAATAGTAATATAGAAGATAATAATATTATTGGTGATGATACTAATATAAGTACTATTAGAGATAGTAAATTTTATTATTTCATTAGAAAACTTTTAGGACATTTTGGAGTATTTTTTATTTTAGGAATAATAAGTGTATTATATTTTTCTTGCGTTTTTAAAATAAAAGAATTTGGTTATATTTGTTCATTAATATTAGGATTTTTAGTAGGATTAATTTCTGAATTGTTACAATTAATACCAAGTGGAAGGTATTGTAGTTTTGATGATGTTTTAACAGATTTTTTTGGATTTGTAATTAGTTCTTCAGTAATTATTTTAATAATTGTACCTATTAATAAAATATGTAATAAAAGGAGATTAAAAAATGTTTAAAATTGGTTGTCATATGTCATTTACTGGGTATTATGATACTTTGATGAATGCGTTAAAAATTGGTTGTAATACTTTTCAATATTTTTCTAGAAATCCTAGGGGAAGTAGTGTTAGAAAGCTTGATTTAGAGGATATTAATAAATTTAATTTAGAAATGGATAAATTAGAGTTTATAATGCCATTAGTGCATGCTCCTTATACATTAAATCCTTGTTCTAAAGATCCATCATTAAGAGAGTTTACTGTAAATATTATAAAAGATGATCTTAATACTTTAGAATTACTTAATAAAAGATCTTTTTATAATATTCATCCAGGAAATCATGTTGGTCAAGGTGAAACAGAAGGAATTAAATTAACTGCAGAAGTTTTAAATAAAGCAATCACCAAAAATCAAAAAACGATTATATTACTTGAAACAATGTCAGGAAAAGGATCTGAGATAGGTAAAACATTTAATGAGATAAAACAAATCATTGATTTAATTGAATGTAAAGATAAAATAGGAGTATGTCTTGATACATGTCATGTATTTTCTGCAGGATATGATATTATAAATGATTTAGATGGTGTTTTAGATGAGTTTGATAGAATTATTGGTCTTGATAAGTTATATGCTATTCATTTAAATGATTCAAAAATGCCTTTTAATTCACATAAAGATAGACATGAAAAAATTGGATTAGGAGAAATAAAAATTGATGCAATAAAAAATATTATTAATCATCCTAAATTAAGAAATTTACCTTTTTATTTAGAAACTCCAAATAAAGATGAAGGTTATAAAGAAGAAATTTTAATGTTAAAATCGTATTATAAATAAAAAAATTCCTTACATTTTTAGTAAAAAAATGTTATAATTATTATGTATTAGGACATAATAATAATGTTTTAAACTATTCAAAATGTCAGGAGGAAAATATGACGATATTAGAGATTAAAGAAATGGTATCTGATCATATTGGGTGTTTAGTGCATTTAAAATGTAAACAACCAAGAAAAAGTAAAATGATTGAATATCAAGGAAAGATTTCTGATATTTATGATAATTTGTTTATTGTTAATATTAATGATAACTTTAATTATGATTTGTCTATAAATTATCGAGATATCTTGACTAAAAATGTAGAAATTGAATTTTTATAAAAATCAATCTTAACTGATTGATTTTTTTCTTTCTTTAACTAATCTATAAAATGTTCCTTTAGATATTCCTAACATTTTTGTAGCTTTAGTGTTAGTGATTTTGTGATTAATATAATCATCTAATATTTCATTAGTATTAAAAGGTGTAATAGCTCTAGGGCGACCAAATTTTACACCTT
This sequence comes from uncultured Anaeroplasmatales bacterium, assembly GCA_964478425.1. Taxonomy (GTDB): domain Bacteria; phylum Bacillota_I; class Bacilli_A; order Acholeplasmatales; family WRBM01; genus CAYZIB01. The sequence continues at coordinate 114 of CAYZIB010000028.1, read as the reverse complement.
TTTCTTTTGCTATTCTAATACCTTCAGCTTGACGTTGTTTAATGTTAACTCTTTCATTTTCAGCAACAAAACTTAAAACTTGTAAAACAATATCACTAATAAATTTACCAACTA
>CAYZIB010000027.1:0-4748 GCA_964478425.1 uncultured Anaeroplasmatales bacterium | reverse complement strand
CCCCCCCCCCGCCATTTTTCAAGGTTTTTCGGTGTTATTTGACCTTTTATTGTATAATTTGTTAAAAAAATAAATAAAATTACTTTTTTTTGTACGATTTTTTATATTTAATACATAAAAATATAAAAATAAAAAAAGCTGGTTTAATAACCAACTAATTTCTATCTCCATCTTTATAATTTCTATCTGTTTGTTTTAAATACATTTCTTTTTTCTTTTCAAAATCATTTTTTTTATTTTCTTTTTTTCTTTCAAATTTTTTAATTAAATCTTTTTCACTTTTCATAATAACCCTAAAAATCCAACTAAAACAGATACTAAATAAATTATAAAAACAATTTTCAAATTTTCTTTTAAATTTTTATTCTCTTTAAATAAAACAAGATATCCAGCACCACCTGCTGCAACAAGTCCACCTAAACAACCAAAAAAACTAATAGAACCATTTAAGAATAATTCAGTAATAATAATAGATGAAACACAATTAGGGATTAATCCAACTAATGAAATTAAAAATGGTTGAAATAATTTACCCTTTAATAAAAAATTACTTAAATTATCTTCACCAATAAAATAAATCCCAAGATTAAGCAAACATGTAATAATCAAAATATAAAAACTAATTTTTATAGTATGATTTAAGGCTCCTAAAAAAATTCCTTTTTCACAACCACAATGATTACAACATAAATTATCACATTCTATTTTTGATTTAATAAAAAAATCAATAATATAACCAACAATAATAGCTAATATTACTTTACACAAAAGTAACATTAAAATATTTATTACATTTTCTTTAGTTATTCCATTACTAAGTAAAACCAAAAACGCTTCATCGCTTGTTGAAATAAAAATTGCTATTAATGTTCCAATACTAATCATTTTATTTGAAAATAAATTTGCTCCCATAACACTAAACCCACATTGAGGAAAAGATCCTAAAAGCGAAGCATATAAAGGACCATTTTTTATTTTATCAACAATTTTATTCTTAGCTTTATGTTCAATATATTCCATAAAAAGAAATGATAAATATAAAAAAGGAATTATCTTTAAAGTATCAAGTAATGCATCAAGTAAATAATCAAGCATTATTTTCTATTCTCCTTTAACATTTCTTGCTTTAAAGTCCATAATTTTTCTGATAAATCTACATAATATCTATGTGGATTTTCAAATCTTTTTACTTCATCCCATAATCTATCAATTTCACTTAAACAATATTTTCTTTTTTCTAATACAGAAATATCTTCATATACTAATTTTCCATCAATAAAAATAGGTTCTAACAATGACTCAGCATGATAATTTGTAATAACTTTTCTTTTCCAAGTATTATTTGGATCAAAAATTTCTATATCTTCATTAAAATCAATTTCTTCATCAAATACACAAACTAAATCAGCTAAAGCCTTGTTTGTTTCATTATCAAACAATCTATAAACTTTTTTAAAATGAGGTGTAGTTATTTTTTGTTCATTTTCACTTATTTTAATTTTTGGAATTATTTTACCATTTTTTTCAACCGCAGCAAGCTTATATACCCCACCAAATACAGGTTCACTTCTTGCTGTAATTAATCTTTCACCTACACCAAATCCGTCAATACATGCTCCTTGAAAAATTAAATCACGAATTAAAAATTCATCCAATGCATTAGAAACAATTATCTTACAATTTTTTAAGCCTGCATCATCTAACATTTTTCTTGCTTTTCTTGTTAAATAAGTTAAATCTCCTGAATCAAGTCTAATACCACCATTAGTTATATTTAATTCTTTAAACACCTTTATAGCATTGGGGATTCCACTTTTTAACACATCATATGTATCAACTAATAAAATTGCATTAGTTGGATTAATTTTACAATAAGTTAAAAAAGCTTCATATTCACTATCAAACATTTGGACCCAAGAATGAGCCATTGTACCTGTTGCAGGTACATTATAATATTTATCAGTAGATGTACAGCTTGTTCCATTAACACCTGCAATATAACTTGCTCTTGCTCCAAGTACCGCTGCATCAGGTCCTTGGGCTCTTCTTGCTCCAAATTCAGATACAACTCTTCCTTGTGCTGCTCTTACAATTCTATTAGATTTAGTTGCAATAAGTGATTGATGATTAAGTGTCAATAAAATAAAAGTTTCTAATAATTGTGCTTCAACATTTTTAGCTTTAACTACTAAAATAGGTTCATAAGGAAATATAGGTGTTCCTTCTTTTACTGCATATATATCTCCTGTAAATTTAAAATTTTCTAAATAACTAATAAATTTAGGATCAAAACAATTTTTACTTTTTAAATATTCAATATCTTCTTTGCTAAATTTAAAGTTTTTAATATAATCAATAACTTGACTTAATCCACAACAAATTGCAAATCCTCCACCATCAGGTATATCTCTAAAAAAAACATCAAAATAACTTATTTCATCCATTTTACCAGCAACAAAATATCCATTAGCCATTGTTAATTCATAAAAATCTAACAATAATGAAAAATCTCTTTTTTCCATATTTACTCCTCCATAAATTCTTTAAATTTTTTTACATAATAATCTAAAAAACATTTTTTCTTTTGATTATAATTTTTATAAGTTCCATTTAATTCATGTTCGTTATCTTTTACTACTAATTCTTCATTATAAAATTCTGTATCCAAAAAAACCATTTTTCTTTCATATTTCCCATCTTTAATTTTTCTAATTGTTGGAGTCCAATTAAAATCTAAATAATCTCTTAATTCATCATAATTCATTAAATCATTATTTGTATTATTTCTATAAAAACTTGTATCAAAATAATACAATAAATCAAAATTAACTCTATCTAATACATAAGCTTTAAAATAATTGCATGTACTACAATCTTCTCTACCAATATATAAATTAAAAGATTTCTTATCTTCTATAAAACTATTATATTCATTTAATGTAATACTCAAAACATTAAAATAAATAAAATCATTTAAAAACTTCTTAAAAGAATCATAACTATTAATTGCTCCCTTATAATCATCATCTGTTGCAATAACATTACCCTCTTTAATAATTAAAACAGTAGGTGCATAAGTATAATTAAAATATTCTTTCATTTCATCTATTAATTCTGTTTTATAAATCATAATATTTGTATCATCAATAAGTTTATTAGCTATTTTACTAAAACTCATACAATGCCCACAATCAACTATATATAAATACAAAATAAAACTATCTTTTTTATTAACTTTTTCTAAAACAACATCACTACTTATATCTACTAATTTTTTAGAACTATTATTCTCTAAAATAAATTTATTTGATGCTTCTATATCCTTATTTTTACATGAAACAAAAAAAATGCAAGTTAATATTATTAATATACACAATATTTTTTTCATAAAATCAAATATATTTAGCTAAAAAATTATATTTTTTTAAATCTTCATTTTCAATTTTTACATATAAATTATAATAAGGAATATTTTTTGCATACTCATTTAAACTATAAATAAAATTTGCTACTACAAATGCTAAAATTAAAACAATTACACTAATTAGATTAATAAAATCAAGTAATATTAAACCTAAAAAGCATAAAGAAACAATAAATAAACTAAACCAAATAAATTTACTTATTTTATTTTTTGTTTTTGAGTTATCATAAGTTAAATTACTAACCAAATTTGTAAAATATTCATCTTCTGTTTGATATTTAGATTTTTTTAAAATTAATTTTAAAGAAATCTCATTTATTGCAATTTGTTTTTTTACAAGTTCACTTAATTTTTTATAATTTAAATATACTATATTAAATTCTTGTTGTTGAATTATATTATTACAAATAACTTTTTCTAATTCATAAATTTCTTTTTCATAACCAATATTATATGTAATCAAATTAATAAAATAATTTAATTCATTTTGCTCTTTTTTTGTTTTAAAAATTTTATTTTCTAATATTTCTTTTACTTTAAATAAATTATTATAATAACTATTAGGTTCTATATTATTATCAAATAATTTTAAAAACTTATTATGTAATTGCTTTTGAAAAATAGATATATCATAATATTTAATTAAGTAATTTAACATATCAAGATATTCTATTTGATCTTTTAATGTTGTTTGATAATTAAACTCTATTATTAAATGCTTAATTGCTTCAATTGGATTATTTGAAAACTTTTTATGAATTTGAGTAATATCATAATCTTCGTTTTTTAAATAATAATAAAACATATTATTATCTTTTAATTTTAATATTTCAACACTATTAATTTTGTCTGCTAATTTTTCATAATAAAAACAAAATATTCCATAAATAATTAAACCCATTAAAAAATAAAATATCATTAGGAAAAAGCATGTTGCTGGTGATATTATATTAAATAAATAAATTATAATTATAAAAACACTTAAAACAAAACTAATATAAAAATAATAATTTAAGAAAAAACAACTATTTAAAATTGTTCTATGTGGATCTTCTTTATAGTTTTTAAAAACTATTTTAAATAAAAAACTCTTTTTCCCACGATAAATAAAATATTTTTGTTCTTTTTTTGTCATTGATTTATAAATACAATTAACATTATCAAAATCAAGTCCAAGACTATTAGCATATTCTTCAACCTGATAAGGCATAACATAACTTAATAATAAAGCTACTATAAAAACTAATAATATATATAATATATCCACTTATTTCACCTCATTTAATAATAAAACATTTTCTAATAAAGCTGCTCTTGTTAATAA
>CAYZIB010000026.1:0-6754 GCA_964478425.1 uncultured Anaeroplasmatales bacterium | reverse complement strand
CCATCCATTTCAACTAATAATTGATTTAATGTTTGTTCTCTTTCATCATGTCCTCCACCAAGACCTGCACCTCTTTGACGCCCAACAGCATCTATTTCATCAATAAAAATAATACATGGAGCATTTTCTCTTGCTGTTTTAAATAGATCTCTAACTCTAGATGCACCAACACCTACAAACATTTCAACAAAATCAGCACCTGAAATTGTATAAAATGGAACACTTGCTTCTCCTGCAACAGCTCTAGCTAATAATGTTTTACCAGTTCCTGGAGGTCCAACCAATAATACACCTTTAGGAATTCTTACTCCCATTTTTGTATATTTTTTAGGAGATTTTAAAAAATCCACAACTTCTGCAAGTTCTTCTTTTTCTTCATCACAACCTGCAACATCATTAAATGTTGTATTTTTTGATTTGTTTTCTCTTGCTCTACTTTTAGCAAAATCAAATGCTTTATTATTATTTCCTGAAGTTGCTTTAAAGAAAAATATAACTATACCAATTAAAATAATGTAAGGAATTAAAGATAATACAACTGTTAAAAACGTATTTTCTGTTTTAGGAGAATTATAGTATTTAATATTTAAATCAACTATCTCACTTTGAAAATTTTCTAATTGTGTACTATCAACATAACAAAAATATCTTGAATTATCTTTTGTAATAAAATACATTTTAGATAAAAAATAATTTTCTCCACCAACAGGAGTGACTGCTACTTCAGTTATTACTTCCGTATTATCAATTACAAAATCATAACTAACTTCTTTATATTTATTTGTTGAAATCATGTTATAAATCATAATAATTGAAATAATTGTCATTACAATTACAATATATAATGCTGCTCCACCAGCTTTTCTTTTTGGAGTTTGTGGTTTTTGTTGCATTAAATCACCTCTTCATAAATTAAATAACCATCTTCATTTTCACATTTATAATTCCTTATTTTTAATTCTGGTATCCAGATTACTTCATTTTCGTTTATAACTAATAAAATAAGTTCATCTCTTTTATCCTTAGGAACTTTTAAATCAATAAACAATTTTTTCAATGTTTTTTTACCGTAAGGATACAATAAAAAATCTTTTTCTTTTCTTGTTCTTATTTCGATTGAACTTATTTTTTTATTATAACATACTTTTAAATAATTTGTATTATTATTTATATTATTTTTAGCAAAAATAATTTTTTTATTATTAAATTTAAAATTAATATTATTAAATGTATCATATTTTTCACAAATACTTTTATTATCTAAATCTATTTTTTTTACATAAGCATTGTTATAAGCATTAACTAAAATATAATTATTTCCTAAATTATATGTAAAATTCTTTTTACTCATTAATAATTCATCAATTTTATAAATTTTTTCTTCTGTTTGTAAAACATTTATAGTTTCTAATAAATAGTTTATACTATCAAGTCTAATTAGTTCGTCTTCTTTAATATACTTATCAAGATATATATTTAATCCGTTAATAAGCTTATTACTTTTATTTCTTACATAAAAAAAATACATTTCTAATGTTTTATAATACTGATATATTTTTTCATCTAAATTAAATGATTCATTTTTTAATAATGGAACAATATTATGTCTTATTCTATTTCTTTTATAATCATTTTTTGAATTTGATTCATCTTCTAAATATTTAATATTATTTTCATTAGCGTAATTAATGATTTTTTCTTTTGTGGTTTTTAATAAAGGTCTTAAATAAACCAAATTATCTTTATATACTATTTCATGAATACCAGCATAACCATATAAATTTGATCCTCTTAACATTTTTAAAATAACCGTTTCTATTAAATCATCAGCATGGTGAGCTGTTACAATATTTCTAATATTATATTTTATTGCTGTTTCTTTGAAGAATTTATATCTTTTTTTTCTAGCTATAGCTTGAAAATTTTCGTTTTTTTCATATTCAGAATAATCAAGTTTTATACTTTCAAATATTATATTATTTTTATTACAAACATCTTTTACTAAAATACCATCTAAAAAGGATTTTTCTCTTTTATCATGGTCTACGTAACATACAATAAAATTATATTTATTTTTAATAAATAAATCTAATAACACCATTGAATCTACTCCACCACTTATTGCTAAAATATATTTATCATTAACATCTAAAATTTTTTTATTTAACATCTAAACCACCATTTTTTATTTTATCATTTTATTCAACTTTTAACAAGATAATTGACATATCATCATGTAATTTAGTGTTAGTTTTTTCTATATGGTTTATTATGTCATAACATACTTTTTGAGGCTTTTTATGACTAGAATATTTTAAAATATCAATTAATTTACTTTCATTTATATTATCCATTATTCCATCGCTCATTAAAACTATTAAATCATCTTTAATAACATTAAATGTTTCATAAGAAATTAAATCGGTTATCCCAAATGGTAAATTAGAATTTTTAAATGTTAAATATTCATTATTTCTAATTATATATGTATTTGTTCCTCCCATTTTATATAAAAAAGCTTCTCCATTTTTTCTATTTATTTGTAAAAAATCTAAAGTTGCATATTGATCAAAACTATCTTTTAAAGAATAAAAAGTATTTAATATATTCATAGAAGTATGACAATTTACTTCAAATTCAGTAACTTTATCAATTAGTTTTATTGTAGATTTAGATTCTTGAAAAGCTTTATATCCACTTCCCATGCCATCACTTATTGCAGCTACAAAATTTCCATCACCAATTTTTTTTATTAAATAGTTATCTCCTATTATATTTAAATTTTCTTTTGCTAAAGATGCATATCCATAAGAAATGTTAAATTTTATTTTTGGTAATATAGAAAAATATATAACATCTTTAGAATCATTTTCAATTTTTTCAATTGTTATATCATTAAAAAAATCTGTTGCTACAGGCATAATAACTTCTAAAACTTCTTTATAAGTTATATTATATATACCTATTTCTACCCAAAAATCATCAACATACATTTTGCGTATATTATATAAAACAATTTCATATCCCATTTCTTTCAGTATTATTTGAAATTTTTTAAAAACATCTATTTGAATATTGTTTTTACTATTTAAATCAACAACATATTGTCTTAATGTATTAGAAAGTCCTTCTAATTGTTTTTCTAAATTCTTTTCATAAATATTGTTTTTTAAAAACAATTGATATTTATTTTTTAATATATTTGCTTTTTCAATCATTTCATTAGAAAAATAACATATTTTAATCATTTCTTTTAATTCTAAAGTGTTTTTTTTAACATGGATTTTATTTCCATAACATAAACAATTTTTTAAAAAATAATATGTTTCTTGCTTTTTTGTTCCAAAACAATCGTTTTTCTTTGGACATTTAACACAAAAAGTTTGAATGAGATTATTAAATGCTTCACTTAATCTGATATTTTCTTCATTATTTGTTATAAAATTTCTTGAAAATTCATCTAAAAATCCTGCAAATTTAATTATTTGTTCGTTAAAATTATCAAGAATATTATTATATATTAATGATATTTGATTATTTTTTTTAAAATTTGGAAAATATCCGATAAATATTTTAATAATTTCAAAAAAAGCTAAAATAAAAATCAAATAAACTTCATAATCTTTATAAGAAAAAAATGAAAAAAAATATAAATCCATAACTAATAAAAACATTAAAATTAAATTACTATATTTTTTATTTTTAATAAATACCAAAGATAATAATGGAAAAACAAAAGATATTTGATCAAGTTTATAAATATAATAATAAATAAAAAGGCCAAATATAGAAAATAAAAATGAAAAATCAAAACTATCTATATAACTTAATATCAATATACTTAAACATATTAAAATAAATGTTAAATCTATATTAAAATAATTATTTTCATATAGCATTGATCCTAAAACTAAAAAAATCATAATAACAGCAATTAATAATTTGATTTTTTTAATTTTATAAATTATTTTTTCATCTGTTTTAAATTGTTTAATCGAAACAAAAAAAACAATCACAACTAATATAGACATTAATATATCTAAAAATAATATTTCTAAATTAAAAGACTTATTTATTAACATATAAAATCCATTTGCCAAAAAAGTTAAAAAAATTGGATGAATAATCATAATACATTTTCTTTTATAAAAAATAATACGAATTATAATTGTTAATCCTATTACAAAAAAAAGTATTGGTAATAAATTTAACATTGCCTCATTATAAAAAATAATAGCAGGAATAAAAAATAGCGGATACCATAATGAAAATAATGAATATAAAAAAATCATTAAAATAGAAATAGTAAATAATAAATATGTTTCAGAAAGTGGAATAATTAAAAATGGAATAATAAGTAAAATTAAAAAAATTCCAAATAATTTTATATTTTTTTTCATTTAGATCACCTTTTTTTATTTTACTTATTATTAATTAGCTTTTTTGTCTTTTTATGGATGTTATGTTATAATATTTTAAAAGAGGTAATAAAATGTTAATATTAGCAAGTAATTCTAAAAGAAGAATTGAATTTTTAAAAAATAATAATTATGATTTTATAATAATTTCAAGTGATTTTGATGAATCAACAATCAAATTAAACAATAAAAAACTACCAATTGTTTTATCATATAATAAAGCACTATCAGTAAAAAATAGTAAAAATATAACAAATAATGATATCATTTTAGCTGCTGATACAATTGTTTTATATAAAAAAGAAATATTAGGAAAACCAAAAGACTATAATGATTGTTTTAATATGCTTAAAAAACTAAATAATAATACACACAAAGTTATTACTGGAGTAACAATTATTCAAGATAAAAAAATAAAAAAATTTAAATGTACTTCTAAAGTAAAATTTAAAAATTTAACTGATAATGAGATAAATGATTATATTTTAAAAGAAAATCCTTTAGATAAAGCAGGTGGTTATGGAATACAAGATAATTTAAGTCCAGTTTTAAAATATACTGGTTCTTATGAAAATATTGTAGGATTACCTATAAAAAAAGTTATGAGGGAGTTAAAAAAATATGGATGTATTCCTAAAAAAAACTAATTACGAATCTTTAGATCAAACAATAAAATATATTTTAGATAATAGTAACCTTGTTTTTAAAAAAAATTATAAAGTTGTTTTAAAAACTAATGGCTTATCTGCATTTCCAAAAGAAAAAGCTATTTGTACTGATCCTGCTTTAATTAAAAGTGTTATTAAATACTTAGAAGAATTAAATTTAGATTTAGATATTTATATCGGAGATAACCCTGCAACAAAAGATATGAATTTAGTATATAAAATAAACGGGACATTAGATGCTATTAAAAATACATCTTGTAAATTAATAAATCCCTTAAATAAAACAAAAATCAGTTGTAATAATTTTAAATATTATAATGAATTTGAAGTATCAAAAAATTTTATAGATTGTGATATTTTAATTAATTTACCAAAATTAAAAACACATGGATTTGCATATTTTACAGGAGCTATTAAAAACTTTTTTGGATTAATTTATGGATTAGAAAAAGCAAGCTGGCATGTAAAAGCAAGTAATCCTTATCAATTCGGAGAAGCAATTTGTGATCTTTATAGTTCTATATTAAATAGTTTTAAAAATAAACAAATTTTTAATATAATGGATGGAGTCCTTGCTCTAGAAGGAGAAGGTCCATCTACATCTGGTAATCCAATTTATTTAAATGCCATTATTGCAAGTAAAGATGCATTAAGTTTAGATACAATTGCTCTTTTAGTTGGTCATTTAAATTTTGAAAAGTCTTTTATAACTGTTTTTGCTAAAAATAGAAATTTAGGTGTTGGTGATTATAATAATATTAATATTATTGGAGATTCATTAGATGATTTTAATATTAAAATGCAAGAACCAAAAAAAGCATTTAATATAACGTCCTTAAATTTATTAAATAAACATCCTGTTATTAAAAACTTTGTTTTAGAACATCCTTTATTTTCTGATAAATGTATTAAATGTAAAGAATGTTTAAAGATTTGCCCACCAAATGCAATATATTTTAAAAATGGTAAAATGCATGTTAATAAAAATAAATGCATAAGATGCTGGTGTTGTATGGAAGTTTGTCCTATTAGTGCAATTAAAAAATCTAAAAGACCATTAATTGGAAAAATCATTATTAAAAATTAGATTTCTATAGAATCTATTTCAGAATTTTGACAAACTAAAATAATTTATTAAAAATCTAAGGCGAACTTACTGATATGTAAATTCGCCTTTTTTTATTTGTAGAAATATTTGCTATTAATTTAAAATTTCATTATTTATCATTATTCCTAAAATATCTAATTTATTTCCTTCTATAATATTGCTTTAATTTAACCATTTTTTACTAATTTATATTTAAAATCATCAGTATAAGTTATATTTTTTTGTTATTTTTTTCACTTATTTTTACATGTTTTTTTGAAAATGTACAAGTTTTATCTTAATCTTTTTGATTTTACATCAAATATGAACCAAACAATTAAAGGAATTACAATAAAGAATATTGCTAAAAACATATTACCTTTGATACTATTTTCAGTAATAACACAATATAAAGCAATGCTACCACAAATTAAAATAGACAAACATAAACTGATCCATGAAATTAAGGAGTATGTCTTTTTCTTTTTTTCTATTAAAGTTGTATCCTTTAATTTTGAATGATTTTTGATTTTTTCATCAATTTCTTTAATTAATTTTTCTAAGTTAAAATCATTTGGATA
>CAYZIB010000025.1:0-7296 GCA_964478425.1 uncultured Anaeroplasmatales bacterium | reverse complement strand
GAACCAAAATCCACTATTTGTTCCCAATGACCAAGAGTATTTCCTTCTACTTTTATTTATAATAAAAGCTCATGTAAATGAGCAAATAATAACAAAATAAAAGGAAGATAATAATAAAATAATTATAAATTTTTATTATTATCTTCCCAAATCAATTAATTTTTGTTTCTTAAAGATTCTAAAAATGAAGTAAAGTATTCAGGTAATTTACTATCAAAAAACATCTCTTTTTTTGTAATAGGATGAATAAATCCTAAAGTTTTTGCATGTAAAAACTGTCCATTATCTCCTATAACTTTTTTATAGCCATATAACTTATCTCCAATAATAGGATGCCCTATATATTCCATATGAACCCTAATTTGATGAGTTCTTCCTGTTTCAAGATTTAATTCAATATATGTAAAATCATCAAATCTTTCTAAAACTTTAAAATGAGTAATAGCTTTTTTACCATCTTTTGTAACTGCCATTTTTTTTCTATCACTACTACTTCTACCTATAGGTGCATCAATTTTACCTGTATTATGTAAAATTTTACCATAGCAAATAGCATGATATGTTCTTTTAACAGTATGATCTTTTAATTGATTAGATAAATCTTCATGGACAAAATCATTTTTTGCTATCATCAATAACCCTGTTGTATCTTTATCAATTCTATGAACTATACCAGGTCTTAAAACACCATTTATGCCACTTAAATTTTCTAATTTATATAATAAACCATTAACAAGCGTATGTTCTTTTGTTGTTTGTGATGGATGAACGACTAAATTTTTAGGTTTATTAATAACTGCTAAATAATCATCTTCATAAACAATTTCAAAATCTAAATCTTCTTTTTTTATGTCTAATTCTTTATTTTCAGGAATAATATATTCAATTATATCATCAATATTTGTTATATAGTTTTTATTTATTTTTTCATTATTGACTGTTACATTACCGTTTAAAATTAATTTTTGAATATAAGAACGAGATATATTTAATTCTTCAATTAAATATTTATCAATTCTTTCTTTTTTAGTCGCAATTATTTTCATCTTTTTTTAAATCAAAAAATATAAAATGTATAAAAAGTAAAATAACTCCAACAGTAAGTAACATATCAGCAAAATTAAATATTGGAAAAGTTATAAAATCAGTTTTAATATAATCAACTACAAGACCATTATTAAAAATTCGATCAATAAAATTTCCAATAGTTCCTGATATAATCATATTTAATCCTAAACTATAAAAGAAACTTTTTTTATAATCAACATCTTTATATAAATATCCAAATATAATAAAAGCAATTAACGTAATTAAAATTAAAAATATTCTTTTCCCTTGTAAAATTCCAAATCCAGCACCTGCATTTAAAATATATTCAAAAGAAATAAAATTTTTAATAAATTTTATATTTTCTCCTAATTCCATAGTATTTTTAACTATTAATTTAATAATTTGATCACATAAAATAAATAAAAACATTAATATAAAACCAAACATATTCTTTTTTAAATAATTTTTAATTTTATCTTTCAAAAATTACCACCACTTTCCAAAAATAAGAATTAGAATAACTAATATTAAAGGAACTATACTTGAAATTAATGTTTCTATAAAAACATATTTTATAATATTATATTCCTTTAATTCATCTATTATACTCTTATAACAATTATAATAAATATATTCAAAAATAAATATAAATAATAAAATTAATAATAGAATTATAAAACCAAATAAAAATTTATTAGAAAAAATCATCATACTAGATTTAACAACCATTAATATTGGAATGCTCATTATTATTAGAGTAATAATAAAAGATAATAATATTACTTTTAAATCAATTCTTTTTGATTTATTTAATGTTATATAATTATTTATCAAATTTCTTATATCTTTCATATTTCCTCCAAATATAAAATAGCTTTATCAAAACTATCAACAAAAACTAAATCAAATTTAGGATTTTTTAATTTATTATAAGTATCAAGTGCAAGTACATAATTATTATATTCACTAGTATTTTTTTCTCCTATTGGACAAAAAAACACTTTTAAATTTCTTTTATAATCAGCAGTATATATTTTTTGAACAATCCCACCAATTGCACCTACTTTTGAATTTTCATAAACATATTTTTTTAAATTATAATCATAATTAATAATAACATCAATAGTTCCAGTACCAGCAATATTAATATCAAATTTTTGATTAATCAAACTATAATATAAACTTAATGTCTGCATTAATCCTCCACTATTTCCTGATGATGTTTGTTCATATAATTGATATTTAGGATTAGAATTATTAATTCCATAATAATTCATTAATGAAATACCTTTTTCTTGTGATTTATCTTTTCTATCTAATTTAATAAAAACTGTATCATAATTATCTAATGATAAAAAATCACTATCACTTATATTTTTACTATATAAATTATCTTTTAATCTTAATATTTTTAAATCTAAAACAAGATTATTTGTTAGATCAGTATATATTTCTTCTTTTATAGTTTTATATTCTGTTTCTTCTTCTTTTTTACTTCCTATAATTATATCTGATATTCTTAATATATCACTAGATAAATCTTTTTCTTTATAATATACATAAAAACCATTAAATGTAAAATCAATATTTATCTCATTATTTATTTTATTTGCTTCAGAATAACTTGCGATTAATGAATTATTAATTGAAGTTAATTTAGAGATTTTACCTTGATAATAATAATCAACATTATTTAAATGAGAATATGAATAACTAATCTTTTCAATCTCATTTTTTTTAGATAAAGAAGCAATTAAAACTTCAAATGGTGTTACATTACTATTTTTATAAAAAACACTTGTAGTGTAAAAATTATTGTTAATATTTGAATTATTAATTAAAACTTGTTCTTGTACTTTATTAAGCATTCCAGGAGTTGTAATTTCATAATCAGTTTTAATAATAAAAATAGGTAATATTAATAAATAACTAATTATAACAATTAATAATTTTTTAAAAATACTTTTTAAATATGTTCTCATTTTAATGTTATTTCCAGTTTTTTCATTTTACGATACTTAATATTAGCAGCTTCAAACATTATTTTAGATGCTTTAGTAGAATCAGAATCTTGATATTTATCATCCATATATACTACTTCTTTTATACCACTTTGAATAATTAATTTTGAACATTCATTACATGGAAAAAGAGTAACATATAATGTAGTATTTTTTAAATTAGATGTTGAATTTAAAATAGCATTAGGTTCTGCATGAACAACATAAGGATATTTTGTATTTAAATACTCACCTTCATTTGTCCATGGAAAATTTAAATCATCACATCCAAAAGGAAATCCGTTATATCCTATTCCAACAATTCTTTTATCTTCATTTACAATACAAGCACCAACTTGTGTATTAGGGTCTTTACTTCTTTTACTAGATAATAAAGCAACACCCATAAAATATTCATCCCAACTAATATAATCTTTTCGCATATTAATTCTCCTTTATAGAGATTTTTAAATCATCTAGTTGAATATCATCAACAGTACTTGGAGCATCACTCATTAAGCATTTAGCAGATTGAGTTTTAGGGAATGCAACAACATTTTTGATATTATCAGTATGAGTCATAATCATAACAATTCTTTCTAATCCTAATCCAATTCCTCCATGAGGTGGTGTTCCATATTTTAATGCATCAACAAAAAATCCAAATTTATTTTTAATATCATCTTCACTTAATCCTAAAATTTCAAATACTTTTTCTTGCATTAATTGTTCATAAATTCTTAAAGAACCACTACCAAGTTCATAACCGTTTAATACAATATCATAACATTGAGCAAGACATTTTAATGGATCAGTTTCTAAATATTTTCTATGTTCTTCTTTTACCATTGTAAATGGATGGTGTAAAGAATTATATTTATTATTTTCACTATCATATTCAAATAATGGCCAATCAGTTACCCATAAAAATTTATATGTATTTTCATCTAATAAATTTAATTGTTTTCCCAAATTGCTTCTTACAGCTCCTAAAGCGATATTAGCAATATCTTTTTTATCTGCAGTAATTAAAATTAAATCATTTTCTTTTAAATCCAATTTAGTAATTAATGATTCATCAAAAAACTTTGAAACAGAACCAGTTAATTTATTATCTTGGTATTTTAACCAATATAATCCTTTAGCACGATATTTTTTAGCTAAATCTTGTAATTTATCGATGTCTTTACGACTAAAATTAGAATTTTCAACTTTTATATATTTAACAACTTCTGCTTCTTTAAAACAATTAAAATCAGTATTTTTAGCTATTTCTGTCATATCATTTAAAAGCATATTAAAACGCATATCTGGTTTATCTGTACCATATTTATTTAAACATTCATCATATGTTAATCTTATAAAAGGAGTAACTAAATCAACATTTAAAACTTCTTTAAATAATTTTTTAAATAAACCTTCAATTATTTCATAGATTTGATCTTCACTTAAAAAGCTTGCTTCTATATCAATTTGTGTAAATTCTGGTTGTCTATCGCTTCTTAAATCTTCATCTCTAAAACATCTTGCTACTTGAAAATATCTTTCAAATCCCGCAACCATATATAATTGTTTAAAGATTTGTGGAGATTGTGGTAAAGCATAAAATTGACCTTTATATAATCTAGAAGGAACTAAATAATCTCTTGCTCCTTCTGGAGTTGATTTTGCTAAAATTGGAGTTTCTAATTCTAAAAATTCTTTTTCTAATAAATAATTTCTTATAACTTGTGTTATTTTACTTTTTAAAATTAAATAATTTTGCATAACAGGTCTTCTTAAATCTAGATAACGATATTTTAGTCTTGTATCTTCTAAGGCATCAGTTTGATCGTTAACAATAATAGGTGGTGTTAAAGATGTATTTATAATATCAAGTTCATTAACTATAACTTCAATATCACCTGTTTTAATATTCTTATTTTTATTACTTCTTTCTATAACTTGTCCAGATACTTTTATAATATACTCATTTTTTAATTCTAAAGCTTTTTCGTAATTTTTATTATCAGGATTAACCACAAGTTGAACAATACCTGTTTTATCTCTTAAATCAATAAAGATTAATCCCCCTAAATTTCTTACTTTAGAAACCCATCCTCTTAATATAACATTTTTATTTAAATCTACAATACTTAATGAACCATTTTTATTTGTAATATCAAAATTCATTTTAATGTCCTCCTTTACATCCATTACATGGACTCATAAATTTATTTAATAAAAAACTATTTAAATCTTTTAAATCAATTTGAATTTGTTCTTTCGTAGTGCAATCTTTAACATTAATTTTACCTAAATTAAATTCATCTTCACCTAAAATTAGAATATATTTACTATTTTTTAAATCTGCTTGTTTTAATTTATTTTTAAAACTATTATTCGTATAACACATATCACCAGTTAAACCAGATTGTCTTAACTCATTTAATATTTTTAAAGCTTCAATTTCCATATTTTCGCCTAATCCAATAATATAAAAATGTAAGAAATCTTCTTTAACAAGTTTAATATTTTCAGCTTCTAAAGCTAATAATAATCTTTCAATACCCATAGCAAACCCAACAGCAGGTGTTTTAGGCCCATCTAAATCACTTACTAAATTATCATATCTACCACCAGCAGCCAATACATTTTGAGCTCCAAAATCTTTAATATCAGCTTCTATTTCAAATACTGTATGATTGTAATAATCTAATCCTCTTACAAGATTATCATCAACAACATATTTAATATTTAAACTATCTAATGTTTTTAAAACATTATTAAAATAGTTTAATGAATATTCATTTAAATAATCTTTAATTTTAGGAGCATCTTGATGGATTTTTTTATCTTTACATATTTTACAATCTAAAATTCTTAATGGATTTTTTTCTAATCTTGTTATGCAATCATTACATAATAAATCTTTATAATTAGAAAAATAATTTTTTAATGCATCACGATAATTATTTCTAGATTCTAAATCTCCTAATGTATTTATTTTTATTATAATATTTTTAAATCCAAAAGCATTAAAAATATTATATGCTAATAAAATAACTTCACTATCCATCAAATATGAATCACTTCCAAGAGCTTCTACTCCAAACTGATGAAATTCTCTTTGACGACCTTTTTGTGGATTTTCATATCGATATAAGCTAGATATATAATATAATTTATTTAAATTTTGTTGTGCATATAATTTATTTTCAATAAAGCTTCTTGCTACACTTGCTGTTCCTTCTGGTTTTAATGTCATATTTCTATTTCCACGATCAATAAAATCATAAGTTTCTTTTGTTACTATATCAGAACCTTCACCAACACCTCTATGAAATAATTCAGAAACTTCAAAAACAGGTGTTCTGATTTCTTTATAATCATAAAGTTTAGCAATCGTTCTTAATATACTTTCAACTTTTTGCCACTTTTTAGTATCTGTAGGTAACAAATCCTTTGTTCCTCTTGGTTTAGTTATCATAAAAAAACTCCTTTCAAAATAAAAAAAGCCCTTATTATCTAAGGACGAATAATCGCGGTGCCACCTTAGTTCTAATAATAGCCCTCAAACTCGTAACGAGAGTAAATCGTCAATAAGCCCAAAAAAAGTGTCTTTCAATCAATTTTAATATGATTTTGCACCAAACAATCACTCTCTATTAATAAAATTTAATTTACTCTTCTTTTTTTATAGTTTATTAAATTTTATCAAAAATATAGATTATTGTCAATAAATAATAAGTAAATATATCTGTATATTATATAATTAAATGCGAAAAGAAAAGTTCGCATTTTTTTCTTTTTAAGCTTTGAGTAACGGCTATATAAAAGTTGCTCCCACTTGGGATAGAAGCCGAATGGCTCAGGCTTTCCGTATGAACGAAGAAACGGATATCTTCGTTGAAGTAGGTTCGATTCCTACCTATCCCATCTATTTAAAATTAATTAGTTGTAGTTATTCATCTACAAATGGAGGTTAGAAAAATGAAAAAAGCAATTTTAGTCGCAAACAGAAAAGGAAAAGACAACAACACTCAAGCCAATATTTTATGGCTTACAATGTATGAATTGCCAAGAGAATTCAATGGAAAAGATGGTCGTACAAGTCTTTGGTATCCTAAAAAAGATGACGCTCTTCTTATTGGCTGTGTATCTGAAGATAAACAACCTGATGATTATGCTAATTTAGTAAATGTAAGAGAGGGTGCTGTATGTATGGTTCATTTTGGTGTAAATGATTTTACAAATAAAACATTTA
>CAYZIB010000024.1:0-8767 GCA_964478425.1 uncultured Anaeroplasmatales bacterium | reverse complement strand
AATGGCAATTATCCAAAATAAAAGAATTTGATTTCTCAAACAATAGACAAAATATATTCATTGTTGGAGATTGTTCTACTGGTAAAACTTCACTTGCATCAACAATTGGATTAAATGCAATTGAAAAAGGAACAAAAGTAATATATGTTACATTAGATGATTTACTACTTGAATCTAAGATAAAGAAGAAATGTTGGAACAATATATTAAATTCTGATGTAGTAATAATTGATGATGTATTTTATGTGACACCAACAATAGAAGAATTAACACTCTTTTATAAACTAATAATGTTTTTACAAGAAACTAGAAGTATATTTATTGTAACTAATAGACCATTATCATCATGGAAAGAAATGAAGGTTGATTCGCATTTAATAGAAACGCTTCAAAAAAGATTAATGCAAGGAGCACAAATAATAACTCTATCATAAGCTGATGGATAATAATTTCATCAGTTGGCTCATCCGTCTTTTGCTATGAACCAAGCGATGAGGCTATTATCCCGATTTGAACTTAAAAATATAGGTATCTAAGCTTTCTCACGAATTACTAATTTTTTAGCAAAAATTGAGAATAATTTAATACTTTGGGGTAGGGGGAGTCTAATCTCTACCACTAAAATGCCCACTACCGAGCGTGGGGTTTCGTGCGTAAAAATTCGAGTTCAAACGGTGATTCTTTATCAATATAGATAAATTTATCATCTATATTTAATTGTTTAATTTCTTCATATTGCCTATCAATTTTTTGTTTAGTTGTAGATACACGTATATATGCATATATCATAAAAAAATCACCTCTTTAAGTTTATATCTTTAAAAAGGTGATTTAATCAAGTATCTAAAATAAAAATAAAAAGAGTATAAAAAAGTATACCTTTTTATACTAATATAAGTATACCATATTTTTCTCAAAATTCCTATAATTTTGCTAATTTTATTCATATATTTACTATTTTTTATCAAATTTTCTTTGGTAACAAAAACCATAGTATTTTATACCTTATCTAAGTTAGAAAGGCGTACGTTTTGAACAATGGAAAACAAGAAAATTAAATTAGGACAATTTTTTACGAAAGAGTCAATTTGGCTTAAACCACATATTAGAAAATTTATAGAAGAAAGCAATTGTTTAATTGCATATGACCCTTTTGCAGGCGGAGGAGATTTATTAAAAGTTGCTGTTAATCAACTTGGTTTTAAAGAGGTCGTTGGTTTGGATATTGACGATAATTTGGGATGGGGTATGAATGATTCTTTATTAAAAATCCCTCATATAGATAAGGCAATAATTATAACAAATCCACCTTATATAGCAAAGCAGTCAGCTTCAAGAAAAAAAATTGATTTGACTGCATATTTTTCAACTTCTCAATACGATGATGTTTACTTAATAGCATTAGATAATATGTTGCATGCACAAAAATATGTTGTAGCAATAATACCTGAATCTTTTATTAATTCATCTTATTTACAGAAAAATAAAATACATTCCATAACAATTCTTGAGGAAAATCCTTTTGAAGATACTGAAAATCCAGTCTGTGTTGTGTGTTTTGATGGAGTTACTAAAACATTAGACCAAGTTAAAATTTACAAAAACAATGATTTTAAAGGATCTTTGCAAAATATTAAAGATATAAGAATAAAGCCTAAAAACAATATTAAAATAACTTTTAATACATTAGATGGTTGGTTAGGTTTACGTGCAGTTGATAGCACTGATGATAAAACAGTAATTAATTTTGATTTTAAGGATTGTTTTAAATATGATTGGGCAAATAAAATCAAAGTTTCGTCTAGACATTTTTCATTAATTATGATTGATATTCCAGAAGATAAAAGATCTTCCTTTATAAACGAATGTAATTTAATTCTTAATGATATTCGTAATCGCTCTTTTGATATTTTGTTAACACCTTTTAAAGGTAATACAAAAAAAGGAATTAGGAGAAGGAGATTAGATTTTAGATTGGCAAGAGCAATTATGGAAATTGCATATTTTAAAATCTGTGGAGGTATTTATGAACAATAAAAGTTATTTTAAATATAGTCAAAAAAGCGATGATGTTGTTTTGGATTTTAGCAAACCGCAAGGAGTGTTAGTATTAAATAAAAGTAACCTCGAAACTGAAACATGGCTTATGGAAGCAAATCATAAATTAATCGAATTAATAACAACTTATAAAACAATTAGATATGATTCTAGTTTTGAAGAAAAAAATAAAAATTTAATTATTGAAAAAATAATTAATATTCTTGAAACAACTAAATTAATTAATTATTCTTCATTTTGTGTTTATCTGCAAGTTGTTGGATATTCATTTAGCACTTATGATACTGAAAAAAGCACCTTAAATTTAGATGAAAAAATAAATTTGATGAAATCACTAGTAAATTTATACATTGATAATAGGCACGATTTATATTGTTATCATGGTTATTCTGACCAGGTTTTACAAGTTAATTCTGATGCGTCATCTAGTAGAAGAAAAGGTAAAACAGGTATTGAAAAAATGGAAGATGTATTGATCCCGTTAGGATTTAGAAGAGCAAAAAATTTGCTGATGTTTAAAAATCTTCCATTATGTTATATTTTGCCTGATAAAGGAGACATAAATTTATTTAATACTTTGCTTGAAGAAAATAACATTATTTTTGAATTCAGAGAAACAAGGGATAATAAAAATCCAGATATGCTTTTTAAAATATATGATGATTTTTATATATTAGAGCATAAACTAACTAATGGTGGTGGAGGTTCACAAAACGCAGAAATTAATGAGATTATTCAATTTATTAATTATACAGAAAGTAAGATGAATTGGCATTATATTTCTTGTTTACAAGGAAATTTTTTCAAAAAATTAAATGAATTAAATGCTGAACCAAAGGCTGCAAACCAATATCGTAATGTAATGAACAATTTAGAAAATAATCCAAATAATTATTTTATTAATGGTAAAGGTTTTGAAAAACTAATAACTGACTTAGTTGGAAATAAATCGTTTGGCAGTAAAGAAATTTAAAAAATAATTTAAATTAATCAAGAAAAAGTAGGCAATTAGGTGGTAAATATTTTTTAAACTGTTTGGGAGTTAAATAATTATGAGAATAAGAAGGTCTTTCATTGTTGAAGGAATTAATAAAATTTTTAACACAATTAATAAGATACTATTTCGTTATTAAATAAGTCCATATAAAAAGTTAATTTGTAATATGTATTATTACACCAAAATGCAGTCATATCAGAAACAATAACTTTAAATGATTCATTAACAGCAATATCGGCAAGAAGAAGATTCGGATAAATTTTATATTTTTGGCCAGGTTTAGTATATTTACATCTTCTAGAAATGCTTCTAATGCCAGTATAAGCACAACATCTTTGAGCATAGTTATCAGAGAAAAATAATTCCTAAATCTAATTTTATTTTAACATTTATAATAGCAGAACAATGTCTCTCCAAATGTCCCTCAAAAAAGTAAAGATGAAATTATTATTGAATTGATAAAAAATAATCCAAAGATTTCAAGAAAAGAAATGGCAGAAGTAATGGGGGTTACTATAAAAACAATACAAAGAATAATTAGTAAAAATGAACATATTATATATGTAGGTTCTGCAAAAAATGGACACTGGGAAATAAAAGAATAACAAAATATATTGATTAAACTAACATCGGTAGAAATATCGGTGTTTTTTGTATTTAAAACATTATTGTTAATTACAATTTAGATGCTATTAATAATATAGTTAAATAAATATTAAGAGATGCTTTACTTGATATTTACTCATGATTTTTAATTGACTTATTATAATAATGTTTAATATAATAATAATGTAGTATACATATATTAAAAATAGTAAATAAATTATATTTTTAAGACAATTAAAAAGTACTATTTCAGGATTAAGGGATTTTTGTTTATATTATAATAGGAGGTTTTAATATGATTAAAATTTATTTGATGAATATGGTGATCATCTTTGAAAATATACTAAATAATAAAAAATGAGAGGATGATATAAAATGAAAAGATTATTTATAATTTTTACATGTTTAATGGTTATAACATGTTTATATGGATGTAATAAAAATAATTCTAAAATTGAAATAAAAGATGGTATTGAAAAATATTTAGATGGTGATTACACTGATTTTAAAGAAGATGAACAAATTGTAGTTTATATTGTTTGTGATTATTCAAAACATGAAAAATATGATGAATGGATTGAAAAATATAATTTAAAATATAGTTATGAAAGTGGTAGAGATAAATATTTAGATCATTATGATAAATTATTAAATGGTGCATGTTATGAGTTAGTAAAAGAAAAATTTAAATATGGAAAATTTGAATTAATGGCTATAGGAGAATTTTTACAATTTAGTTATACATCTATAGAAGATTTTAAAAAGGATTATAAAGAAATTAAAAAAATTTCAAAACAAGAATATGTTATAAAGATATATATAACAAAATGGAATTCATCCATAGGTCAGGATGAATAATTACCTAGAAAGGGGTAAATTAAGATGAAAAGATTATTTATAATTTTTACATGTTTAATGGCTATAACATGTTTATATGGATGTAATAAAAATAATTCTAAAATTGAAATAAAAGATGGTATTGAAAAATATTTAGATGGTGATTACACTGATTTTAAAGAAGATGAACAAATTGTAGTTTATATTGTTTGTGATTATTCAAAACATGAAAAATATGATGAATGGATTGAAAAATATAATTTAAAATATAGTTATGATGATCCTAGAGAACAATATTTAGATCACTATGATAAATTATTAAATGGTGCATGTTATGAGTTAGTAAAAGATAAATTTAAAAATGGAAGATTTATATTAATAGGGATAGGGGATTTTTTATATTTTAATTATGAATCATTAGAAGATTTAAAAAAAGATTATAAAGAAATTAAAAAAATTTCAAAACAAGAATATGTTGAGAGAATATGTATACAAAAAAGTGATATAGGAAAAGTTCAGGATGAATGATATCTAGAAAGAGGTAAATTAAGATGAAAAGATTATATATATTTATATTAATTTTAATAAATACACTTTTGGTCGAAATTATTAATAATAAATCTAATGAATCCATTAATAAAATTATAAATAATTTAAATTCGATAGATGAAAGCGTTTTATATGAAGAGCCTTCTGAAAATTATGATATTACAGTTTTAACAAAATTAAATTATGATGATAATTATTGCGAAGAGTTTGCATTAACTGATGTAAATCAATTAAAAACTTATAGAGAAAATGTAAAAAAATATTATTTAGAACAAAATACAAATATAGTAAATCAACTTCATTTAAGTAATTATAATTATGATATTAGTTATTTTGCACCATATGTAGAAATAGTGTTTGATGATTTTAAAGATTATAAGAATAATAAAGATGAATTAATAAATAACTTATATTATAATGATAATATTGAAAATATTATTATTAATTATATTAATTATGATGAAACTACAATTAATGATAGCAAGTTAAGCACTAATTATTCGCTATCAGATGCCTTTAAAGATATTGGTGTCTCAGATTTAACATATAGTGGTGATGGTATTAAAGTTGGTACGATTGAATCGGGTACTCCTAATAGTACGGCAAATTTAAAATCTGACAAATTTACAAGATTAACATCTAGAACTACTAAACATAGTACATTAGTTACATCTATTATAGGTGGAACTAGTGGTATTGCAGAAGATGTTCATTTTTATTGTATAGGATTATATAATAATAAATTTACTAATTGTGTTAATAAATTGATTGATGATTATGAAGTAAATATTATTAATATGAGCAGTGGTGTAAATCAAAACGGAATATATGATAATTATTGTGCATATATTGACTGTATTGTTGAAAATACAGAATGTACATTTATAAAATCTGCTGGGAATAATGGAACTTCTGATTCAGCGAATATTTCTTCACCGGGATGTGGAATGAATATTATTACTGTTGGCTCAATATCTGAAAATCAAAATGTATCATGTTTTTCATCTTGGGAAACATCTGATAGTTATTTATATAAACCTGATATGGTTGCACCAGGTGAAAATATATCAGATATTCCAAATATAAGTGATTCTAATAGTGGAACAAGTTTTTCCGCTCCAATGGTAACAGGAATAGTTGCTTTATTAATGGAAGAATTTCCAGTTCTTAAGATTAATCCAAGTTTAACTAAAGCAGCTTTACATAATGGATGTAATAAACTGCCAAGTCAATCTTTAGATTTTGACAAATATTGTGGATTTGGGATTGTTAATTATCAAAATTCAAGAAATTATTTAAGCAATTCTCAATATAATAATTTTATTATTCCAACAAATGTTTCAAGTGGTGATATTTTATCTTCTTATAATATTACAATACCTGCAACTACTGAAATTAAAATAAATGTTGATTGGACAATTAATTCAACTAAGGTTGATGTTGGAGATGTTTCATATACACCTGATTATACAAAATTATATCTTAAACTATATGATATTCAAGATAAATTATATGTAAAAGAATCAACAACAGATTCAAATCTTTTATTCTTAAATTTCGTAAATAATAGTTCAACTGATAAAAAGTATAGAATAGATATTATAGTAAAAAGTAAAAAAGAAAAAGATGGAATTGAAAGTGGATCATTTGTATATAATATCATTAGTCATACTCATAATTATGATACTTGGATTGCTTTAAATGAAGATTATCACGTTTTAAAATGTGAATGTGGTTCAACATTAAATAATCCAAGTAAACATATAATTGATGGTAATTATATTGGTAGTGGTAGATATAAACCATGTGCATATTGTGGAATAGCCATAGATACATTAGGTAGTGAAATTTTTCCTATAATTAAAAATAATCAATTAACATATATTACTTATGAAAAATATACAGATGATGAATTAATATTTGCTATAGAAGAATCAGGTTTAGGTGTTATATCAATTAATAATGCTGAATATTCGATTAATGGTAGTTATAAATTACAAAATGGAATTATTATTCTTGTAGAAGATGATATTACTACATATTTTGAAGGAAAATTAATTTTTTATTCTAAAGATAAACTCCTAAATTAAAATAATTCTAAAATATATAAAACTATAAGTATTAAGAAAATTATTAAATTAGCACTTGTTAATATTTAAAGTAAGATAATGCAAGTGCTTTTTTATTTATAATAATAAACAATATTAAGAATGCTATTGATTTTATTAGAGATATGTTATAATGTTAAACGGAATATTCAAAAACTATTTTGGAGGATTTGTAATGAAAAAAATTTTAATTATTTTTATTATAGTAATATCTTTTGGTATATTTTTTTCTATAAGTAAAAAATATATTTATTCATATGGAAAAGACTTTAATAATGACGTTTTAAAGGAATATAAAGATATTAAACATCATGATTTAAAAACAATAAAAGCATATAAAAAAGGATTATATGAAAGTAATGGAAAATATATTCAATTAAAAGGAATCAATTATGGTAATTGGTTAATTCAAGAAGGATGGATGACACCTAATTCATTAGGAGCTAAATATAATAATGATGGAACATTTTTAAAAGTTAATGAAGAAGGAATAGTTGAAGAATATGAACCAGTTTTTAACGAAGACTTAGAAAATGCATTAAACAATAATCCTAACTTAACATTAGAACAAGTAAATAATTTATGGGATATTTGGTATAAATCTTATTGTACTGAAGATGATTTTAAAAAAATAAAAGATTTAGGATTTAATATGATTAGACTTCCAATGTATTATAAAAATTTTATGGAAGGCGATGATTTAAATTTAACCATGAAAGAAGAACCATTTAAATTAATTGATTGGTTTTTAGAAATGGCTAAAAAATATGAATTATATGTTATTTTAGATTTACATGGTGTAGTTGGTGGACAAAGCGGTTATGAACATTCAGGAACAAGTAAACATGAATTTTGGGATAATAAAGTATATCAAGATGAAATGATTTATTTATGGGAAAATATAGTTAAACATTATAAATATGAAAGAAATGATTTGGCTGAAACTATTGCTGCTTATGACTTAATAAATGAACCGACACTTGATGGAAGTGTTACTAAGAAAAAGCAATGGAAAGTAATGGATAAAATTTATAAAGCTATAAGAAAAATAGATATAGATCATGTCATTTCAATTGAAGGATGTTGGAGATTTACAAATTTACCTAATCCTAAAAAATATGGTTGGGAAAATGTTTTATATCAATATCATATTTATAATTGGGATTATAACACAAATAAAAATGAAAATTATTTTTTTGATCATTGGTTAAAATTTGTTTTAGCTGATTATGAATGCCCTAAATATATAGGTGAATTTAATTTTTTTAATCAAAAAGAAGAATGGTTAAAATATTTAAATGAATTTGATTTAAGAGGATTTAGTTGGTCAATTTGGAGTTATAAAACAATTAGTGTTGGATGGTGGGATTCATCATGGGGAGTATATATTGATAAAATGAATTTAAAAAATGAAAAATTAAAATTAGATGTTAGAACTGCAACTTATGATGAAATATATGATGTATGGTCTAATCAAGAAACAACTAAAAGATATAATAATACTGGTATTTTAAAAGAAGTATTAGATGAATATTTTTATAATATTAATAAATAAAAAGTAAAAAAAATATAAAATTTTGTAATTAAAAATATGAAGATTTTATATTTTTTT
>CAYZIB010000023.1:0-13413 GCA_964478425.1 uncultured Anaeroplasmatales bacterium | reverse complement strand
GTTTTATATTTATTAATTAAGCTAATTTTTTTATAATATTTTCAGCTGCAATTGCTCCTTGATATACAGCTTTAGCAATTTGAAGAATACCATCTGTAATATCTCCAATAGCATAAATATTATTAACGTTTGTTTCCATGAATTGATTTGTAACTATTTTGTTTTTTTCTGTTAATATTCCTATTTTATTAATGATTTCTGTTGTGCCCAATTCTAAAGCAATAAAAATACCATCAACATTTATGATAGAATTATCATCAAATTTTATTTCGAATATTTGATCATTTTTATTTATTTCAACTATTTTTTTATCAATTTGATTATATTGTGATTGATTTAGATATAAATTATTAGTTAATATAGTAATATTTTGTGTTAAATTTGATAAATAGTTAGCTTCATTTATTGTATATTTACTATTTCCAATAACAGCAACTTTTTTATTTTTATAAAAAAAACCATCACATGTTGCACAATAACTAATACCATCATTTATGTATTTGTTTAAATTTTTTATATTTGGATTTTTTCTAGATAATCCTGTTGCTAAAACAATTATTTTTGTTTTATAAATATTATTATTTGTTATAATTTGATTTTCATTAATTTCAATTACATCGTCATTTATAATTTCAATTCCTAATTTTTTTGCTTGAGTTATGCCTTGTTTATATAAATCATTTCCAGAAATTTTTTCAATACCATAATAGTTTTCAATTACTGTTGCTTTATTTAATATACTATTATTATTATGAATTATAAGTATGTTTTTATTAGCTCTTTTTAAGTATAATCCGCAGCTAATTCCTGCAGGTCCTGCACCTATAATTATTACATCATACATTTTTATCACCCAATTTTATTATATCAAATAAAAATATAAAATAAAGAAAATTACTTTTATTTTGCAAGTTCTTTTAATAAGTTTTTATATTTTATTTCAAGTAATTCATTTTCATTAATATTTTTTTTAATTATATTGTTAAAAGAATTAGAAAAAGAATTTTTATTATTAAAAAATAATTTATATGATCCATTAATTCCAGTATTTAATACTTTAATTATTCGCATTATTAATAAAAAATCATTTTTGATCATTTTTATTTTAATTTTTTCAAGAATAATTGCTAAATTTTGGCTGATTAATAAGTTATTATTGGGAATATCATTTAATATTTTTATTTCATTTATAATATTTTCTTCTTGTTTTTTAAATATTTTAATTGATTCATTTAATAAATTTTTTAATTCTATATTATCAGTTTTATTCTTATAGATCATGAAAATATTTTTTCCCATTATTGTTGCTGTTAAAAATCTATTTTCTGTTTTATTCATAATTTCATTCACCAAAAATATTTTTTGTATCTATAAAAAAAATATACATATAATAAATGCATTTTTTTTGCATATTTTATTTAATATGATACAATATAATAAAAGAAAGGATGATTAATTTGACTTTAGATGAATTAAATAAAAAAATAAATGAACAAAATAAAGTGATTGTAGATTTTTGGGCACCTTGGTGCGGGCCATGTCGTATGTTATCACCAATTTTAGAAGATATAAAAGCAAACAGTGATGTTGAAATAATTAAAGTTAATGTAGATGAAGATGAAGAACTTGCAAATGAATTTAAAATAATGAATATACCGGCACTTTTTATTTATAAAAATGGACAATTAGTAAATAAAACAGTTGGATTAAAATCTAAAGAAAATATTATGGAATTATTAAAATAAAATAAAAGTACTATCAATGAAGAAAATTTTATAAATCATCTTCAAAAATAGTACTTTTTTTTGTTAAATTGAATATATTTCGTTTTTTACATTAGTATTTGAATTTGTTAAATAGTTAATTATTTCTAAAGCAAAATCAATTGTATATGCGCAAGACTTTGCGGTAATAATATTTTTATATCTTACAACTCCTTTGTTTAAATATTTGCCTTTAATTTTATTTTCAAAACCTTTAAAACAAGTAAATTCATTTATTTCTTTTAATAAAATTGGAGCGGCGCAAATTAAACATATTAATTTATTTTTAAAAGCATTTAATATTTCATTAACTAAATTATTATAAATTAAACTATTCATTACAGCTTTACCACCAGGTATAATTAAAAAGTCATAATTATTGTAGTTTATTTCGTTTATTAAATAATCTGCTTCAATAATTATTTTTGATTGAGTAATTAATTTTTTTGTACTTAATGAAATAGTATCAATTTTTATGTTTGCTCTTCTTATAATATCAATAGTAGCAATTGCTTCTATGTCTTCAAAATAATTTTCTAATAAAATTAACC
This sequence comes from uncultured Anaeroplasmatales bacterium, assembly GCA_964478425.1. GTDB lineage: Bacteria > Bacillota_I > Bacilli_A > Acholeplasmatales > WRBM01 > CAYZIB01. The sequence continues at coordinate 11,099 of CAYZIB010000023.1, read as the reverse complement.
CTTTCATAATTTCTCCTATTTTGGTATTATTATTTCAAATTTTACACCATTTTCTATATTTTCAAATTTAAATGGAAATTGATGGGAATTTAATATTTCTTTTGTTATGTATAATCCTAATCCAGAACCACTCATTTGATTGTTTTTGTTTCCTGATTTATCAACTCTATAGAAAGCATCAAATATAAACTGCAAATCTTTTTCTGGAATGTTAACTCCATAATTTGCAACACTAAATATTGTTTTATCATCAAAATCTAAAACTTCAATTTCGATTTTGTTATTTTCTGGAGTATATTTCATGGCATTTAAGATAATATTTGATATTACCCTTTGAAATTGATTTAAGTTAGCATAAATTTCAATTTCTTCTTTATTTTTGATTAAATGAATTTGTAATTTTTTTGTTTTATAATTTCCAGCAAAAGTTTTTAAAAGATCTTTTGTTAAAGAAAGCAAATCAAATGGTTCAAAAGTTAAATCTAAGGTTTTATTATCGATACTATATATATTTAATATTTCTTCAATCATTTTGTTTGCTTTTGTTATTTCTTGATTAATGTTTTCCAATTCTTCTTTTTGTTGTGCTTTTGTAAACAGATCATCTTGTATAGCATTTATTGTTGTTTGTATAACAAATAATGGAGTTTTTAACTCATGACTCATTGCAGCAATTAGATTTTTTTTAACATTATATTTTTCTTCTTGGGCAAAGTTCAATTCTTGTATTTCTTTTTTTTGTACATTTAATTTATTGATTTGATTAGATAAATTAAATGCTATTTTAGATATATTTTCAGATAATTCTTTTGTTTCTTTATTTGTACAATTTATTTTTTCAATATTAAAATTTTGATTTGCAACTTCATTAGCATTAAATGATAATTCTTTAATAGGTGTTGCAATATAATTAGCAATAAAAATAGCAACAGCAATAATAACAAAGCTAATCAACATATAAACAAATGTATTATATATACTTACGGTTTCTAATATATCTTGTGATTCATTTACAGGAATAATTGATGCTAAATAAGATAAGTCATTTAATTGATTTAAAATAACAATAACTGATAAATTTTTAGTTTTTTCATATGTATAAATATATTTACCATTATTTAATTTAATATTTGAATTAATTAAACTATTTATTGAATCAACAATTAATTCTGATTTTAAATTATTATTTAAATTAGTTGGTGTAATAATATTTTGAATTTGTTGAAATCCTGTTTGAAAGATTGTTAATGATTCATCATATTGATTATATTTATTTGTAATGGTTTTATTATTATTTAATTTGATTGTTATTTCACAAACTCTTTTTATATTATGATCGTTTTGATCTATTTGGTATTTTAAATTAATTTCGTCGCCTATATTATATTTATAATATGTATTTGGAACGATATATTTTTCAGTTTTGTTGTATAAGTAAATTGTATAATCAGTATTTTGAGTATAAATGTTATAATTACCATCAAGTAAAATAGGGAAAATCCCATATTGACTATTTAAATTATAAATACCATCGAAAATTGTAATCTCATCATTTTTAATTTTATCTACAGTTTCACTTATTAAATCATCAAAATAGTTTTTTTGTTTTAATACATAGTAATTTTCAAAAACACGATTAGATATTGCACTTTGTAAACAAAAGAATGAACAAAATAAAAGAATTATGATCATTACAATTTGTGTTGAAATAGACCAGTTAAATGGTAAAAAAGAAGAAAAAAATTTTTTAATTTTCTTCATCGTTTGTTTCAAATCTATAACCTATTCCAAACACAGTTTTGATATATTTGTAATCTTTTAAATATTTTCTTAAATTTTTAACATAAGTATCGATAATTCTTCCATCAATATATTTTGTTTCTTTCCAAATCTTATCTAAAAGAAGATCTCTTGAACATATTTTTCCTTCATTTTGAGCAAAATATGATAAAAGTTCAAATTCTGTTTTAGAAAGTTGAAGTTCTTTGCCATCTAAAAAAGCTTTATAACATTCTAAATCAATTTTTAATGCACCTGTTTCGATCACAGTTTTTGGATCTGAAGATACTTGATATCTTTGTAGCATATTTTTAACCTTAGCAATCAATACTTTAGGACTAAATGGTTTTACAATATAATCATCAACCATTAAATTATATCCTTTAAGCATGTCTTCTTCAGATGATAATGCAGTCATAACAATTATAGGAACTTTTGAAAATTCTCTGATTTCTTTTGCTGCTTGCCAACCATCTTTTACAGGCATCATTATATCTAAACAAATAACATCAGGATTAACTAATTTTGTTAGTTCTACTCCTTGTTGACCATCTTGCGCTATATATGTTTCATATCCTTCTCGTTGAAAATAACTTGAAACAATTCTTGATATTGTTGGTTCGTCTTCGACAATTAAGATTTTTTCTTTCATGTTAATCACCTAATTTCTTTACTATTATATTTTATTATATCATATGTTTTTTAAAAAATAAAAATAATATTTATTATTTTCTGGTTATATGCTATAATAATCATTATGGAGGAGTAATATATGATAAAAATTAATCAAAAATATTTTAATCAAGTTCAAGGTGAACCAATTGAAGTACAAGATATTAATGGAGAAAAAGTTTCCATTTATTATTTAGATGAACAACCTTTTTATAATGAATTTATTGGAAGAGGAAAATTTTTCTTTTGGTCTTCTTGCGGAAATGATACAAAGCTTATTATTGAAAGTGGATATTATAATGTAATGAAAGATTTATTTCAAAAAGATGTTAATAAATATTGGCTTGAATATTATAATAGAGCAGAAGAAGTAAACAGAAAAGCAAGAAATAGAGCTGTTTATCCTTTAACAATAGGATATGTTATATTTTTTGTTTTATATATGGTATTTTTAAGTAAAATTGAATGGTTTCAACAAGCAATGTGGATAATATTTATTGGTATTATAATCGTAATGTTTGTTGGTATGAATAAAATAAGTAAATATATAAGAAATAGAATTGATCTTATTAATGATGAAATTATTAAAAAAATAAAAAAAGTAATCGGTAAAAAAGAATATGAAAACTTATTAAAAGAGCAAGAAAAATATAGAAATTATTTTTATAGAGATCCTGATGAAGAACAAGAAGAAATTGATATTGAAAATAATGAAGAAGAAAACAATATACTTGAAGAAAATGATTTAACTGAAGAAAATGATGAAATAGAAAATAATTAGGAGGTAATTATGGATAAAGCAAATTATGTTTCAATAAATACTATAAGAATGCTTAGTTTAGATATGATTAATAAAGCTAATAGTGGGCATCCTGGTATTTGTTTGGGAGCAACCCCTATTATTACAACATTATATTTAAATCATCTAGTTCAAACACCACAAAATTCTAATTGGCGTAATAGAGATAGATTTATTCTTTCTGCAGGTCATGGATCTGCAATGTTATATAGCACATTACATTTGGCGGGATTTAAAATTACTTTAGATGATTTAAAAAAATTTAGACAATTAGATAGTTTAACTCCGGGTCATCCAGAAGTAAATCATACTGATGGAATAGATGCAACAAGTGGGCCACTAGGACAAGGTATTGCAATGGCTGTTGGTATGGCTTTAGAAGAACAAAAATTAGCTAATATATATAATAAAGATAATTTTAAAATTTTTGATCATTATACATATGTTTTATGTGGTGACGGAGACCTTCAAGAAGGAGTATGTCAAGAAGCTTTAAGTTTAGCTGGACACCTAAAATTAAATAAATTGATTATTTTATATGATTCAAATGATATTCAATTAGATGGACCAGTCAGTCTAACAAATACTGAAAATGTTAAATTAAAATATCAAGCAATGGGATTTAATTATATAAAAGTAAATGATGGTAATGATGTTTTAGAAATAAATAAGGCAATAAAAAAAGCTAAAAAATCTTTATTACCAACTATTATTGAAGTTAAAACTAAAATTGGTTATGGATCAATTTATGAAAATTCAAATAAGGCTCATGGAAGTCCATTAGGATATGAATTAACAAAAAAGTACAAAGAAAATATAAATTGGGATTATGAAGAATTTTATGTCCCTAATGAAGCAAAAATTGAATTTAATAAATTTAAAAAAAGAGGTAAAACAGCATATAAAAAGTATTGTGAAATGCTTTTGGAATATGAAAAAAATTACCCAATGTTAGCAAATAATTTAAATAGTAAAAATAATGAATTAAATTTAGAAGATTTTAAAGAAATTTTTAATATTGATAACGAGGCTACAAGAAAAACAAGTGGAAAAATTATTGATATAATATCTAATAAAAATCCTAATTTTATCGGAGGATCAGCAGATTTATCAAGCTCAACATTTGCTAAAGGAAAAGATGATAGAAATATCTATTATGGTGTAAGAGAACATGCTATGGCATCAATTACAAATGGATTAAACTTATCTGGTGATATTAAAGCATTTTGTGGTGGATTTTTTGTATTTAGTGATTATATGAAGCCAGCACTTAGAATGTCTGCATTGATGAATGTAGGTTCAATATATGTTTTTTCTCATGATAGCGTAATGGTTGGAGAAGATGGGCCAACACATCAACCAATTGAACAATTAACTCAATTAAGAATAATTCCAAATTTTAATACAATAAGACCGTGTGATGCAACAGAATGTGTAGCAGCATGGAAAATAGCTTACGAATCAAAACATACACCTACTGCAATTATTTTATCAAGACAAAATGTTAATAAAGTAAAAAATAGTAGTGTTGATGGTGTTTATAAGGGTGGTTATATTGTAAGTATGGAAAAAGGATCATTAGATGGTATAATTATTGCTACTGGTCCAGAAGTTTCTTTAGCAATAAAAGCGCAAGAAGAATTAGAAAAAGAAAATATATTTATAAGGGTTATATCTATGCCTTCTACATATTTATATGATCTACAAGATCAAAAGTATAAAGAACGAATATTACCTAAAAAAGTTAAGAAGATTGTTGCAATTGAAATGGGGCAAACACTTGGATGGTATAAATATGCAAATTATGTAAAAGGAATAGATGAATTTGGTGTATCTGCACCAAATAAAGATATTTTAAGTAAATATAAATTTGATGTTTCTAGTATTATAGATTTTTATAAACAAATAAAATAAAAACAAATCATTTTTTTGATTTGTTTTTTTTACAATTTATGTTATTGTTTTTACAATAATAACAGTTTATATTTTGATTTGTTTTATTGAAAAATCTTTTTGGATATTTATAAAATAGATATTCCCATTGTATTAATGAAAAAACACCTAGAAAAAATAAAGAATATGAAAAAAAACCAGGAATAAAAATTAAAAGGCTAAATCTAAAAAAATTGTCATAATTTTTTATTCTACAGGTACTACAACATTTACCGGTTTTAATAATTTTTTTAAAAACACAAAAAACATATAAACAGATCCATTCACATAATAAAATAATACTAAAGCAAAGAAAAACATGATTATAATTTAAATTATAAAATTTATAGATTAACGCAAATAATATGATTCCAAAAATCCAACTAAAAAGGCAAAAATAGGCCTTTTTATTTAATTTTTTTATTGTGCTTATATCTATTTCAAATTTGTTTTCTTTATAATGTTTTTTAAAATGTCTTCCTTGAAAAAGTGATTTATTAAAAAATGGAATAATAGATGGTAGAACTGTAGTTAATAAATATAAATAAATTAAAATTTGAAAAATTATATTGATATTTGTAATTAAAATATTTTTTTCTAATAAAAATAAACTAAGAAAAAAAATTATCAAATCAAAAAATAGTGTTAAATATTTCATGAAAATCATCCTTTAATTTTATTTTATAACTAAATTTTATTAAATCAACATTTTTTTATTTACTCAAAATTATATTTTTAGTATAATAATATATTATATTGGATGTGATTAAAATGTATGATGCAATAGTTGTAGGTGGAGGACATGCAGGATGTGAAGCTGCCTTAGCCTTAGCAAGATTAAACAGAAAAACTTTATTAATAACAGGAAAAATAACTTCAATGGCTCAAATGCCTTGTAATCCTTCTATTGGAGGACCAGCAAAAGGGATTGTTGTAAGAGAAATTGATGCTCTTGGTGGCGAAATGGCAAAAATTGCTGATAAAACACAAATTCAAATGAAAATGTTAAATAGTAGTAAAGGCCCAGCAGTAAGAGCATTAAGAGCACAATCAGATAAAATTGCTTATAAAACAGCTATGCAAAAAGTTGTTTTAAATCAACAAAATTTAGTGGTTGTTGAAGGGTATGCTGATAAATTAATTGTAGAAAACAAAAAAATATTAGGCGTAAAAATTAAAAATGAAGAATATAGAGCTAAAGTTGTAATTTTAACAACAGGAACTTATTTAAATAGTAAAACTTTAAGAGGTCATGAATATAAACTTGAAGGTCCAAATGGTGAAGAAACGTCTTATGGAATTAGTAAAGATTTAAAAGAATTAGGATTTCAAGTAATAAGACTTAAAACAGGTACACCTCCAAGAATAAAAACTGATTCAATCGATTTTACTAAATTAAAAAAAGAACCAGGTGACGAAAAATTATATTATTTTAGTTTTGAAAATGAAGAAAAAAATGAAGGAATAAATAAAAATGTTCCTTGTTATTTAACATATACTAATAAAAAAACTCATGAAATCATTTTAAATAATCTATCTAAATCTGCAATGTATGGTGGAGTTGTAGAAGGTGTAGGGCCTAGATATTGCCCTTCAATAGAAGATAAAATTGTTAGATTTAGTGATAAAGAGCGCCATCAAATATTTTTAGAACCAGAAAGTTTAGAGTTAAATGAAACTTATATTCAAGGTTTTTCTACATCAATGCCTATAGATATTCAAGAAATAATGGTACATTCGTTAGAAGGTTTAGAAAATGCAGAAATATTAAAATATGCCTATGCAATTGAATATGATGCTATAAATCCTCTTGATTTAAAGGCAAATTTAGAAACAAAAATAATTGAAAATTTATTTTGTGCAGGACAAATTAATGGTACAAGTGGTTATGAGGAAGCAGCATGTCAAGGATTAATGGCAGCAATTAATGCTAGTTTAAAAATTGATAATAAAGAACCATTTATTTTAAAAAGAGATGAAGCGTATATAGGAGTTTTAATTGATGATTTGATTACTAAAGGTGTAATGGATCCATATAGATTATTAACTTCAAGAGCTGAATACAGATTATTATTAAGAAATGATAATGCTGATGAAAGATTAATTGAATATGGAAAAAAGTATGGCTTAATAAGCGAAAAGAGATATTTAGAATACCAAAACAAACAAACAGAAATATTAAATTTAATAGAAAATTTTAAAGCAATTAAAATATCTCCTACAGAAAAAAATAATTTGATTTTAAAATCTTATAATATCGATGAATTAAAAGAAGGTCTTAGTGCTTATGAATTTATTAAAAGACCAGAAATTGATTATCAAATTATAAAAGAATTATTAAATCTTGATGTTAAGGACCATTATATTGAAGAAGCAATAATTAAAATTAAATATCATGGATATATTGAAAAAGCAAAAAAGGAAGCAGAAAAATTATTAAAAATCGATGAAATAGTTATTCCAGATGATTTTTCTTATGATGAAATACATAATTTAGCAAGCGAAGCTAAAGATAAATTAAAAAAAGTTCAACCTAAAAATTTAGGAATGGCTTCAAGAATTAGTGGAGTAAATCCGAGTGATATATCCCTTATTATGGTATATTTAGAATCTAGGAGAAAAAAATGATAGAATTTATTCAAAAATTAAAAGAAATAAATATAGAATTATCAGAAACGCAAAAAAAACAATTCGAATTATATTATGATTTTTTAATTAAAGAAAATGAAAAATATAATTTGACTGCTATTACCGATAAAAAAGAAGTATATTTTAAACATTTTTATGATTCGTTAATGATTTCATCAATAATAGATTTTAATAATAAAACATTTTTAGATGTTGGAAGTGGAGCGGGTTTTCCTAGTATTCCACTTAAAATATGTTTTCCAAGTTTAAATGTTGTAATAATAGATTCATTGTTAAAAAGAACTAAGTTTTTAGAAGAATTAAAAACAATGATTGGTTTAACAAATGTTACAATAATTCATGGTAGAGCTGAAGAATATGAGTTGAAAAATGAATTTGATTTTGTAAGTGCAAGAGCAGTTGCAAGATTAAATATTTTAACCGAACTATGCTTGCCTTTTGTAAAAAAAGGCGGATATTTTTTAGCTTATAAAGGAAAAGATTATCAAAAAGAATTAGACGAATCAAAAAATGCAATTAAAGTTTTAAATGGAAAATATATTAAAACATTTCAATATAACATTTTAGATAGAACTAATTATGTTTTATTAATTGAAAAAAAAGAAAATTCAAAAAGCGCATATCCACGCCAATTTTCTAAAATTAAAAAAAATCCTTTATAGGAGGAAAAATATGAAGTATTTTATAATTTCAGACATTCATGGAGATTTATATTATTTAAATAAAATGATTGAAATATTTAATCAAGGCCAATATAAAAAAATGATTATTTTAGGAGATATTTTATATCACGGCCCAAGAAATGATTTACCAAAAAATTATAATCCGAAAGGATGTATTGAAAAATTAAATATGTATAAAGATAAAATAATCGCTGTAAAAGGAAATTGTGATGCAGAAGTAGATCAAATGGTTTTATCATTTAAAATCAGAAATGCATATAATTTAAAATATAAAAAAAAATTAATTCATTTTGAACATGGACATCATAATATAAAAAATAAAGAAAAATATGATTTGATAATAACTGGACATACGCATATACCGCAACTTTTAAAAAAAGATAATATAATTTATGCTAATCCAGGATCAATTTCTATACCAAAAGAAAATAGTTCAAGATGTTTTATTGAAATAGAAAAAGAAATGATTAAGTTAGTAAATATTAATTTGGAAATTGAAAAACAAATTACTATATGAAGAGGTGTTGATTTTGGGAAAGATAATTGCTGTTGCAAATCAGAAAGGTGGAGTAGGTAAAACTACAACAAGTGTTAATCTTGCAACATGTCTTGCAATGATGAACAAAAGAGTTTTATTAATAGATTTAGATCCACAAGGAAGTGCAACAACATGTATGGGTATAAATAGAGGAATTTTAAAATATTCTATTTATGATGTTTTATTAAATAAATGTGATATAAATGATGGAATCGTTGCAAGCAAATTAAAAAAAGGGTTATATATATTACCAGCAACTATGGATTTAGCTGGATTAGAGTTCAATAATTTCGATTATGAAAAAAGAAACTACATATTAAGAGATATAATAACTGAAAAAAAAGAATTATACGATTATATTTTTATTGATTGTTCTCCAACATTAGGTACAATGACTTTAAATGCATTATATGCAGCAGATTCTGTTTTAATTCCTGTGCAATGTCAATTTTTAGCGTTAGATGGTTTAACACAATTATGTAATACAATTAAAATTGTGCAAAACACTAAAAAAATGGAAAATAAAGACTTGGCAATTGAAGGGATTCTTTTAACTATGCTTGATAAAAGAACAAAAGCTGGATGGGAAATTGTAAATGAAGTTAAAGAATATTTTGGAGATAAGGTATTTAAAACATTTATTACAATGAATGTTGCAGCACAAGTTGCGCCTGCACATGGCAAACCTGTAGTTTTATATGATCCAAAAGCAGCATCTGCAAAATTATACAAATCGTTAGCGAAAGAATTGGTGATGAAAAATGAGTAATTTAGGAAGAGGATTGAAAGAATTATTTGATGAAAATAAGTTAGATCAAATTTTAGAAGGAGAAGTTGTAGTAGAAATAGAATTATCTAAAATTGATGTTAATCCTTATCAACCAAGAAGAAAGTTTGATGAAATTAAATTACACGAATTAATGTTGTCTATAAAAGAACATGGCGTTTTTCAACCGATAATTCTTAAGAAAAAAGATGAAAGATATATTTTAATTTCAGGAGAAAGAAGATTTAGAGCTTCTAAATTGTTGAATTTAGAAACAATACCAGCAATTATAAGGGATTATTCTGAAAATGAAATGGCAGAAATTGCTTTAATTGAAAATGTTCAAAGGGAAGATTTAACCGCTATTGAAGAAGCTCTTGGATATAAAAATATTATTGATAAATTGAATTACACACAAAAAGAAGTTGCAATTAAAGTTGGTAAAAGCAGAAGTTATATTACAAATATGTTAGGACTTTTAAATTTAGATGATAATATTAAAGATATGATATTGAATAATAAAATATCAATGGGGCATGCTCGTGTTTTAAGCAAATTAGAAGATAAAAGTAAAATCAATGAATTAGCTGATAGGATAATTAAAGAAGAATTAACAGTAAGAGATATTGAAAATATTACAAGAAATGAAAAAAAGAATAACAATATTAAAAGGAAAAAACAACAAAGTGAATATAGTTCAGTTGAAAAACTTTTAAAAGAAAAATATAATGTACAATTTAAAATAAATGATGATAAAATTTTGATAAAATCTGAAAATAATGATTTGATTAAGGAAATAATTTTAAAATTATTATAAAAATTAAACATCAAGGAGCATATTAATGAATAATGTATATATATATAAATTAGATAACATAATAGAAACAAAGAAAAATCATGTATGTGGCTCTAATAAATGGAAAATAGTTAGAGTTGGTGCTGATTTGAAATTAGAATGTTTGGGATGTAATAGAATAATTCTATTGTCAAAAAAAGAATTAGACAAAAAAATAAAAAAAATTATAGAAAATTAAAAAAAACACTTGATTTTTAATAAATAATAGTATAAAATGAAAAAGCATCATTTGGAAGGGTAGCGAAGAGGCTAAACGCGGCAGACTGTAAATCTGCTCTCTATGAGTTCGATGGTTCGAATCCGTCCCCTTCCACCATTTTAAAAAAAATAAAAAAAATATGTTGACAAAATCATTATGAGTGATATAATGAAAAAGCGCGTTGATGAAATGCGCAAAGAAAATTAGGTCTTTGAAAACTGAATAT
>CAYZIB010000022.1:0-16168 GCA_964478425.1 uncultured Anaeroplasmatales bacterium | reverse complement strand
AATATCAATATGAAGGCATAAAGGTTATTGATATTGCCGATTGGTTAAAAAATAATTGATGGACCTAATTTCAAGAAGATTTATCAAGTGTTTTGTTAGTACTAATGAATGATATGAAAATGGTATTTTAATAGTGTAAAATTGGGAATGCAGACATTTACATAAAGGATGCTTATCCAAAAATGGTCATAGCACGAATGCAACAATTCGTGCTTTTTTTGATAAAAAAATCAATTTTCTAAAAATAATATTTTAAAAGTGGAGGTTGCATTATTTTGAAATCAAATAAATATTGCATTTGTTTATATTATGTGGCATAATAAAGATGACAATATAATTAGTCTAACTAACCATAGGAGTTTTAAATTATGAATCAGTCTAATGAATTTATTCGAGGCTATACAGAAATGATAATTTTATCTATTTTATATAAAAATGATGATTATATTTATAATATTTCTAATACAATTAATAAAATTGGGGATGGATATATATCAATTACTAATCCATCATTATTAATTATTCTAAAAAAAATGAGTGATGAAAGAAAAGTTAGTTTTTATAATATTTTAAATGAAAAAAATGTTAATAGAAAATTTTATAAAATAACTTTATATGGGAAAGAATTTTATAAAAGCAACATAAATTATTATCTAAATTCATTAAAAAAGTTAGAAATGTTATTAGTAAAGGGTGATAAATTTGATAAAAAAAATTAAAAATCATGTTATGCAAATACTTTCATATGAAAATTATGATGATGATTATAAACAAGAAATGATCGATGCTTGTATTAAAGAATATCAAAATGGTTTAAGTAATGGCTTAACAAAATATGATGCATATTTACAATCTATAAAAGATTTTGATGATGAATATTTTTATAAAAGAAAAGATAAAAAATTAAATGATAAGACCTTATACTTATCGATTGGTATTAGTATGGCTTTTATTATTATATTTTTGTCATGTAATCAGTTTATTCCAGAAGATAAGTTTTATTATAGTATATGGGTATGTTTTTTTCCTAATTTAATTTTTTTATTTACTTATAATATTTTTAATTTATTTTTAAAAAAATGTGAATTTAAAAATATATTATATAATATCTTTTTGCCTCTAATGTTATATTTTCCATTTATTTTAATTGAATTAAATGGTAATAATTATGATTTTAATAATTATATTATAACCTCTACTATTTTTATTATTTTAGAAATTTTATTTTATATTACAAAAAATAAGGTTTTAAATATTACACTTACAATAGTACTTTTAATATCATTAAATATTTTATTAGGATATTATATTATATATACACGAGAATATTAAATTGAATTTATTCTAAAAATTTTGATAATGGTATTATATATAGTAATTTCAATAATATCTTTAATTAAAGAAAAATTTAATTATAAAAAGATAATTTATTCTATCATATTTTTTGTTTTAAGTTTATTAATTTTTATTAGTTTAGGAGATAAAATTCAAATTTATTCTAAAAATTCTATTTTATCTTTCATATTAATAATAGTATTGTTTTTATTAAATTATTTCGATCTTAAAATAGTTAAAAATTATTCTTTTATTGTATATCTATATATTTTTTTTGTTTATATAAAAACAATTTTTTTAGAAATTAAAATATTATTTTATATGAAAGAAATAACATCAACTATGAATTATCAATTTTTAGTTTCAAATGTTATGTTTTTGATTTTAATACTTTTTATGGAATATTTAAAACAAGCAAAGTTAAAAAAATGTTAAAAATTGAACTAACCCCATAAGTTTTTTCTAATTATTTGGTCTAACTTATGGGGTTTACTATAAAGTAAAAAAACGATAAAAAATAACTTTATTTATATACCAAATTTTAATAAAATATTTGATATATTTATTAATTATAGTATAATAATGATAAATTTTTATAATAATTTAAAAAGAAAGAATGATTTAAATGTTTAAAATTTTAATTGCAGAAGATGATTCAGAATTAAGACAATTATTTAAAAGTGTATTAGTTAAAAACTCTTATATAGTTAAAAGTGTTTCTAATGGTAAAGAAGCATTAGAATCTTTAGAAAATGAATATTTTGATTTATTAATTACAGATATTATGATGCCAATTTTAGATGGATATCAACTTGTAAGCACAATGCGCGAAAAAGAAATTAATATTCCAGTTATGATGATTACTGCTAAAGATGCATTTGAAGATATGAGATTAGGATTTTTATCTGGAAGCGATGAATATATGGTAAAACCAATTAATATTAATGAAATGGTTATTAGAGTTAATGCATTATTAAGAAGAGCTAAAATGATTAATGAAAGAAAACAAATAATCGGAAATACAATTTTAGAATATGATACATTTACTGTTTATAATGATATAGAACGAGTCATTTTACCTTTAAAAGAATTTTTATTACTATATAAAATGGTATCATATCCAAATCGTATTTTTACAAGACAACAATTAATGATGGATATTTGGGGGTATGATTCTTTAAGTGACACACATACAGTAGATGTTCATATTGAAAGATTAAGAAAAAAATTTAAAAATAATAATGACTTTGAAATTGTAACAATGCGTGGAATAGGATATAAGGTAATAAAAAAATGAAAAAAATAAATATTGTAAAAAACTGGAAAAGTAAAAAAAGGAAAAGTTTTCATTTTTATTTTGTTTTATTTACAAGTATAGTTGTCGCTATTACTGTAAGTTTATCATTAATACTTACTAATATATTATCTAATTATAAAGAACTTCCAACTATATTAGTAATTATCATATTAAGTATTATAATAGGTGTTATATTATCAATTTTTATTGGTAAAATTATTTTAATTCCAATTAATAATTTAAAAAAATTAATGAATGAGGTTGCTAATGGTAACTTTGATGTTTTAGTAGAAGAAAAAAGTATCATCGATGAAATAGAAGATATGTATCATTATTTTAATTTGATGATGAAAGAATTAAAATCAACTGAAATAATCCAATCTGATTTTATTTCAAATGTTTCTCATGAATTTAAAACACCATTAAATGCCATTGATGGATATGCAACTTTATTACAAGATAAAGATTTAAGTGAAGATGAAAAAGAAAAATATATAGAAAAAATCATTTATAATTCAAAAAGAATGAATGAGTTAATCGCAAATATTTTATTATTATCTAAAGTTGATAATCAATCGATTGATACTAAAAAAAATAATTATTCATTAGATGAACAAATCAGACAATCAATTTTATTTTTAGAACCAAAATGGTCTAAAAAGAATATCGATTTTGATGTAGATTTAGAAAATATTAATTATTATGGTAATGAAAGTATAATGATACATGTTTGGAATAATTTAATTGATAATGCTATTAAATTTAGTCCTAATAATAGTATTATTAAAATAAAATTATTATATAAAAATAATAAAATTAATTTTATTATTGATGATCTTGGACCAGGAATCTCAAATGATGAAAAAAGGTATATTTTTAATAAATTTTATCAATCTGATTCATCACATAAAGAAGAAGGAAATGGATTAGGACTTTCACTGGTATTAAAAATTTTAAATTTAGTTGATGGCAAAATAGAAGTTGAAAATTTATTTCCTAAAGGTTGCAGATTTATTGTTAAATTATAGAAAAAGGTATATTTTTATACCTTTTTTTCAATTTTTGTTGATTTTTAGTTGAAATTGAATTGATGTGTTTATTGTAAAATATAAAATGGTGGTGGTAGTTTGATTATTTGGATTATAAGTTTAATTTTAGTGTTGCCATTATTAATTGTTTTATTATTTTTTACTTTTTTATTAAGTTTATTTATAAAAAATAAAGAGTATACAAAACATAGTAAATTTTATCGCTTTTTATTAAATTTATGGACATTTATTGGAATAAAAATTATGCGCATAAAAATTCATACATCAAATTTAGATAAAATTCCAGATAGTAAAAATATTTTATTTGTTGGGAATCATAAATCGAATTTTGATCCGATAATTACATGGTATGTATTAAAAAAATATAATATTAGTTATCTTTCAAAAGAAGAAAATTTTAAGATTCCAATTTTTGGTAAAATAATTAGGAAATGTTGTTTTTTAAAAATAGATCGTAAGAATCCTAAAAATGCACTTGTAACATTAAAAAAATCTAAAAACTTATTAGATAATAAAGAAGTATCTATAGGTGTTTATCCAGAAGGAACAAGAAATAAAAAAGAAGGATTATTAATGTTTCATAATGGAGTATTTAAAATAGCAAAAATGGCTAATAGTGATATTGTTGTTGTAAAATTAAGTGATGTTTGTAAAATACATAAAAATTTCCCTTTTCATAAATCTGATATCTATTTAGATATTGTTAAATTAATACCTAAAGATGATATTTTAAATTTAGATACAAAAGAAATAGGAAATATTGTTTATGAAAGTTTAAGTAAATAAAGGAGTATTTAAAATGGAAAAATATATAATATATAACCCATATTCAAATCGTAACAGAAATGAAAAAGTTGAAAGTATATTAAAAGATATGATAAAAAATGAACATAAGTTAATAGATATTACCAAAATATCTTGTTATAAAGACTTTTTTTTATCATTAAATTGTGATGATGTAGTTATAATTTTAGGTGGAGATGGAACATTAAATAGATTTATAAATGACACAAATAATTTGAAATTACCTGATAATTTATATTATTATCCAGCAGGATGTGGAAATGATTTTTATAGAGATATAAGTGATATTAATAATCTAAATTTTATAAAACTAGATAAATATTTAATAAATTTGCCAACTGTTAAAGTTAATGGTAAACAATATAAATTTTTAAATGGTGTAGGTTATGGTATAGATGGATATTGTTGTAAAACAGGTGATGAAAAACGTGCATTAAATATAAAAAAAATAAATTATACAACTATTGCTATAAAAGGATTAATGTTTTTTTATAAACCAACAAATGCAAAAATAATTGTTGATGGTAAAGAATATAACTTTAAAAAGGTTTGGCTTGCCCCAACAATGAAAGGTAAATATTATGGTGGTGGAATGATTCCAACACCTAATCAAGAAAGAAGTAGTAATTTAGTATCTACAATGGTTTTTCATGGTAGCGGAAAATTAGAAACTTTATTGATTTTCCCTAAAATATTTAAAGGTACTCATGTATTAAAAACTAAAAATGTTAGTGTATTTAGTGGTAAAAATATTAAAGTAATTTTTGAAAATCCAAGACCTTTACAAATTGATGGTGAAACAATTTTAGATGTTTTAGAATATGAGGTAAATGCATAATAATTTTTTATGATATAATAATTAAAAAGGAGGCAATTATGCAAGATACAATTTTAAAAAGAAAATCAATAAGAAGTTATACTGGAGAAAATATAACTAAAGAAGAGTTAAATATTATTTTAAAATCATGTGATGCGTCACCTGTTGGATTAAAACAATATGAAAATTTATATTTATCTATAATAACTAATAAATTATTTTTAGATGAAATTGAAAAAAATGCGACTTTAATGTTTAATAATCCAAATTTAAAACCATTGTATAACGCTCCAACATTAATTGTAATTTCATCTAAAAAAATGTCTAATATGGAAAATGTGATGTATTCTAATGCGGCTATTATGGCTCATAATATAGCTTTAACAGCAACAAGTTTAAATGTTGGTAGTTGTTATATATGGGGAGCAATCAGTGCTTTAAATAATAATAAAAATTTACTAGCTAGATTAAATTTGCCGGATGATTTTGAACCATGTTGTGGAGTTATATTAGGTAAAACAGAAGAAGAATATGAAAAAAAAGAAATTCCAAATAGAATTTCTAAAAATTATATCGAATAAAAAAAGAAGAAAAAATCTTCTTTTTTTTATCTTAAAGTTGTTCCACTTTTAATTACTTTTAAATTAGGTGAAATAGGATTTGCAGTAGAGAATATTCTACAATTTCTTTCAACTATAGTATCATCTGGAATAATAACATGTTTACCACAAACATTTATTCCACTATATAATACTTCAGGATTTTCTTTATTTGGTGTTAAATCATCACCAGTTCCCATGATAACATTTTTACCGATTTTACAATCTTTATCTAAAATTACTGAATCAAGTTTTGCATTTTCACCAATAATACATCTATTTAAAATAACTGAATTTTTAACTACAGCACCTTTTTTAATTTCAACACCAGGGCTTATAACAGAGTTTAATACTTCACCATCAATTATACAACCATTAGATACTAAACTACATGATATTTTAGCGTTTTTACAGAATTTTGCTGATGGTAATTCTTCACTACGAGTATAAATTTTCCAATTGTTATCATACATATCTAAATAATCTTTAGCGTTTGGATTTGTCAATAATAAACTTGTTTCAAGATATGATTCATATGTTCCTACATCTTTCCAATAGTCATTAAATTCGTATGCAAAAACCTTTTTTTGAGGGATTAATTTTGGAATAATATGACTACCAAAATCTAAATTTTTTTCAAAAGTAGTAGTAAGTGCTTCTAATAAAACATCTGTATTAAATAAGTATAATCCCATACTTGCTAAATCTGATTTAGGATTAGCTGGTTTTTCTTCAAAATCAATAATTTGTTTATTTTTGTCTGTTTCCATAATTCCAAATCTTTTTGCTTCTTCATGGTTAACTACTTTACATGCTATTGTTAAATCAGCATTTTGTTCTTTATGGTAATTAATTAATTTACGATAATCCATTTTATAAATATGATCTCCCGATAAAATTAAAACATATTTAGGATTATTTCTTTTAATAAATGCAATATTTTTTAAAACTGCATCTGCAGTACCATCATACCAATATTCACTTGGTTGAAGTAATGTAACAGAACTATCACGTCTATCTAAATCCCATGGTTTACCAACACCAATGTGTTCGTTTAAAGACATAGGTAAATATTGCGTAAGTATTGCAATATTATATAAATTAGAATTACAACAGTTACTTAAAGCAAAATCGATTATTCTGAATTTCCCTGCAAATGGGACTGCTGGTTTAGATCTTTTTTCTGATAAAATATCTAATCTTGTTCCTCTTCCTCCTGCTAAAATTAAAACTAAAACTTCCATATTAATTCACCTTCCCAATTATTTTTTTATATAAATCAACATATTTTTTTGCTGATTCTGTCCATCCGAAATTAAGAGCCATTGCTGTTTTAACAATTTTTTTCCATTGTTCTTGATAAAAGTTATAAACATCTAAAGCTCTAAAAATAGTATCTTTTAACTCAAAAGCATTATAATTTTTATAACTAAATCCATATCCTTCTAAACTGAATTTATTATAAGGAATTACAGTATCTTTTAATCCTCCTGTTTCTCTTACAATAGGAATTGTTCCATATCTTAATGCAATTAATTGACCTAGTCCACAAGGCTCAAATTTACTTGGCATTAAAAACATATCAGAAGAAGCATATGCTTTTTGAGCTATAGAATCATTATATCCAACATAAACATGAATTCTTCCTGAATATTTTTTACTTAGTTCATTAAAATAATTTTCTAAAAAAGTTTCACCTGATCCCATAAAGAAAAAGTAAGCATTTGAATGAACAATTAAATCATCAATTATAGGAATTAATTGGTCAATTCCTTTTTGATCTGTTAATCTTGAAATTAAAGATATTAAAGGAGCATCATTCATTTCTTTTGGATAACAGAATTCTTCTTGAAACATTTTCTTATTAAATTTTTTAGCTTTTATAAATGCATCTTTTGAATAATTTTTATAAATATTTGGATCAGTTTTTGGATTATAAATAGAAGTATCAATTCCATTTATAATGCCATATAAATCATCATATCTATAATATAAAACATCTTTTAATCCATAAGAAAATTGATCAGTTAATATTTCTTCTTTATATGTGTTACTTACAGTATTAATTGCATCACTTGACATAATACCTGCTTTTAAAAAGTTTATATTTCCATCATAGTCCATTACACTATCGAAATTTAAATTTAATAATATTGCCATTTCTTTAGGAAATACACCTTGATATTGAATATTATGAATTGATAATAAGGTTTTTATATTGCTATATTTTGGTTTTGATTTGTAATTTTTGTTTAATATATGGGGAATCATAGCAGAATGCCAGTCATTTACATGTAATATATCAGGATAAAAATCTAATTTTTCAATTGCTTCTAATACTGCAATTGAAAAATAACTAAATCTTTCTCCATCATCAGGATATCCATATAACGAACCGCGTAAAAAATATTGTTCATTATCGATAAAATAATATATTACATCGTCTAAAACATATTTAAATATTCCGCAATATTTGCTTTGAAAACCTAAATAAAAATTAAAATATGTTACAAATTCTAAATCATATTTTTCTTTTATTTTTTGGTAACATGGCATGATTACTCTTATATCATTTTTTTTCTTTTTAAGCGCTTTCGGTAAAGCAGCTGCAACATCGGCTAATCCTCCGGTTTTAGCAAAAGGAGCACATTCACCTGTTGAAAATAAGATTTTCATAATTCACCTCAAATAATTTTTTTCTTAATTTAATTATACAATAAAAAAAATATAAAACAAACAATAATTTATATATTTTAATTACTTAATAAAAAAAAGTAAAATAACTGAAAAATGATTTGATTTTTATATTTTCTAGTGATATAATTATTTTGCATGTTAATTAATCAATGAAAGGAAGATATATTGTGGCAAAAATTAATCAATATAAAAAAGTAAAAAATACAAATTTAATCTTCGCATCAATAATCACATTTTTAATAGTAGCTATTGTTGTTGTGTTATTATTACCTAATCAACAACAAAAAATTTATAATGCTTATGCAAAACAAGAAGGAAATACTTTACAACAAGATCATATTTTAAAACAAGTTAAAGTTAAAAAAGTTGTTGAACTTGCTAAAGGTGATGAATATGTATTTGTTTATTATGGAACAGATACTTGTACAAATTGTGCAGCAGCAATCGGTCAAATTAATGAAGAATTGAGTGATGCTGGTGTAAAAACAATTTATTATTTACAATCAAATGATTCATATAAATTAAGTGATTCAGATAGTAAATATTTAACTGAAAATATTGAAGGAAATATTAAACCTAATGGAACTCCTCAATTATGGGTTTTAAAAGATGGCAAAGTAGTTTTAAATAGTGATGATTATATTGATGATGAAGACAATATTAAATGGTCATATTTTTTAAGAACATGTGTTGATTTAATCGATAATGAAGAATAATTTTAAAAAGGCGTATGCCTTTTTTTTAAAGGTTGGTGTTTTTTTATGATAGAACAAATAAAAAAAGAAATTAAAAATGTATTAGAATTACATTTTAATAATATTTATGATGAAAATTTAAATTTTATTATTGAAGAACCTAAAAAAGTTGAACTTGGAGATATTAGCATTCCTGTTTTTAATGTTATGAAACAAATTAAAAAACCTTTACCTGAAGTCACAAATGAGGTAAAAGATGTTTTATCTAGTTTAGATTTAGTTTCAAGTGTTAATATTTTAGGTGGATTTGTAAATGTAATATTAAATAAACAAAGTTTAGCAAATAATATATTAAATAAAATAATTACTGAAGATATTAATTATGGAAAAAGTAATTATGGTGAAGGTAAAAATATTTGTATTGATTATTCTTCTCCTAATATTGCTAAAAGTTTTACTATAGGACATTTACGTTCAACTATTATTGGACATTCATTAAAAAAAATATATCAACAATTAGGTTATAATGTAATAGGTATTAACCATTTAGGAGATTGGGGAACACAATTTGGTAAGTTAATTGTTGCTTATGAATTATGGGGTAATGAAGAAGAATTAAATAATAATCCAATTAAAGAATTGACTAGAATTTATGTTAAATTCCATGATGAAGCAACATTAGAATTAGAAGATAGAGCAAGATTCGTTTTTAAAGAAATGGAAAATGGAAACGAAAAATATTTAGCGCTTTGGCAATATTTTAAAGATGAATCATTAAAAGAATTTGATAGAATGTATAAAAAACTTGGAGTAGAATTTGAATCTACAAAAGGTGAATCTTATTATAATAATTTAATGGATGATGTTGTAAAAGAGTTAGATGATAAAAAATTATTAGTTGAAGATAATGGTGCTAAGGTTGTATTTTTAGGAGAAGGAGAAATTCCTGCATTAATAAAAAGAAGTGATGGTGCATCATTATATATGACAAGAGATTTAGCTGCAATTTTATATAGATATAGGACATATAATTTTGATAAAATGCTTTATGTTGTTGGTAATGAACAAAAATTACATCTTGAACAATTAGCAAAACTAACAAAATTAATGGGATATGATTTTTCTGATAGAATATATCATATTAATTTTGGTTTAGTATTACAAGATGGTAAAAAAATGAGTACTAGAAAAGGAAAAGTTGTTAAACTAGAAGAAGTATTAGATGAAGCATGTAATATGGCTTTAAAACAAATTGATGAAAAAAATCCAACATTAGAAAATAAAGAAGATACTGCAAATAAAATAGGTGTTGGAGCAGTTGTATTTAATGATTTAAAAAATCATAGAACATTAGATTATGAATTTAATTTAGAAAATATGCTTAAATTTGAAGGTCAAACTGGTCCATATTTACAATATACAGCTGTAAGAATTAAATCTATTTTAAGAAATAATGAATTAAATATTAATAATATTAATTCTGAATTATTTTTAAAAGAACATTATTTTGAATTAATTAAAATGCTTGCTAAATATGAAGAAACAACATTAAAAGCAGCTAATGAAAATGCACCAAGCATTATAGCTAAATATTTATTAAATATTGCATCATTATTTAATAAATTTTATGCTTTAGAAAAAATTGTTTGTGATGACATTAAAAATTTAAATACAAATTTACTTTTAATAAAATCAACTTTAATAGTTCTTGAATCTGGTATGAATTTATTAGGAATTTTACCACTTGAAAGAATGTAAATTTTATTGAATTAAAAAAATAATATGATATAATTTTTAAGAAGGAAACTTCTTAAAATGCCCTCGTGGTGAAATTGGTAGACGCGCTGGACTCAAAATCCAGTTCCTGATGAGGGAGTATCGGTTCGACTCCGATCGGGGGCACCATTAAAAATTACTAGTCTTGATACAACAAATATTAGGTGTCAAGATTTTTTTTTATTTGCTTTTATATTAAAATTGTAGCCTTCCTAGTGTTTTTTAGCAGTAGGTGTTAGAACGATACTAGGGGTGAAAGAACGATTATTTCGACATCCCTAGAAGATGGTGTTTTTATATTATTTTAAAAAAGTCGCTCCGAATTTCTTATAAAATGTTAGAAAAGTCGCTCCGAATTTCTTATGAAATGCTTGAAAAGTCGCTCCGAATTTCTTATAATATCATTGTATCTTAAATTTAATTAATTAAAGGAGTTGTTTTTATGTACTTTGAAAGAAAAATCGATTCTTATTTAGATGATTGGTTAAACAAAAATAGTAAAAATCCCATTTTGCTTGTTGGAATTAGGCAGTGTGGTAAAACAGAGAGTGTTTTACAATTTGCAAAAAGAAATAAATTACAGTTAATAGAAATGAATTTTTGGACTAATCCAGAATATTGCTCGGATTTTGATAATGATTTAGATGTTGATACAATTATTACAAATATATCATTAAGATTTCCTGAAATAGTCATTAATCAAGATAAAACACTACTTTTCTTTGATGAAATTCAAGATTGTCCAAGAGCTAGATTAGCATTTAAAAATTTTGCAAAAGATGGAAGATATCATGTTATTGGTAGTGGTTCATATTTAGGAATTAATGGTTATATAATTGGTGATTGTACACCTGCACCTACTGGATATGATGATGTTGTTCATATGAAAACTATGGACTTTGAGGAATTTTTATGGGCCATGGGTTATTCTAAAGAGCAAACTAATGGTTTAGTTAATTATTATATAAATAAAGAAAGAATACCAGATAATATTCACCAATTATATAAAAACATCTTTTTAAAATATATATGCATTGGTGGGTTTCCAAAGGTTGTTTTAGAATTTAAAAAAACAAATAATATTATGCCAGCATATAGAATTTTATCCAGTACTATTTTTGATATGAAATCTGATTTTGGTAGAAGAATGGATACATCTGGACATGCCATTTTTAAAGCTCCTGAAGTCGCACGAATTCAAAACGTATTTGATTTAATACCTACTTTTTTAGCTAAGGATAATAAGAGATTTATTGTTTCTAAAGTTAAAGGTGGAACACAATATGATAAAAATGATGCGATTGAATATTTAAGACAAGCGCATATTGTTTCAAAGGTTCATAATATAGAAGTTCCAACTTTACCGCTTGCAGGTCAAAAAATAGAAGCACAGTTTAAATTATTTCCAGAAGATATTGGTATAGTAACGGCTATGTATGGAATTGATACTATTGCAGCTATTAATAAGGGTAATTTAGAACAAGGAAAAGGTGCTATATATGAAGCCGTTGTGTTTGAATCATTAAATAAAGCCGGAATAGAACCATATTACTTTTCTAAAGAAAGTGGTCTTGAAATTGATTTCGTTATATCATATAAAGGAATTTCAACATTGGTGGAATCAAAATCAAAAACCGGCAATACTAAGTCGAGTAAAACAGTGATGAGACATCCTGAACATTATGGCAAAACTAATTTGATAAAAATTGGTGATTATAATATAAGTGAAAACGATGATATTATTACAATTCCTCATTATTTGATTTTTGCACTTGGTAAGGAACAATATGATTTTTAATTAATTATGTCTTTTATTTTTGTAACAAAATGAAATATAATCGAATATATTTAATTCAATGAATGACAAATGAATAAGAAAATTAACTACATCAGCTTCAATGCTGGTGTTTTTTAATGTCATTTAAAAGTTGCTCCCAATTTCTTGCAAAGTTTCTAAATGGATGTTTATTTTAATAATTTTATTAAAATAATTTATTTACTTGATTTTTTTAAAATATTTTATTATTCTATAATTAGAAAAATTAATTATATATTTTAAGGTGATTTTATGATTTATATAAAAGAATTTAATTTGTTAGATGAAGATAGAGAATATTTTTTATTACTTACTGGAGAACAAAGAAATATATTTAATAATGTTTATCCTTTTAAAATATTTCCAGATAAAAAATTTGATAATGTAATTTTTTCCGATATAACAATTTTTTATGGAAATAATGGAAGTGGTAAAACTACATTATTAAATTTAATAGCCAATAAATTAGATGCTACAAGGAAAAACAATTTGAATTTAGGAAGATATTTTGATCTGTATGTAGAAAATTCAGAAATAATAACAAATGAATTTGAATTGCCTGAGGAAATAAAAATAATTCAAAGTGATGATGTATTTGATTATTTATTAGATATACAAGCAATTAATTCAAAAGTAAATAGAAAAAAAGAAGAATTGACTAAAGAATATTTAAAATATAAATATAATGATAGTAGCAATTTTTATGATGATTATGAAACATTAAAAAATAAAGTTGATGCAAATAAAAAAACTATGTCAAAGTATATAAGAGAAAGATTAGGAACAAATAATATTATAAGTCAATCTAATGGTGAAACAGCTTTATTATATTGGGAAAGAGAAATAAAAGAAAATGCGATATATATATTAGATGAACCAGAAAATTCTTTATCAGCAATTAATCAATTAAAACTTAAAAAGTTCATTGAAGAATCAGTTAGATTTTATAATTGTCAATTTATTATTAGTACTCATTCTCCTTTTTTGTTAAGTCTTTTTAATGCTAAGATATATGATTTGGATAGTATTCCTATTCAAATTAAAAAATTTGAGGAATTAGAAAGTATTAAAGTTTATATTAATTTTTTTAAAAATTATATAAAATAAAATATTTATATAATTTATTTATAAAATTTTGAATATTTTAAAAATGTCCATTTATTCATATTTAAAATATTAGCAGCTTCAATATTAGTTATTTCTTTTTTATGAAATTTAAGTGCAATTTCTTTAAAATTATCAGGAAGTTTATATTTAGGTCTTCCCATATGAATACCTTTTGCTTTAGCAAGTTTTATTCCTTCAGCTTGTCTTAATTTAATATTTTCTCTTTCATTTTGAGCAACAAAACTTAAAACTTGTAATACAATATCAGATATAAATTTACCAATTAAATTTTTATCTTCATTTCTAGTATCAAGTAAAGGAAAGTCAATAACAAATATATCAGCACCAATTATTTTAGTTATATCTTGCCATTCATTAATAATCATATCATAATTTCTACCAAGACGATCTATTGATTTAATAATTATTAGGTCGTCTTTTTTTAATTTACTTTTTAATAATTGATAATTTTCTCTATTAAAATCTTTACCTGATTGTTTATCAATAAAAATAAATTCATCAGTTAATCCTAATTTATACATTTCATCAATTTGTCTTGCTATATTTTGTGTTATTGATGATACTCTTACATAACCATATATCATAAATATACCTCCATTAATAACTTTATTATAACAAAAAGCCATCATTTTTTTTGATGACTTTAATAGTATTAGCTAAAGGTACACCTTTAGCCAATTTAAAAAAAATATAATATTTTTTTATTAAATAGTTAAATAAAATTAAAAATGACAAATAATCTTGATTTTTTATATATAAATACTATAATAAAATTGTAAATGAAAATTTGTATAAAGGTGTACCTTTATATAATTGTAAATGCAAAAATAAAGGTAGGGAGATGTAATTGTATGGTTTCTTATAGAGCTGATTCAAAAAAATGTGCCACATGCAGATATTATAATTGTTCTAAGAAAATTGTAAATTCTTTTTTAGGCGGGAAAGAAATTTCTGTAGATAATCATGCTGTTTGTTTATGCTCAAGAAGTAATTATTATAATAAAAACGTAAATTGCAGTAGTAGTGGTTGTAATAAATGGGATAGAGATCCATTGGCAACAGAATGTATTCTTGAAAAAAAGCGAGAACAAGATAATTTACGAATGCAAAAAGAAGCAAGAGAGCAACAAAGGGAATTTGAAGAAGCACAAAGATATAGAATAAATAAAGAAGCTGAAGAAAAAAGAAGGCAATGGCAAAAGGAACAAGAACTTGAAAGAAAAAGATTAGAAGAAGAACAAGAATATAAAATGCGCAAAATTGCTTATGCAACTAATAAAGCTAAAAAAGAAAGGGAATTGTTAGAAGAAGAAAGAAAAAAGTTAGAATATACAATATGGTATTCTAAACTTACACCTGATGAACAAGCTTTAGAAGATGAAAGAAAAAGATTAGAAGAAATTGAAAAAGAGAAAAAATTAGCAGAAGAGCAAAGAATAAAAGAAGAACAAAGGATAAAAGAAGAGCAAAGAATAAAAGAAGAACAAAGGATAAAAGAAGAGCAAAGAATAAAAGAAGAACAAAAATTTAATGAATTTAAAAATGGTGTAATAGAAGGTAATAGAGAATTTTCAAACCAGGTAAGTAAATTACTTGGTAATAAATTACCAAAAAAAATGCTAGTAGAATTAACTTCTGAAATTAAAAATAACATAGAAAAAATAACTAAAATGAATGATTATTCCCAAATTTATGATGAAATTATTAAATTTATAAAATATTCAAAGACACTTACACATCATTATAAAAAAAGAGAAGTATTTATATATTTAATTAGAATAATATTTTTAATTATACTTTATAATAGTGAATTTAATTATTGGTTAGATATTCCTATAATTTTATTTTTAATATGTTTTACAGTATTCACTATATTGTTTGTTAGAAAGATGGTATATATACATATTTTATGGAAATCTATTTCAAAAATAGATTAATGTTTGTAATATTAATAAAAATCTAAAGTTATATCAAAGAAAGATGAATATAATACATTCTAATTATATTAAGGAGGATACATTTATGAAAAAAATAAATTTTAAAAAAACTTTTTTTATAATTTTAATTTGTTTTGTATTAATATTTAGTGGTTGTTATGAAAATGGTTTTGATGATACAAATATTAATAATAAAATAAAAGAGGTTGTTAAAGTAA
>CAYZIB010000021.1:0-18059 GCA_964478425.1 uncultured Anaeroplasmatales bacterium | reverse complement strand
TGGTGGAGCTGACGGGACTCGAACCCGTGTACAAAGATATTATCCATTTTACTTTCTACATACTTAGTTTATCAATTAAATTTCATAAAAAAAACAAAGATAAACATTCATTTTTTTTACTAATTCTATTAAATTCATTTTCTTGTTAGAATAGCACAATGAAAATATAATCCATTAGGGAAAATCATATTAATTAAACATGGATAATTTAATTAAATGACGCTTTTTATTCTTAAAAAGCAAATTGTAAATTTTGATTTCCGGTTATTTTAACCTCGGTGTTTTTACATGCACAACCATGGTATGCTTATAAAACTTAAATATCCCTGGCGAATCCAAAACAGCCCCATATATAAACTTATACACTATTTTTTAAAAATAATCAATAGTTTTTAAGTTGTTTATTTAATCTCATGTCGCTATCTTTTTTCTTTAAATCTTCTCTTTTATCATACAACTTTTTCCCTTTACAAACAGCAACCTCAATTTTAATTAAAGATTCTTTAAAGTAAACTTTTAAAGGAATTAATGTATACCCTTCTAAAGTCATTTTTCCATTAAGTTTATTTATTTCTTTTTTGTTTAATAAAAGTTTTCTAGTTCTTAATTCATCATGATTAAAAATATTACCTTTATCATAAGCCTTAACATGCATATTATAAATAAATGCTTCTCCTTTTAAAATTCCAACATATGCATCATTAATACTTACATGTCCTAATCTAATACTTTTAATTTCTGTTCCTTTTAAAACAATTCCACATTCATACTTATCATAAATAAAATAATCATGTAACGCTTTTTTATTTTGACATACTATCATAAACAATCATCCTTAACTTCGATAAAATCGATTTGTCTTTTTTCTTTACTTGCACTTAATACTTTAATTTTTACAAAATCACCAATATTTTTTTTACTTATTTCATCATAAACGAAACCTTCACAAGTATTATCTAATTCAACAAAAAAACCATTATTAATAATCCCACTTACTCTACCAACATAAATATTCCCAATATATTTTTCCATATATAATGCCTTTTCCATTGCTAGAACTTCTCTTTCAAGCTCTATAGCTTTTCTTTCTTTATTTGAAGTACTATTAGCTATTTCATTTAAATTTTCTTCCCAGTAAGGAATTCTATTTATTCGATTATAAATTAAATAATCTTTTACCATTCTATGTACAACAAGATCAGGATATCTTCTAATTGGAGATGTAAAATGACAATAATTATCAAGTGCAAGACCAAAATGTCCATAATTATTAACATCATATTTAGCCTTAGCCATTGCACGCAATAATCTATCACTTATTGCCATATTATCATTAAAATACTCTAATATTTCCTTACAATCTTTAGGAGTTATTTCGCCTCTAATTTCTTTATTATAACCAAGTTTTTTAACCTCTAAAAGAAATTCATTAATCTTATCAATATCTGGATTTTCATGAACTCTATTTAAAAAAGGTAATTCTAAATTATTAATAAAAGTAGCAATCACTCTATTTGTTTCTATCATAAAACTTTCAATTAACTTTTCACTATCTTTTCTTTCAAGTTTAATAATATCAATAGGCATTTTATTTTCATCTAATATAAATTTAGCTTCATTTTCTAAAAAATCGATTGCTCCTCTATCATTTTTCTTATTAATTAATATCTTACTTAATTCATTCATTAGTAAAATATCTTTTTTATATTCATCATCATATCCCTCAAGTATTATTTTATTGACTAAATCATAAGTATATCTTTTTTTACTTCTAATAATACTTTCATTAATAGAATAATCCTTAACTACACCATTTTTATCAATTTTCATAAAGCAACTTAATGCAAGTCTATCACAAAAAGGCATAAGCGAACACAAATTATTACTTAATTTTTCAGGAAGCATTGGAATGACTCTATCAACCAAATAAATACTTGTTCCTCTATTATAAGCTTCTTTATCAATTAATCCATTTTCTTTTACATAATAACTAACATCAGCAATATGCACTCCAAGATTATATATTCCATCTTTATAACTAATAGAAACAGCATCATCAAAATCTTTTGCATCTGCTCCATCAATAGTAAAAATATTCATATCTCTTAAATCTAACCTATTACCAATATCGTCCAAATTTAAATTTAAACTATTAGCTTCTTTTAATACTTTATAATCAAATTTATCAGGAATATTTTTTTCTTTAATAATAGATAATACATCAATCCCAATATCATAAATATTTCCTAAAACTTCAATAACTTTTACAAATAACATATCATGTTTATATTTATTAATTTCAACAACTACCTTTTGATTATTACTTAAATTATATAAACCAGCTTTATCAACAATAATATTAAAATTTCTTAAATCAAACTTATCAGGAATAAATTTAGGAATATTTCCTTTATAAAAAAATGTCCCAACTAAAGTTTTATTTTTTCTTTCAAGAACTTTAACTACATGTCCTTCTTTTAATCTTCTTCCCATTTTATCAACATGAACTAATACCTTATCTCCACTTAAAGCATCTAATCTATCATATTCACTAATAAATATTTCTTCATTGTCATCTTTAAAAAATCCATATCCCGCAAGTTTAATATCAATTATTCCTATTTTTAAATTATCTTTAATATAATAAAAATCTTGTTCAAAAATTAAAAATTCTTCTTTAACTAATCTATTAATCATCCTTTTTAATTCTTCTAACTTCATTTCTTTAAAAATACATTTTAAATCTTTAAAAGTAAAACAATCATTTTTTTTATTAAGTAATCTATTTTTAACACTCAAAAAAATCACCTCTTAAAAAAAACTCGAAATAATTCGAGTTTTAAATTAAAATCTATCAATTCCTAATGACACAATTATTAATGTTATAATAACAAGCACCATACAAACAGTAATTCTATTAATAATTACCTCAGGTCCTCTTACCTTATCATTTTTAAACAATTCTGATCTTTCACCACTAAAAGCATCATTTATATCATCTTTAGATTCTTGAAATAAAACAAAAATTATCAAAAAAACTGCAAGAACTAATATTATATAATCTATCCAAATCATAGTATTTCCCTCCAAATTATTTTATACGCATTATATATTATATCTTAAAGCACTATATTTTCCAATACCTTTTTTAAGAAAATTTAAAAAATTCACAGCTTTGTTTAATTGTTAAAACAATTTTAGCCGCTTTATGATTATCTTTCCCTAAACTAAAATGTCCAATTAACTGATTATAATCCAAATTAGAAGCATATAATGTAGGTAATTCATTTAAATATCTATAATTAATCACCGGACCAACAACTTCATCTCTTAACCAATCTGTTAAATTTTCCATTCCAAAATCATCTATTATTAATACATCAACATTTTTTATTTCATCAACTTTATAAGAAAAATCTCCTTTATCGATAGAAAACTTAATATCTCTTACAAAATCTGGAAAAGCTAAATATTTTGTTTTTACATGTTTATTTTTAAGTTCATTAGCAATACACGCAAGCAAATAAGATTTACCTGTAAAATAACTTCCACTTAAAAAAATTCCATTTAAATCTGTTTTACCATTTTTAAAACTACTAATAAATTTTAAACTATATAAATAAGCATTTTTATACATATCGTTATTTTCTTTTATTTTAAAATTATCAATACTAGCATTACATAACTTTTTAGGTAACATTGATGACTCAAAATAAGTGTCGTTTAATCTCCCAGATTTAACTAAATATTTACAAGGAGCATAATCAACTTCTAATGAATTTTTATTTAAAACTGACATATATCCTTTAGTACGCATTTTACAATCATCTAATCCTAAACAATTACTACATTTTTCAATATCTTTTAAATAAACATATAAACTAACGGCATCTTTTTCACTAAAATTAACATCTTTTAAATTAGGATTATTTTTAATTAAATCATAAATTGTTTTCATAATTAGCTCCTTTAAATCGAATCAATTACATTTTGTAACCAATCTGCATCTTCATATTTCTTTTTCTTTTTAGTAGTTTTTGTTTTATCTTCATGATTATTATTTTCACTAGAAGTTAAATAATGTATTAAACTTCTAGTATTATATAATCCCTTATTATGCCAATCATCAATTACCTTTTTTAAATAATTAAAACTTGGTAATGTATCTTTCTTTTTAAATACATAAATAAGCATATAATTAATATAAGAATTTTCTAATCCATATTCATTTATTAATTTATTAATAACACCAATCTCAGACATTAATGCATTTCTTTTTAAAAATAATGAAAAAATATCGTTAATATTTGCATCTTCTAAATTTTTAATTTCTAATGAGTAATCAATACTTTTGTTTTTATTATTTTTTACATATTCATTTTTTATTGTATTTATTAATAATTCATTATCTAATTTTTCTTCATTTTTTAAATTTTTTCTTAAAATTTCAATCATTTTATTTTCATTAATATCATATAAAAAAGCTTGTTTTATAATATTATCTTTAAATTGCTTTAATAAGAAGATATCGCTAGGTAAATATTCTTTAAAATCTTTTAAAACAAAATCAATATCAAAATTATTTTTAATACTTACACCCTTATTTTTCTTATTGTTAGGATAAAAACCATTAGTACTACTATCTTTTAAATTACTGTAATCAACTTTAAATACTTCATCGAATTTTTTAGTAATATCTTTATAACCAGTTTTATTAACCTCTTCAATTTGTAGCATTTTTTTAATTCTTATTACATTTTCTCCACCAATTTCATTTTCTAATAATCCTCCAAAAAAAGTATCTATAAAAAACTCTTTAGCAAGTAAAGGTAATTTTAAAGCTATAATATATTTATTATCTTTTTCATATGTTTTAATTAAACCAACAGCTTCTAATTTATCTTTATTTAAAATAAAATCTTTTAAATTACAATTTAAAATATCTATTAAAAATTGTAATTTAATTTCGTTTGTTCTTGTTTGTTTATTTAAAATACTAAATAATGATAAATATACTGAAATACCATCTTTTAATATTGGTTGGTAAAGCAAAAATAATGAATCATAATGATCAGTTGATAATCCTGAAGAAGTAGCAACTATAATACTGTCAGTTGTTTTCATTTTTTATAATCTAACCCCTAAAAAATCCAATTCTTTATCAAGCATCATATACCATTCACGCACTTCTTTTTTTGTTTTTCCAAAATCAAATATTCCATGTGATTCAATTGATAAATCAATTGCAGTTTTTCTTGGATGTTCTTGAGTTATTGTAAGTACTAAATCAAATTTAGAATTAACTAAATATACTTCATTAAAATCATCCACAATATCTTTTACAGTATATCCTCGTTTTTTAGCAATTTGTAAAATAGCTTCTTTTGCTCCAATTATATTTGTTTTATACCATCTTGTTAAAAATTCTTCTTTTTTTTGATTATCTGATGTATGTAAAATGCTCATTTTATACCTCCAATATTTCATCAAATACTTTTTTTACTTCTATTTCTAATTCTAATAAATTATTAGTATTATTATCTATTATATAATTTGCATATTTTCTTTTTTCTTCTAAATCAATTTGTAAAGATATTTTATTTTCTGCTTCTTTTTTACTAATATTATTTCTTTTAATAAGCCTTTTTATTTGATTATCATAATTTACATAAACTAAAACTATTTCATTAAATAAATCACTAAATCCACATTCAAATAATAAAGGAATATCTACAATAGTTGTTTTATTTAAATTTTTGATTTTTTCTTTAATTACTGGATGAATTATATCATTTAATTTTTTAAGTTTATTTTTATTACTAAAAACAATTTCTCCTAATTTTTTTCTAGAAATTTTTTCATTATCAAAAACATAATTTCCAAATTCTTTTTCAATTTTTCTTTTAATATCAATGTTTTCCAATAACATATGTGATTCTTTATCACAATCAAAAACATTAACATTATAATTTTTTTTAATTAAATCTAAAACTGTACTTTTACCACTAGCAATTCCACCAGTTAATCCAATAATCTTCATAATTCACCTCAAATTATACAATTAATATTTATTTTGTCAAACTTCTTTTTGACAAACTGGGCAATAATAAGATGTTCT
Organism: uncultured Anaeroplasmatales bacterium; assembly: GCA_964478425.1. Lineage (GTDB taxonomy): Bacteria > Bacillota_I > Bacilli_A > Acholeplasmatales > WRBM01 > CAYZIB01. The sequence continues at coordinate 11,941 of CAYZIB010000021.1, read as the reverse complement.
TCCTGATATTTTAATTTTATTAATTTTTGTATTACATATTAAACACTTATCATTATTCCCATGACATAATAATTCATTTTGAAATAAACCATCAATTCCTAAACTATTATATGTATGTAAACTTGTCCCACCAAGACTTATTGCTTTATTTAAAATTTTAATACTATTTTCTTTTATTAATACTGCTTCATCATAACTTATAAATGATCCTTTTTTTAAAGGATTTATCTTAGAAGCATATAATATTTCATCTGCATAAATATTTCCTATACCAGCTATAACAGATTGATCTAATAAAATTTGTTTTATTGGCAGATTTTTTTTACTATTAATATTTTTTAATAATACATTTAAATCAATCATAAATGGTTCTAAAGCAAGTTTATTTAATGGATAAGTATTATATAATTCATTTTTGTTTTTTACATACATTTTCCCAAATTTTCTTACATCATGATAAATTAAAATAGAACCATCTAGAAAATAAAATTTTATATGTTCATGTTTTTCAACCACTTTATCTTGGTTATAAAAATAATATTTACCTTCCATTCTTAAATGACTTATTAAATATAGATCATCAAGTTCAAATATCAAAAATTTCCCAAAAGTATTTATTTTTAAAAAAGTTTTATTAATTAATCGATTTTTAAAATCATCTGCACTAATATCATATAAAATATTTTCATAAAAAACATCAATATTTATAATTTTTTTATTTAAAATAATTTTTTCTAAACCACTTTTCACAGTTCTAACTTCCGGTAATTCTGGCATTTAATCACCTCTATTTTGTTTCATACCAATTAGTTCCTATATCTTTAGAAACCTTTAATTTAACTTTTAATTTCACACAATTTTCCATTTTATCAATGACAATACTACTCACTTCTTCTAATTCTTCTTTTAAACAATCTAAAATAACTTCATCATGGACAGTATTTATTAACTTTGATTTTAATTTTCTTTTTTCTAATTCTTTATCTATATCCACTAATGCCTTTTTTAAAATGTCTGCAGCATAACCTTGAATAGGCGTATTCATTGCAAGTCTTTTTCCAAATTCTTTAACCATATAATTTGAATTATTTAATTCTTTAATATATCTTCTTCTTTTAAATTTAGTTTCAACATATGAATCATTTGTAGCTTTTAAAACTATATTATCCATATATTCTTTAATTTCTGGATAATTTAAAAAATATGATTCAATAAAATTTTTAGCCTCTTTATTTGTTATATTCAAATCTTTTTGTAAACCATAAGAACTCATTCCATATATTATTCCAAAATTAACAGTTTTTGCTTGATTTCTTTCTTCTTTTGATACTTCTTTTTTATTAAAAATATCCATTGCTGTTTTTTCATGTATATCAATATTATTATTAAATGCATCAATAAAACTTTTTACATTAGCAATATCCGCTAAAACTCTTAACTCAATTTGTGAATAATCAGAAGATAAAATATAATCATACTCAGGAATAAAAATTTTTCTTATTTTATGTCCTTCTTCTGTTCTTATTGGAATATTTTGTAAATTAGGTTCATTAGAACTTAATCTCCCTGTTTGAGTTAAAGTTTGTTGATATATCGAATGCACTTTTCCATCACTAAAACAAGCATTTTCAATACCAATAATATATGTATTATATAATTTAGTAATAGTTCTATATTCAATTAAATATTTAATTATCTCATGTTTATCGACTAATTCATTTAAGACATTAATATCTGTTGAATTACCTGTTTTATTTGTTTTACCTTTAGGTAAATTTAATTTATTAAATAATATATCCGCTAACTGTTTAGGACTTGAAATATTAAATTTTTCTCCTGCAAGTTCATATATTTTTTCTTGTAAAACACTAATTCTAGAATTCAATTCTTCTTTTTGTTTATTTAATTCATTAAAATCAACTTTAAGACCATTTAATTCCATTTTAGCTAATACATAACTTAAAGGTAATTCTATTTCATAATATAAATAACTTTGATCATTTTTATTTATTAATTCCTCTAATATATTTTTTAATTTATAATTATAATAAGATTTGATTGCTATATGTTTTTTATAATCAGCATTTATTTGTTTTTTATCATATATAAAAGAATCATATTCCATATTACATTCAATAAAATTACTTACTATTATTTTATAATCTTGCTTTGTAGTTATATCTGGATTAATTAAATATATTGCAAGTAATGTATCAAAACTTATTCCTTTAATATCGATATTATATTTTTTTAATGATACATAAGTTTTTTTTGCATCATATACAATTTTTTTAGTGTTTTCATTATTTAAAAATAACTCAAGAAAAATCGATTGATTAATCAAATCTTCACCAATAAAATAACTATCAGTCCCATCAGATAATCCAATTCCTAAAATATTTGATTTATGATAATTTTCTTTTGCAACTTCAATATGAATACCTATTTCTTTGTTTTCATATTTTTCTAATACTTCTTGTAATTCAAAAACATCCATAATTTCTTTATAAAAAAAATTAATATTTTCTTTTACATTCCAATTTGTCTTTTTTATTAATGAATGAAACTCTAATTTTTCATAAAACTCTTTTAATAATTTTTCATTTTGTCCATTATATTTAAGATCATCTAATGTTAATTCAACAGGACTATTTTGATTGATCGTAACAATCTTTTTACATTTTAAAGCTTCATCAATATTATCACTTATTAAATCATGGACCTTACCTTTTAATTCATCAACATGCAAAATTATGCCTTCTAAATCATTATAAGTATTAATTAGTTTAACAGCTGTTTTTTCACCAATTCCTTTAATCCCCTTAATATTATCAGATGAATCACCCATTAATGCCTTTAAATCAATAATTTGACTAGGTTTTAAATTAAATTCTTCTTTTAATTTATCTTCATCATACGATTTAATTTCAGTCATTCCTTTTTTTAATAAATTAACTTTAACATTGGAATTAATAAGTTGTAATAAATCCTTATCAGATGAATAAATACTAACTTCAAAATCATTGTTTTTAGCTATATTACTAATAGTACCAATAATATCATCTGCTTCATATAAATCTAAAAAATATCTTTTAATATTTAAACAATCAAAATACTCATAAACAAGAGGAATTTGTTCTTTCAACTCCTCAGGCATTGGTTTTCTACCACCCTTATATTCACTATATAAATCATGTCTAAAAGTCTTTTTACCCTTATCAAAAGCTACTAGTATATGTGTAAAATCTTGATTTAAAATTTTTTCAACCATCATTTGTAATGCATAAACACAATTTGTATATTGTCCTTTTGAATTTTGCATTAATTGATTTTTTGTTGCTGTTGCATAAAATGCTCTATACATTAAAGAGTTACCATCAAGTAAAACTATTTTATTCATAAATACACATCCTTTATATATTATTTTATCATATAAACTAAACTAATACCATAAAATTAATTGGTGATAATTTGAAAAAAATTATACTCGTTTTAATTTTTATCTTTATTTGTCTTACAACCAATAAAGTTAAATCAACAAATAAAAAAGCATTAAACTTAAATACTAATATTTGTTTAGTAAATAAAACATATACTTTAGATAAAAATTACGAACCTAATGATTTAGTTTTAATGAATGAATGTAAGACATCAAAAGAAATTTTTATTAAAAAAGAAGTATATGAAAATTATTTAAAATTAGATAATTATTTAAAATCAAAAAATATATATTTTATTTGTTATTCTGGATATAGAAGTTACTTATATCAAAAATACATCTATCAAGATCCAATTTACCAAGCAAAACCAGGCAAAAGTGAACATCAAACAGGTCTTGCATTAGATATAACTCTTTTAGATGTTGGGTTGATAGAAGCATTAGCAACCTATAATGAATATAAGTATTTAATTAATAATATGCATAAATTTGGATTTATTTTAAGATATCCTAAAGAAAAAGAAGATATAACTAAATATCCTTTTGAACCATGGCATATAAGATATGTTGGTAAAAAGGTTGCTACAGAAATTAAAAAAAATAATTGGTGTTTAGAAGAATATTATATAACTAAAGGGCTAATGTAGTTTCTTATTTTAAAGCACCTTCATAAATTAAAATGGAGGTGATTTTATGTTTTACTATCAAAATTCTAATTACAATAACGACTTTCGAGGTGCTCCATTTTTATTACCTTTTTTAACTGGAGCATTAGTTGCTAGTCCTTTTGCTTTTTTAGCTGGAACAAATAAACCACAACAAAATTATAGTCAACCAATTTATTATTACCCACCACAATACCCAATCTATTATAGAAGATAAAAAAAACACCGAATTGGTGTTTTTATTCTTCTATTTTATTGATAACAATCGTTTTAATTTTAATAATTTCAACAGGAAAATCATCAAAATGATAAAATCTAGTTGTTTTTGTATTTGATAATCTTAAAATAATTTTATTACTTTCTTCATCAATTGTTTTACCAAAAGCTGCATAATTATTATCTAAATGACTACAATTATTAACACATAAGAAAAATTGACTTGATGCAGAATTTTTATCATTTGTTCTTGCCATTGATATAACACCTAAATCATGTTTTAACAAATTATCATATCCGTTTGATTTAAATTCTCCAACAATACTTTTTGTTTCTTTTAAATAATCAATCATATTATTATTAACACAATACCCTCCAGCTTGAATCATAAAATCTTTTATAATTCTATGAAATATTGTCCCATCATAATAATTTTCTTTTACCAAAGTAATAAAATTTTCAACAGTTTTAGGAGCATATTTAGTTTCTAAACATAAATTAATTTTTTCATCATTATCTAAAATGATTGATACATAATATTTTTTATTCATACTATCTTCTCCAAAAATCTCCTTTTCCTTTGCCTTTACCTTTGCTTTGTTTTATACCCATATTAGGAATATTCCCATTTTTCATGTTTTTAGACATGTTTTCTAATTGCGTTTCATCCATATTATTCATTTGTTTCATAACTTTTTTTTGAGTTTCTAAAGCAGTTCTTAATCTATTAACTTCTTGAACACTTCTTCCACTACCCTTAGCAATTCTTTCTCTTCTTTTTGAACTTTGATCAATTAATTTAGGATTCTTTCTTTCATCTTCTGTCATTGATTTTATAATTGCTTCCATATAAACAATCTGTTTATCATCAATATTTGATGTTGCTTGTTTTAAATTTCCCATTCCAGGAATCATTCCTAATATTTTAGATATAGAACCCATTTTTTTAATCATTTTAAATTGTTTAATTAAATCATTATAATTAAATTTATCATTCATTAATTTTTCCATCATATTCATGGCTTCATCTTCATCAATTGCTTCTTCGGCTTTTTCAATTAATGATAAAACATCCCCCATACCAAGAATTCTTTGAGCCATTCTATCTGGATGGAAAACTTCAATCGCATCCATTTTTTCACCAGTACCAATAAATTTAATTGGAACACCTGTAACAATTCTAATAGATAAAGCTGCCCCACCTCTGGTATCACCATCTAATTTTGTTAAAATACATCCTGTTACTTCTAATTTTTCATGGAAAGTTTTAGCAACATTAACTGCATCTTGCCCTGTCATTGCATCAACTGTTAGTAATATTTCATCAGGATTAGCAACTTTTTTTACTTCTATTAATTCATCCATTAATGTTTCATCAATATGTAATCTACCAGCAGTATCAATTATTACTAAATTAAAATTGTTAGCTGCTGCATACTTTAATCCATCTTTAACTATATCACTAGCTTTTTTATTTGTTCCTTCTTCAAAAACTTCAATGCCCAATTGTTTACCTATAGTTTTTAATTGATCGATTGCTGCTGGTCTATAAATATCTGCTGCAATTAATAAAACTTTTTTATTTTCTTTTTTTCTAAAGTAATTACTTAATTTTCCTATTGCAGTAGTTTTACCTGTTCCTTGTAATCCAACAGCCATAAAGCATGTAATCTCATTATTAGATTTAAATTTACATGGACTAGCTTCTTCTCCCATGATTTTTTTTAATTCATCATGAACAATTTTTACAACTTGTTGTCCTGGATTTAAACCTGATAATATCTTTTCTCCTAAAGCTTTTTCTTTAACCTCATTAGTAAACATTTTAACAACTTTATAATTAACATCTGCTTCAAGAAGAGACAATCTAATTTCTTTCATCATTTCTTCTATATCATTTTCATTTAATTTACCACGACCAGTAATTCTTCTTAATGCCATTTGCATTCTGTCTTGCAAACTATTAAAAGCCATTTAATTCACCATCACTTTATTTGTTTTAATTCTTTAACCAATGGATTATTATCATCCAAATTTAATTTATCATATATTTTAAATCTTAATAAATCATTTTGATATAAACATAATTTTTCTTCATAAAAATCTAATAAACTAATTGTTTTTTTTATTTGATCAAAAACTGCATTTCTACTAATATTAAACTCTAAAGCTATTTCTTGTAATGTATAATCTAAAAAATAACTCATTTTAAAATATTCTTTTTGTTTATCAGTTAATAGTTTTTCATAATAATCAAACAAAATACCATATCTTATTTTATCTTCAACCATACTATTCAAATAAATCCGCAAATAATCCATAAATATATTGTTCAATATCAAAATTTTCTATATCATCTACTTTTTCACCAAAACAAACATATTTAATTGGAATTCCAAGTTCATTTCTAATAGCTAGAACAATTCCACCTTTAGCAGTCCCATCTAATTTAGTTAAAATAATTCCAGATACATCTGTTGCTTCTAAAAAAGCTTTAGCTTGATTCATTCCATTTTGACCTGTTGTTGCATCTATTACTAATAAAGTATCATGAGGCGCATCCGGTATTTCTCTTTTAATAACACGTTTCATTTTTTCTAATTCTTTCATTAAATTAACTTTATTTTGTAATCTCCCTGCAGTATCACAAATTAAAATATCATAATTTTCATTTTTTGCTTCTTTTATTCCTTCATAAATAACACTAGAAGGATCGCTTCCTGCTTCTTTAGATATAATTTTAACACCTATTCTTTCTCCCCAAACATTAAGCTGTTCAATAGCACCTGCTCTAAATGTATCTCCGGCTGCAATTAATACTTTTTTTCCTTCTTTTTTAAACTTATGTGCTAATTTTGCAATTGTAGTAGTTTTTCCTACTCCATTAACACCTACAAAAAGTAAAACAGTTAATCCAGATTCATTTATATTTAAATTAGAATTTACAATTTCATCTTTTACATATAAATCAAACATTTTATCAACTATTACTTCTTGTAAATCATTAGGATCTTCAATTTTTTGTTCTTTAACATATTGTTTTATTTGTTCAATAAAATATAAAACAGTATCAACACCAATATCTGCCATGATAAATAATTCTTCTAATTCGTCAAACAATTCATCATCGATAATACTTTTTTTACTTAATATACTTTTTATTTTACTTAATGCACCATTTCTGGTTTTATTTAAACCTAATTTATATTTACTAGAATTTTTTTCTTTGTTTTTAAATAATTTAGAAAATAAACCCATTATTAATCCTTCTTTCTACATGGTATTATATCATGATATTATATAAATGTCTAAATAAAAATTATAAAAATAAAAGGCACATATGTGCCTTAATTAACAGGGTGCCCCTATTGCTAGGGGCTTAAAGGGGATTTGTGAATAATGAATTCACTGTATACATGTTTTTTGTATACATTTTATAGGGGATAAGTAGCACTTAATTTCTCAAGTGCACCCTTATTATAACACAATAAAACTATTTGTAAAGTTTTTTTTGCAAAATTTTTGTTTTTTTTAAATTTATAATTTTTTTATTAATTATTTGATATTTTTTTGTCGAATAATGTCAAATTTTATCTTTTAGTTTCGCCATTTTCTTCTAAAATATATTTACATTTTGGAAAATTTTCACATGAGTAAAATTTTTTACCTTTGTTCTTTCCTTTTGATGCTATTCTTAAAACTAATTTACCATTACAATTTGGACAATAAGCATTTTCTAAATAGCTAACTTCTTTCTTTTCTTTTTTAATATATTTACATTTTGGATAATTACTACATGCCTTAAATTCACCGTATTTACCAGTTCTTAAAACTAATTTACTACCACATAATTCACATGTTTCATCTAATTCTTTTGGTTTCTTTTTTTCCATTTCTTTAGTTGCTTTTTCAACTAAAGGTATAAAATAATAATAAAATTTAGAAACCATATTATAATAATTTTCATTGCCAGTTGCTATATCATCTAGTTTTAATTCAAGTCTTCTTGTAAAATCAACACTGATTATTTTTTTAAAAAATTCTTCTAACTTTTGAGTAGTAATTATTCCAAGTTCTGTTGGAACAAATTTTTTTTCAACGACTGATATATATTTACGATCTTTTAAAGTTTTAATTGTTTGAGCATATGTTGATGGTCTACCTATTCCAAGTTCTTCCATATCTTTAATTAATTTTGCTTCAGTATATCTACTTTTTGGTTTGGTTTCTTTTTCAATATATTTATTATTTATTGCAACAATATTAGTATTTTCATTAATCAAAATAAAATCATTTAGTTCTTCTTTTTCATCATTAGTATAAACTTTTAAATATCCATCAAAAATTAATTTTGAATTATTTATTTTAAAATTATATGAATTATTTTCTAATATAACTTTTTGTGATTCATATTTAGCAGGAGCCATTAAGCTTGCTAATGCTCTATTATAAATTAATTTATATAATTTTAATTCATCTTTAGTTAAATAATCTTTTATACTATCAGGTGTTCTATATATACTTGTTGGTCTTATTGCTTCATGAGCATCTTGACTTAAATTATGTTTTTTAACTTTTGTTTTTCCAACATATTCTTCACCATAAAAATCTTTTATATATTTTTTACTAGAATTTATAAATTGTTCACTTAATCTTTCTGAATCAGTTCTCATATAAGTAATTAACCCAACAAGTTCATCTTTTATTGTTTTTCCTTCATATAAAGCTTGAGCAATTCTCATTGTTTTTATTGAATCAAAATTTAATTTTGTTGAAGCGTCTTGTTGTAATGTTGAAGTAACATATGCTCCTTTAGAATCTCTTTTTGTTTGTTTATATGTTATAGATTTGACATAATAATTTAAAGAAAGACTTTTAATAACATTATTTACTTCATCAATATTTTTAAAATCGATAATTTCTTCTTTTTCATTTATTAAATTAGCTTTAAAAAATGGAAATTCTGCTTCTATATTATAATATTTTTCTGGTAAAAAACTTTTTATTTCGTCTTCTAAATCAACAATTAATTTTAATGCTACACTTTGAACTCTACCTGCTGATTTAGAACCAATTTTATTTTGTAATAATGTAGATAATTTAAATCCAATTATTCGATCAAGAATTCTTCTTGTTTCTTGACTATATACTAAATTCATATCTAATTTTCTTGAATTTTTAATTCCATTTAAAACTGCATCTTTTGTTATTTCATTAAAAACAACTCTATTATTTTCATTTAAATCAATATCTAATATTTGAGATAAATGCCAACTTATAGCTTCTCCTTCTCTATCAGGGTCGGTTGCTAAATATACTTGATTGTTTTTACAAACTTTTTTTAAATTATCAACAACTTTTTTCTTTTCATCTAAAATAACATAATTAGGTTTAAATTTATTATTAATATCAATTCCAAGACCACCTTCACCTTTTATAGCTAAATCTCTTACATGGCCTAAAGAAGATACTACAATATAATCATCACCTAAATATGATTCAATTGTCTTTGATTTTGATGGGGATTCAACAATAACCACTTTTTTCATACATTTCACCTTTAATTTATATCTTATTATTCAAAAATATATTTGTCAAGATAAATATTTTTTATTTCTTTTTCTATTTAATTTAATAAATATATGCTAAAATTTAGCACTAAAGCAAATAAAACCCAAATACAATAAGGAATTAATAAATAACTAGAATACTTATTTATTTTATAAAATTTAAATGTAATAATTAATATTATTATAAACATTATAATAAGCCAAATAAAACTAAATAAATACCATTTTAAATTAAAAAAGATAATAGACCAAAAAAAATTAAAAGATAATTGTAAGAAATATAAAAACAACTCATAATCTTTATTAACAATTTTTTCATTAACATATATTAAATACGAAGAAATTCCCATTAGAATATATAAAATAGTCCAAACAATTGGAAATAAAATTTTTTTAGGGGCAAAAGAAGGTTTATTTATTAAATCAAAATTACTCATTCCATTTTTAGTTAACAAAGCAGAAATTATACCTACAATAAGAGGAATTAAAATTAAAAAAATTAATTTTTTATAATCTATTTTCATTTAAATCATCTCCTAAAACATAATTTATGCAAAAAAATATCTTTTTATTCAAAAAAAATGCGAATTAATCGCATTTATATATCTAAACTTATTGCTTTATATTTACTTTTATATACTGGTTCATAACTCATTCTATGAATTTTAGTTGGACCATATTCGTTTAATGCTTCTAAATGTTTTTTAGTTCCATATCCTTTATTATTTTTAAAATCATATAAAGGATATAATTTATCCATTTCATCCATATAATGATCTCTTGATACTTTAGCTAAAATAGATGCCGCTGCTATGCTTAAGCTTAATGCATCTCCATGAATTATAGAATTATGTAAATAAGATATATTTAAAGGCATAGCATCAATAAGACAATATTCTGGTTTTATAGATAAATTATCAATACTTTCAATCATTCCTTTTTTTGTTGCCTCATAAATATTAATCTCATCTATTGTTTTTTCATCGATAAAAACAATTTTATAAGCTAATGCATCCAAAATAATTCTTTTATATAATATTTCTCTTTTTTTAGGGGAAACTTGTTTTGAATCATTTAATCCTTCTAAACTATAATTTATAGGTAAAATAACAGATGCAACTACTAAAGGGCCAGCTAATGATCCTCTTCCTGCTTCATCTGTTCCAGATATAAATTTATATCCTTTTGAAATTAACTCTTTTTCATATTTATATAAATCTATCATATGTTACACCATTAAATAAATTAGATTTCATTTCATTAAAAATTAATTTTATTGTTCTATCAAAATCCGGACCATTTTTATTAATACATCCTCTTTTAATTGCAATTTGATTTATTACTTCCACATGATTTGATAAATCAATATTTTGATCTAATTTATATCTTTCAATAAATCTAACTTTATAATATTTATTAAAAAAATCTATGCCATAATAACAAATTTCTTCTATTGGCAAAATTTCTTCTTTAATAGCATTTGTTAATGCTAAATTTAATGCAATTGTCTGATTTTCAAATTTAGGCCATAATATTCCTGGTGTATCAAGCATTTCTAAATTGTCATTTAATTTTATCCATTGTAATGCTTTTGTTACTCCAGGTTTATCTCCAGTTTTAGCAGATTTCTTTTTAGCTAACGTATTTATTAATGTTGACTTACCAACGTTGGGAATTCCACATATTAATGTTCTTATAGCTCTTTTTTTTAATCCTTGTGATTCTTTTTTTTCATTTTTATCTTTTAAAACTTGATTACAATATGACACAATTTTATTAACATTAAATCCTGATACAGCATCAATATCTAAAGATTTTTTATCTTTTCCATTATAATAATTTAACCACTTTTTTGTTTCCTTACTATCAGCAAGTCTTGATTTATTCAATAAAAATAATTTTGGTTTATTTTTAAATAAAACATCAAAATCTGGATTATAACTTGATTTAGGACATCTTGCATCTAGTATAATAATAACCATATCAACCAATTTTAATTTTTCACTAATTTCTCTTTTAGCTTTGTTCATATGTCCTGGAAACCAATTGAT
>CAYZIB010000020.1:0-19670 GCA_964478425.1 uncultured Anaeroplasmatales bacterium | reverse complement strand
CCTATACTATTAAAATACCATTTTCACAAAATAAAAAAAGAATATTAAAACAGTTGATTTTTTTAATGATATACAATACAATAATAATGATAAAGCTCCCCGCGCCTCTTTATAATGTGCCCCAGGGGAGATGTTTTTATAATTTGGGGATATATGGATGTTAAAAAACATTTTACTATAGATGAACAAATTGAATTATTAGAAATAAGAGGTTGTATAATATAAGATGAAGAATTTGCAAAAAAAAGTTTTATTGGATATTAATTATTATCGATTAACCTCTTGTTTTTACCTTTTAAAGAAATTGAAGATAAATATTTAGAAGGTACTTCTTTTAATACAATGTATTATGCAAAATATATATATGTTAGATGAAGATAAAGAATATAAAGAATTAACAGAAATAATAATACCAGAAGCAATAACAAAACAGCTAATCATCAATTCTATGGATTTAATAATATTACATCAATAACAATCTTATCAAGTGTAACAAAAATGGAAAATTTTGTATTTCTTAAATGTAGTAGTTTAACAATTTATTGTCGTATTCATTATTCAGAATCTGGTGGCTGGTATCAAGGCTGGAATTATTCTAATTGCCCTGTTGTATGGGGATATAAAAATAAATAATATTAATTATAAAGGAAATTCTTCCATCAATAAGAAATAATAAATGTAAAATAAAAAGAAAAAAATATTTAAATATATAAGGTGATAGTAGTGGAAAAAATTGAAAAAGAAAAAATATGTAAATTTTATAGAGGAGAATCATAAAAATATAAAATTCCTTGTCAGCCTTCAATATTAAGATATATTAATAAAAAAACCATTTTAAACGTAGAATATGAATACTATAATTTGACTTTTGATTATATGAAAAAAATAGAATTTTGCAATCAAATTAATGAAGGTATTGATGAGATTCTGGCTTTAAAATATTTAAATCTCATGCAACATTATGGTTTTGGTACAAGACTTTTAGATATTACTAAAAATAAGGCAGTAGCTTTATATTTTGCATGTAATAAAAATTTTAAAGAAAATGGTTATATATATACTTTTAATGACACAAAATATAGATACTTAAAGGATATTAATGGAAAATCGATTACAAGAAAATTTGAAAGTATTGGCAAATATTATAAAGAAAATAAAAAAAATTTAAATGAAATGTATGATAGTGATATTAAAAGATTTACAGTTGAAAAAAATGTTATTATGGATTGTGACAATCTGTTTAATGAGTTAAACAATATACGATATAAAACACAAGAAGGATCATTTATTTTAATTGGAAATGAAATAGATGAAAATAATTGCTTAACCGGTAATCTTACAGAAGTAAAAATTTTTGATAAAGAAACAACAAAAATTGATAGTAATAAAAAACTTTTATATTTATATATGTTATGTTGTGAAAAAGAAGAAATCAAAGAGCTTGATGTTATAAATAATAGATGCATTTGTTATGTAAAAATGTTTCCAGATGATGAATTTGCATTTAAAATAGTATCTTATTGGGAAAGAATTATAATTGATAAAAATCTGAATGAAATGAAATTTATATTAAAAAATTTATTAGACTATTTAAAAGAAAAATTTAAAATAAAAAACTATTATTTTAATATAAATTCAGAATTAGCAAAAGATATATTTATGTCAAAAGAAAAGTTTTATTTCTTTTGTTATGAATTTAGTAAATATTATTCTGAAAATATATGTAAATTTAAAAAAATAAAAATTTCAAATTATAAGTTGAAAGATTTAGTAGAATTAACAATTAAAAAGTAAATTTTAGAGATTATTAAAATATTTTTAAAGTTTTATTTGAAAAGTAAGTCTATATGGTGATTATAAAATAATTAAATATTATGAATATATTCTTATATAAATATGTTATAATTATTAATAAATAAAAATGTTTATAAAGGAGAAATATCATGAGAAAAAATTTAGGTGTTAAAACTTATATTTACCCACAACCTGTTTTAATAATTGGAACATATGATAAAAATAATAAACCAAATGCAATGAATGCAGCATGGGGAATGATTGCAGATTATAATAAAGTAATTGTTTGTTTAGCAGATCATAAAACAACAGAAAACATAAATTTAACAAATGAATTTACAATTTCAATAGGAGAAGAAAAATATGTTACTGCTTGTGATTATGTTGGAATTGTATCTCAAAATGAAGAACCAAATAAAATGGAAAAATCAGGATTTACAACAATTAAATCAAGTTTTGTTAATGCTCCTATAATTAATGAATTATCATTATGCTTAGAATGTAGATTAATTAAAATTTTAGAAGAAGATTTGTATTTAGCTGAAATATTAAATGTTAATGCTGATGAAAAAATTTTAGATGAAAATAAGAATATTTCATTAGACAAATTTATTCCTATATCATATGATCAATCAACACATGGATATTATAGTATTAGTAAAAGAGTAGGTAATGCATTTAGCGATGGAGAAAAATTAAAATAAAATTTAAAAAATATCGACAAATAATTTAATTTGTTGATTTTTTTATTAATAAATAAATTATTTGTCATAAAAACTTGATTAATATATAAAAATAGTATATACTATTTGAGTATCGAATTAAATCTTATTAAGAGTCATTGAGGATAGCTAGCCTATGAAATGACAGCAACCTATTCAATTAGGTGCTCCTAGCGAGGGTATATCCAACAATAAGAATATATAAATGTAACTTTCATATTGTTGGAAAGTTATTTTTTTTATGAGTAAAGGAGAAGTAAAATGACATATACATTTAAAACACAAGAAGTATGTAGTAAACAAATTGATTTTGATATAGTTGATGGGAAAGTTTACAATGTAAAATTCCTTGGAGGATGTAACGGAAATTTAAAAGCAATTGGAAAACTTGTTGAAGGACAAGATGCAAGTAAAATCATAAGTATCTTAGAAGGAAATACATGTGGACCTAGAAAAACAAGTTGTGCTGATCAATTAGCAAAAGCTATTAAGGAGGCAATAAAATGAGTAAATATTTATTAACATCAGAATCTGTTACAGAAGGACATCCTGATAAAATATGTGATCAAATTAGTGATGCAATATTAGATGAATTATTAAAACAAGATGCTAAATCAAGAGTAGCAGTTGAAACAACAGCGACTAGAGGATTAATTGTATTATGTGGAGAAGTAACTACAAATGCTAAAGTTGATTATCAAAAAATTGCAAGAAATGTTGTAAATGAAATAGGGTATAATCGTGGTAAATTTGGATTTGATGCGGAAAATTTAGCTGTTTTAACATCAATTGGAACTCAATCAAGTGATATAGCTTTAGGTGTTGATGAAACAAAAACACATGATCAAGGAGCTGGTGATCAAGGAATGATGTTCGGTTATGCATCAGACGAAACTGAAGAATATATGCCACTTCCTATTATGTTAGCACACAAATTAGCTAAAAAATTGGCTGATGTAAGAAAAACTAATGAATTAACATATTTACGCCCTGATGGAAAAACACAAGTTACAATAGAATATGAAGATAATACTCCAAAAAGAGTTGACACAATAGTTATTTCAACACAGCATAATCCAGATATTACTTTAGAACAAATTAAAAAAGACATGATATTGCATGTTATAAAACCTATTATTCCTGCTTTTTTAATGGATGAAAATACTAAAATATTTGTTAATCCTACTGGAAGATTTGTTTTAGGAGGTCCTGCAGGTGATTCAGGATTAACTGGAAGAAAAATAATTGTTGATACTTATGGTGGCATAGGAAGACATGGTGGAGGAGCATTTTCAGGTAAAGATCCATCAAAAGTTGATAGATCAGCTGCTTATGCTGCAAGATATGTTGCAAAAAATATTTGTGCTGCAGGTCTTGCAAATAAAATAGAAATTCAAATTGCTTATGCAATTGGTGTAAGTAAACCCGTTTCAATTTTCGTTGAAACATTTGGTACTGAAAAAGTTAATAAAGATATAATTATAAAAGCAATTAAAGAAAATTTCGATTTAACTCCAAAAGGAATAATTACAAAATTAGATTTATTAAAACCAATTTATAGAAATCTTGCTGCATATGGGCATTTTGGTAGAACTGATTTAGATTTACCATGGGAAAGATTAGATAAAGTTTTGGAATTAAAAAAATATTTAAAGTAAAATAATAATAAAATGTAAAATATATTTTAGGGCTTTAAAATGAAATGTATTTTATGTGGAAAAAATTATATTATAAAAAGAAATTTTAAAAATTTGTTTAATTTTAATAAAAAATATATTTGTGATAATTGTATAAAAAAATATAAACCAAATTTAAATTATAAAATATATATTTATAAAGCCATGAAAATTCATTGGCTTTTTATTTTTGAAAAAGATTACAAAATTAATTATTATGTTTTTTTAAAAGAAATAACAAAATTAACAGAATTGGCTTTATTACAAGATATTCAAATATTATATTTTTATTCATTTGATGATTTTTTATTAGTAAAAAAAGAATTAAGTTTAATGTTTAATGAAATTATAATTATTACTTTTTATTAAAAAAAATGTCGAAATTTTTTGTACTATTTTTCTTTATTTTCTAATAAAAAAAATTATAATAAAGTCAAGGAGGTAAGAAAATGACAGGAAAAGTAAAATGGTTTAATAATGAAAAAGGATATGGATTTATATATGGGGAAAAAGAAGAAGATATATTTGTCCATTATTCAGTAATTGAACAACAAGGTTTTAAAACATTAAAAGAAGGGGATGATGTAGAATATGAATGTTTTTTATCCAATAAAGGTTTGCAAGCATCTAAAGTTTTAAAAATTAATTAATTTTAAAAAATATATTTTTTTCTTGATATTTATGTTATAATTAATTATCGAGGAGGGATTATTTATGAAAATTGAAGTAGTAGGAAAAGACAATCTTTATATTCAAAAAAGAACAGAGGATTATGTTTTAGAAAAATTAGAAAAAATTGAAAGTTTAATTGCTGAAGATGTTGATTTTAGAAAAGCAAGAGTAGCAATTAAAAAATATCCCACTTATTTTAAGGTGGAAATCACCTTGCCGCTTAAAAATTTAATTTTAAGATCTGAAGAAAAAGCATTAGAAATAAATACAGCTATAGATTTAGCAGTAGATAAAGTTTTAATGCAATATAAAAAACATCGAATGAAAGTAACAAAAAAATTAGAAAAAGAAGGAATTAAAGAAGCTTTTTCTAATCCTAATTTAGATTTAGAAGCATTAGAAAAAGAAGTAATGGCTAAACAAGTTGTAAAAAATAAATCTATCGAATTAATTCCAATGACTGTTGATGAAGCATTAACTCAAATGGAATTATTAGGACATAATTTTTTCATTTTTCTAAACAAAGAAACAAATAAAGTTTGTGTTTGTTATTTAAGAGAAGATAAAGACTATTCTGTAATAGAAACAAATATGAATAATTAAGTATACGCAAGTATACTTTTTTTTAATATTATATTTACTTGTTTTTTTTCTAAATATATAGTAAACTATATATTAGAACTATATTATATAAGGAGGATGTTCTATGTTTGGGTGGTTAGATCCAAGTAATAAAGAATTTAAAAGATGCGAAAAAATCGCAAAAGAAGTTGAAAAGTTTAAAGATCAAATGTCTTTATTATCTGATGATGAATTAAAACAAAAGACAAATGAATTTAAAAATAGATTAAAAAATGGCGAAACTTTAGAAGATATCGAAGCAGAAAGTTATGCTGTAGTTAGAGAAGCTGCAACAAGAGTTATCAATAAAACTCCTTTTTTTGTTCAATTAATAGGTGCAGCAACTATACATGGTGGAAATATTGCAGAAATGAAAACAGGAGAAGGTAAAACACTAACAGCCGTTATGCCTGCTTATTTAAATGCTTTAAGCGGTGATGCTGTTCATATTGTTACTGTAAATGAATATCTTGCAAGACGTGAAGTTGATGGAGAAATAGGAGATTTATTTAGATTTTTAGGTTTAACAGTAGGATTAAACCTTAGAGATTTGACACAAGAAGAAAAAAAAGAAGCATATAAATGCGATATTTTATACTCAACAAACTCTGAATTAGGATTTGACTATTTAAGAGATCACATGGTTTTATATAAAAAAGATATGGTTCAAAGAGGATTAGATTTTGCAATAATTGATGAAGTTGACTCAATTTTAATAGATGAAGCAAGAACCCCTTTAATTATATCAGGTGGAGAAAAGAACACTGCAAATTTATATATTCAAGCTGATAAATTTGCTAAAAGATTAAATAGTGATGATTATTTTATTGATATTGAATCAAGAACTATTGAATTATCAGAACAAGGTATTTCTAAAGCTGAACAAGCATTTGGAATTTCTAATTTATACGATTTAGAACATGTATCTTTATTACATCATATTAATAATGCTCTAAAAGCAAATTACATAATGCGTCATGGTGTTGAATACATGGTTCAAGATGATCAAGTATTAATTATAGACCAATTTACAGGGCGTATTTTAAAAGGACGTCAATATAGTGAAGGATTGCATCAAGCAATAGAAGCAAAAGAAAATGTAGAAATTAAAAAAGAAACAATTACAATTGCAACTATTACATATCAAAATTATTTTAGAATGTATAAAAAATTAGCTGGTATGACTGGTACAGCAAAAACTGAAGAAGAAGAATTTGTTGAAATATACAATATGTATGTTGTTGAAATTCCAACAAATAAACCAGTAATAAGAAATGATGCTCCTGACTTAATATTTGTAACACAAGAAGCAAAATATAAAGCTATTATTGATGAAGTTAAATCAAAATATGAAATAGGACAACCTGTATTATTAGGAACAATTGCAGTTGAAACATCTGAATTATTATCAAAAATGTTAAAAAAAGCAGGTATACCACATAATGTATTAAATGCAAAACAACATGAAAGAGAAGCTGAAATTATAGCTCATGCTGGGGAATTAAAATCTGTTACAATCGCAACTAATATGGCCGGAAGAGGAACAGATATTAAACTTGGCGAAGGAGTAAAAGAGCTAGGTGGACTTGCTGTAATTGGTAGTGAACGCCATGAATCAAGAAGAATTGATAACCAATTAAGAGGAAGAAGTGGGCGTCAAGGAGATCCTGGTTATTCAAGATTTTTCTTATCTGCCGAAGATGAATTAATGCAAAGATTTGGTGGAGAAAGTTTCAAAAGAAAATTAGAATTAATTCAAAATTTAAATCAAGATGAAAATGGTGATAAACCATTAGAATCAAAAATGTTTTCAAAATTCATTAGTAGTGCTCAAAAAAGAATTGAAGGTTCAAATTATGATTCTCGTAAACATGTTATGAAATATGATGATGTTTTAAGAATTCAAAGAGACATTATTTATGCTGAAAGAACAGAAGTTTTAACTAAAGATTCAATTGAAGATTTAGTATTAAAAATGATGGATCAAGCAATAGATATGATTTTAAATAGTAGAATAACTCAAGATAAAAAGAAAATAACAATCGATGATGAAGGTATAATTCAAGATATGAATAATCAACTTTTTATTCCACTTTCTTTTAGAAAGTCACAAGTTGAAGAATTAAATGTTGATGAAATATATAATTTTTTCCATGAAAGAGCACATCAAGAATTATTTAAAAAGAAAAATATGTTTCCACTTGAAATTTATAATGAATTTTTAAAAGTTATTGTTTTAAAAGTTGTTGATAATTATTGGACAAAACATATTGATACAATGAGTGGATTAAGACAAGGAGTAACATTACAATCATATGCTCAAGGAAATCCACTTGAAATATATAGAGAAAGAGGTTTTGAGTTATTCCAAACTATGAATAATAATATTAGTAAAGATGTTACAAAATTAGTTTTAAGAGCTCAAATTACTTCTAATTTAGAAAGAAAAGAAGCAGTAAAACAAAATAAAGCTGTTTCAGGAAAAGAAGAAGAAACTAAAAAACAACCTGTAAAATCAAAAGAAAAAGTTGGAAGAAATGATCCATGTCCTTGTGGTAGTGGGAAAAAATATAAACATTGCTGTGGGGCTTAAAATATGGAAAGATATGAAATAAATAAATTTTTATCCGCTTTTGATAAAAAAATTAAAGATTATGAATATGCATTAAATATTCAAGAATTAAAAGATAAAAGTTTAAAGTTAGAAGAAAAAATGAATGAAGATGATTTTTGGCTTAATCGAAAAGAAGCTCAAAACATAATAAATGAAAATAATAAAATAAAAGAAAAAATAGATATATTTTCTGATATTAAAAGAAATTATGAGGATATAATTGCTTTATTAGAAATATATGATGAAGAATTAGATGATTCGATTTATGTTGATTTAGAAGAAGAAGTTTTAAAACTTAATAAAAAAATAATTGATTCATCAATAATCTTTTTATTAAATGAACCTTATGATAATTTAAATGCTATTATGGAATTACATCCAGGAGCTGGTGGAACAGAGTCAATGGATTGGGCTTTAATGCTTTTTAGAATGTATCAAAGATATGCTTTAAAAAATAATTTTCAATTTCAAATTTTAGATTATCAACCAGGAGAAGAAGCTGGTATAAAAAGTTGTACAGTTTTAATAAAAGGTAATAACGCATATGGATATTTAAAAAGCGAAAGAGGTGTTCATAGATTAGTTAGAATTTCACCATTTGATTCTAATTCAAGAAGACATACTTCTTTTTGTTCTGTTGATGTTATGCCTGAAATAAATGAAAATTATGATATAAATATTAATGAAGAAGATTTAAAAATTGATGTATATCGTAGTAGCGGAGCTGGTGGACAATCAGTAAATACAACAGATTCAGCTGTTAGAATTACACATAAACCAACTGGAATAATTGTTACATGTCAAAACGAGCGTAGTCAAATAAAAAACAGAGAAGTTGCATTAAATATTTTAAAAAGTAAATTATTAGAAGAAGAAATAAAAAAGCAAGAAGAAGAATTAAAAAATATTAAAGGTGAACAAAAAGATATAGCTTGGGGTTCACAAATTAGATCATATGTTTTTTGTCCTTATACATTAGTAAAAGATCATAGAACTAATTATGAAGTATCAAATGTTTTAGATGTAATGGACGGAAATATTGAGGAATTTATAAATGAATATCTTAAAACAAAATAAATATAAAAAACTAATTTCATATTTAATGATTGCTTTTGGTGTTTTTATTGTTTCTTTTGGATATTATTTTATTTTGTTACCTACTAAAATGGTTACAGGTGGAATGATGGGAGTATCAATTATATTAGAAAAATATATTGATCCTGTAATATTTTTATATGCATCTTATGTTGTTTTACTTATAACAGGAGGATTAGTATTGGGAAAAGAATTCTTTTTTAGAAGTGTTTTTGGAACAATTCTCCAACCCACTGTTGTACTTTTATTTAGAGTTTTAAAATTAGATTCTAATATGTTGATAAACTGTTTTGAAGACCATAATGTTTTAGTTTTATCTTCTATTATTGCAGCATTATTTACAGGATTAGGTAATGGAATTTTATTTAGAAATAATGCTACAACTGGTGGAATGGATGTTATTCAAAAAATTATGGTTGAAAAATTACATATTTCACCATCAATTGCAATGTATGGATCTGATGGATTAATTATAATTATTGGATGTCTTTCATTTGGAATTGAAAATACTATTTTTGCGATTATTTCAATGTATATATGTGGTAAAGTTTTGGATTATGTAATTTTAGGAACAAAAAAGAAAAATGCTTGTTATATAATAAGTAAAAAACATGAATTAATTAAAGAATATGTTTATAAAAACCTTGATAGAGGAATTACTGAAGAATATATTAGAGGCGGATATTTAAAAGAAGAGACTATCATGTTAATGTGTATTCTATCAAATAAAGAATATGTTAAACTAAAAGAAGAAGTATTAAAAATTGATAATTCGGCATTTTTATTTGTTGTTCCAACAAATGAAGTTTATGGCAAAGGATTTAGTTCAGATAAAATACCTTTTATAGGAACAAATTAAGGAGTGAATAATTTGAAAATTGTTGAAATAAAAAAGTTAAAAAATCAATATAAAATTAAATTTTTTATGGAAAATGATTTTGTTTCACTTCTTTTTTTTGAAGAAGTACTAATTGAATTTAATATTTTTAAACCACAAGAAATATCTTTTGAAACATATAATGAAATGATTTTATTAAATCAATTTTATCTAGGATTTTATAAAAGTATAAAATATTTAAAAAATTATCATACTAAACAAGAACTTATTTCATATTTAGAAAAAAATGATTTATATTCTGAATCATTAATCGAAAAATTAGAAAATTTAAATTTAATTAATGATTCAAAATATAAAGAAAAATATGTAAATGAATTAAAAAATAAAAAAAAGGGTAAAGTTTATATTGAAAATAAATTAAAAGAAAAAAATTTAGATACTAATATATCTTATATTGAAGAATTAGATAATGCAAAAGAAGTATTAAATAAATATTTTTTAATTCATAAAAAAGATTTAATATCAATTAATATGTTAAAAGATAAATCGATAAAAAAATTATTAGAATTAGGATATAGTAATGATGTTATTGAAAAAGTTATAAGTGAGTTTGATTTTTCAATTGATGAATTAAAAAATTTAAAAGAAACTTATAAAAAAATTGATAAAAACAAAATGGATAAAACTAAAATTATATCTTTTTTATTAAGAAAAGGGTATAAATATAGTGATGTAAAAAATATTTTAGGAGGTGACATCAATGATTAATAAAGAGAAGATAAATAGTTTTTTAAATGGAAAATTATTTGATGCTTATAAATATTTTGGTGCCCATATTAAAAAAAATAATGATTTAATTAGTTGTGATTTTTTAATTTATGCCCCTAATGCTAAAGAAGTATATGTTGTTGGAGATTTTAATTTTTGGAATGGAACTAAAATGGATTTAATAGATGAAAGAGGATTTTTTTATTTATCAATTTCAAATATTAAAGAATGGGATAAGTATAAATATAAAATTCATACATATGACAATAAAGTGATATTTAAATCAGACCCATTTGGATTTTATCAAGATTTAAGACCTGAAACAAATTCAAAAATAGTTGATTTAGATAATTTTAATTGGCATGATAATTATTTTTTAAAACATAAAAAAAGGCCATATGAAAATAAAATGTTAATATATGAAATGCATTTAGGATCATGGATGAATTTTTATGGGAAAGTTAATTTTAATGAAATTATTAATTTATTAATTCCATATTTAAAAGAATATGGATATACACATTTAGAATTATTACCTATATATGAATATCCATGTGATGATTCTTGGGGATATCAAGGAACAGGGTATTATGCTGTTACATCAAGATATGGATCCCCTAAAGATTTTATGTATTTTGTTGATAGATTACATGAAGAAGGAATATATGTAATAATGGATTGGGTTCCAGGACATACATGTAAAGATTCTCATGGATTATTTGAATTTGATGGAACTAATTTATATGAATATAAAGATTCTTTTAAAAGAGAAAATGTTGTTTGGGGAACAGTAAATATGGATTTTTGTAAGGGTATGGTCAGAAGTTTTTTTATTTCTAATGCCTTATATTGGATGAGATATTTTCATGTTGATGGATTTAGAGTGGATGCTGTTTCTAATATGATATATTATTTAGGAGATAGTAATAATGGTGTTAATAATGATGCTATATATTTTTTAAGGGAATTGAGTAAAACAATTTTTTTAGAAGATGATAAAATATTACTTATGGCAGAAGATTCTACTGCTTATCCTAAAGTAACTCATCCAATTGAATTTGGGGGAATAGGATTTAATTATAAATGGAATATGGGATGGATGCATGATACTTTAGAATATTTTAAAAGAGATCCTTTATATCGAAAGTATCATCATAATGAAATAACTTTTAGTATGTCTTATGCTTTTAGTGAGAATTATGTTTTGCCTTTTTCACATGATGAAGTTGTTCATTTGAAAAAATCCTTAATTGATAAAATGCCAGGTGATTATTGGCAAAAATTTGCAAATTATAGATTGATGCTTGGATATATGATGACATTTCCTGGGAAAAAATTGCTTTTTATGGGTCAAGAATTTGGTCAATTTAAAGAATGGGATTTTAAAAAAGAGTTAGAATGGGAATTATTAAAAAACCCGATGCATCAAAAATTAAAAAATTATGTTAAAGATTTATTTAATTTATATAATAATGAAAAAGCATTATATCAATTAGATCATAATTATTTAGGTTTTAAATGGATAATGGCAGATAATAGTGATCAAAGTTTATTTGTATATATTAGAAAATCTAAATATAGTAAAGATGATATTATTGTAATTTTAAATTGCACTCCAAATAGTTATTTTAATTATCGAATTGGTGTAGAAAAAAGTGGAATATATCAAGAAATTTTAAATAGTGATTTAGAAGAATATGGTGGTTCTAATTTATATAATGGATTAGAAATAAAATCTGAAAAGATAAAACAAAATGGTTTTCTAAATTCAATATTAGTAACAATCTCTCCTTTATCTATTACATTATTAAAAAGAAGAGTTATTAAAAAAAATGAGGTGAAAAAAAATGATAATTGATGAATTTTCAAATGTTGAAACTTTTAAAAAACATTTTATGGATCGTATAGAAAAAAAATATATGAAAAATTATTTAGAAGCATCTAATTATGAAAGATATGTTATATTAGGGGAAATGCTTAAAGATAGAGTTTCAGATGATTGGAAAAAAACAAGTGATTATATCGTAAATAATAAAAAAAGAATTACAATCTATTTTTCTATGGAATTTTTAATGGGAAGAATGATTACAAATAATTTATTTAATTCAGGATTAAGAAACATTGTATCTAATGCTTTTAATGAACTTGGATTAGACATAAATGATATTGAACAAGAAGAAGCAGATGCTGGACTTGGTAATGGTGGATTAGGAAGACTTGCCGCATGCTTTTTGGATAGTGCTGCATCTATTAATTTACCTGTTT
Organism: uncultured Anaeroplasmatales bacterium; assembly: GCA_964478425.1. Lineage (GTDB taxonomy): Bacteria > Bacillota_I > Bacilli_A > Acholeplasmatales > WRBM01 > CAYZIB01. The sequence goes on along the minus strand of CAYZIB010000020.1, from coordinate 6,605 downwards.
ATGGAAATTGTATTAGATATAGATATGGTTTTTTTGAACAAGGAATTAAAGATGGATATCAAATTGAAAAACCAGATAGTTGGTTAAGAGATACTAATGTATGGGAATTAAGAAGACAAGAAGAAGCTTTAGAAATACCATTTTTTGGGAATGTTAATATAAGCTATGAAAATAATAATTTAAAAATAACACATTATGATGCTGAATATGTAAGTGCAGTTCCATATGATATTCCAATTGTTGGTAATAATAATCATGTTATAAATATTTTAAGATTATGGAATGCAGAACCTGCATCTTATCCTAAAAATGTTGACCCATTTGAATATAATCGTAGATTAAGAGAAATATCTTCTATGTTATATCCAGATGATTCAACAGATGAAGGAAAATTATTAAGATTAAAACAACAATATTTTTTCTCTGCTGCAGGAGTTAAATCAACTATTAACTGGCATAAGAAAAATTTTGGTACAGTTAAAAATTTTCATGAACATTATTGTTTCCAAATTAATGATACACATCCTTCATTAGTTATACCTGAATTAATGCGTATTTTAATTGATGAAGAAAATTTATCATGGGACGAAGCGTGGCATATAACATGTAATACTTGTGCATTTACAAATCATACAATTTTAGCTGAAGCATCAGAAAAATGGCCTATTTATTTATTTAAAAAATTATTACCAAGAATATATATGATTGTAGAAGAAATCAATAGAAGATTTTTAGAACAATTAGTTTTAAAATATGGTGGAAATCATGATAAACTTTATAAATTAGCAATCATTGGTAATAATACAGTTAGAATGGCTAATCTTGCTATTGTTGGATCTTTTAGTGTAAATGGAGTTGCTAAATTACATACAGAAATTTTAAAAAATATTGAAATGAAAGATTTTAATGAATTATATCCTGAAAAATTCAATAATAAAACAAATGGAATAACTCATAGAAGATGGTGCTATCAATCAAATCCTGAATTAACAGATATTTTAAACAGTATAACAGATAATAAATGGGTTTATAATCCAGAATTAATTATTAAATTATATGATTATAAAAATGATTTAAAAATGCAAGAAAAAATTAGACTTATGAAGCAAAAAAGAAAACAAGTTTTAGCTGATTATATTTATAAAACTCAAAATATTAAAATAGATGTTAATTCTATTTTTGATATCCAAGTTAAAAGATTACACGAATATAAAAGGCAATTAATGAATGCATTACATATTATGTATGTTTATAATAGACTTAAAACAGATAGTAATTTTAAGAAAAATTATTATCCTCATACATTTATTTTTGGAGCTAAGTCAGCTGTAACATATAGATTTGCTAAAAAAGTTATTAAATTAATTAATACAATTGCTGATAAAGTAAATAACGATCCTGAAACAAATCATTTATTAAAAGTTGTATTTGTAATTAATTATAATGTTTCTTATGCAGAACGTATTATGCCAGCAGCAGATTTATCAGAACAAATTTCAACTGCTTCTAAAGAAGCAAGTGGAACAGGTAATATGAAATTTATGATGAATGGAGCTATTACTATTGGTACATTAGATGGAGCAAATGTAGAAATAAATGAACTTGTTGGAAATGATAATATGTTCTTATTTGGAATGAATGCTAATGAAGTTACAAATTTAAATAGACAAGGTGGATATAATCCAATAACTATTTATTCTACTAATAGTAAAATAAAAGAAGTAATTGATCAATTAGATAATGGTTTTTTTGAAAATGTAAATAAAGATGAGTTTACAGAAATTAAAAATAATTTATTAAAATCAGATCCATATTATGTATTAAAAGACTTTACAAGTTATGCATTAGCGCATGAAAAAGCAAATGAAACATATAAAAATAAAAGTAAATGGTTAGAAATGTCTATTATTAATATTGCTAAATCTGGATTTTTTTCAACAGATAGAACAATCAGTCAATACAATAATGATATTTGGAAATTAGAAAAAATCAAGTTCTAAATTATTTATTAAAGCATAAACTTTAATGGTGGTAAATTGAAAAAAAAGGAATTTAGGAACATTAAAGAAGAATATAGAAGTGAAGAAAAAAGTGATTTTTTAATAAATAAAAACGAAATAGATGAAAATATAAAAATAAATGATAATAAACCTCGAATTTAAAATTTGAGGTTTTTTAAATATTTATTTTTTTTTTATTAATTTTATTATATAATATAATAACTGGGGTGTTTATATATGATTTATTTTAGTATTAGTTTTGATTTAGATAATTTATGGAGTTTTTTAATTGGTATATTTTTTGGAATGAGTTTTTTAGCGCTTATTTATTTATGTATGATTTTAGCTAGTATAAATAAACGATTTAAAAAAAGAAATCCTAAAAATGCTCCAAATAAGGATGAAATAATTTATTTAATAGATGAAGCTAAAGAAAAATTTAAAGATAAAGAATTAAGACAAAAACAATCAAATATCCCATATTTAAGCCATATTTGTAAAGATTTAGTAAATGATATTGCTGAACAATTTTATCCTAATTCAAAATACCCTATCTATGAACTTAGTATAGATGAAGTTTTAGAGTTGTTAAAATATATTTCAGATAGATTAAATGAAATATTAGATAAAAAAGGAATTAGAGTTATAAAAAAAATAACTATTGCAAAAATTATTGAAATATCAGATGTTAAAAAAAATATAGATGAATCAAAACTTGTTAAATTAAGTAGTAAATATAAAGTCAAACAAATATTTAAAGCTGCAATGGGTGCAATTAATATTGTAAATCCTGTTTATTGGACTAAAAAAATAATTATAAGCACAGCAACAAATATTGTTTTAAAGAAAATATGTTTAATAGCAATATCTATTGTTGGTGAAGAAACATATAAAATTTATAGTAAAAAAGTGTTTGATGTTGAAGAAAATATAGATTCTGGAATAAGTAAAATTGAAGAAACACTAGATGAAGAGTTAAAAAAATTAAATGATGAAGAGATTAAAGATTTATCTAATTTAGATATTTTAGTAGAAGGAGAGGAAAATAATGCTTTGGATCAAAAAAAAGAAAAGACAAGAAGAAGAAAATAAAAAAGATAAAATTTATGAAGAAGAATTTGTTATCCCTCAAATTCCTAATGAACCATTTACATTAAAAGATGCTAATGAATATTATGAAAAAAGTAGATTTGTTTCACCAATGTTTGGAGATAAAGTAAAAGATATTGTTGTAATTCCTAAAAATAAAATTGATGGTGATATCGGAAAAAGATATGATGCATTTCGTGATGAAAAGGATAAATTTGTAAAAAAAGAGCAAGATAATTTTAGAGAATTTAAAAATACAATTATAACTAAAGAATATATTAGAGATAATTTAGGACATGAATATGTTGAAAGAAAAGAAGAACCAGTTATTTTAAAAGAAGAAAAAGAAGAAGAATTGTTTTATGGCATTGGAGTTAGTAAAGAACAATTTTTAAATGATTCTAACTTAAATTATGAAAATGAAAAAATAAGTTCAGTTAATGATTTTTCATTTGATTTTTCTATAGATGATGAAAAAATAGAAAATAATGGAGAAGATATTCTTAATAATAATGTAATAGAAGAAGTAAAAGAATTTAATTTTAGTTTTAATGAAGAAGAAATAACAAATGAAAAAGAAATTATTAATGAGGTAAAAGAAAATTTCATTAAAGAAAAAGTTGAACCTAAAAAGAGTCCAATTATTCATAAATCGTTTGATAAATATCAATTACCACCTAAAGAATTATTAAAAAAAGGTGAAGAACATTATATGGAAAAAGAACCATGGATTGATGATCATATTGAAATAATTAATAATACTTTAAATGAATTTGGAATTGATGGTAAAGTTGTTAATTATACTAAAGGTCCAGCAATAACAAGATACGAAGTAAAACTTGAACCAGGTATTAATGTTAAAAAAGTAAGTAGTATTGAAGATAATATAAAAATGGCTTTAGCTGCTAAATATTTAAATATTCAAGCTCCAATCCCTGGTAAACCAAATGTTGGAATTGAGGTTTCAAATAAAGTAAAAGAAATTGTTAGATTTGGAAATATTTGTGATACTAATGAATTTAAATATAATGAAAATCCATTATTTATTGGAATTGGTAAAGATATAGAAGGAAATAATCTTTTTATGAATTTACAAAAAGCACCACATGCCTTAGTAGCAGGACAAACTGGTAGTGGTAAAAGTGTTTTTATTAATACAATGCTTATAAGTTTATTGTTAAAAAATAAGCCAGATGATTTAAAATTACTTTTAGTTGATCCTAAAAAAGTTGAATTGAGTGCGTATAATGATTTACCTCATTTGCTTACTCCTGTTATAGATGATCCAAAAATGGCTTCAACAGCTTTAAAATGGTTAGTAAATGAAATGGAAAATAGATATCAAATGTTTGTTGATGTTGGTGCAAAAGATATTAAAACATTTAATGAAAAAATTAAATATAATAAATTAAATTATGAAAAAATGCCTTATATAGTAGTTGTTATAGACGAGCTTGCTGATTTAATGCAAACAACAGGTCCAGATGTTGAAGAATCTATTCAAAGAATCACTCAAAAAGCAAGAGCGGCAGGTATTCATATGGTAGTTGCTACTCAAAGACCTACAACCGATGTTGTAAAAGGTACAATTAAATCAAATATCCCAACTCGTATTGCTTTTAAAATGGCCTCACATATTGATTCATCAACAATTTTAGATAGAACAGGTGCTGAAGGATTATTAGGTGAAGGTGATGTTCTTTTAAGATTAAATGATGAAATTGTAAGAGGACAAGGTGCATATATAAGCGATGATGAAATATATAAAGTTACAAGTTATATAAAAGAACAAGCAAATCCTGATTATTTATTTACACATGAAAAATTAAAAAAGCGTGAAGAAAAAGGTTCTTTTGAAGATTTAGAATTATTAAAAAGCATAGCTTATTATGTAGTAGAAAATCAAACAGCATCAATAAATAGAATATTAAAAGCTTTTAATGTTGGATTTAATAAAGCTCAAAGAATAGTTGAACAATTAGAAGAATTAGAAATTGTTGGTCCATCAGTAGGAACAAAAGCAAGAGATGTCTTAGTTGAATTAGATGGTTTGGAAGTTATTTTAAATGGTTTAGAGGATGATTAATATGAAAAAAGATTTTGATTTGAGTAGTATTACAGATGAAGTTGTTGAAAAAACTAGTTATAATTTAAGTAATAAAATTTTAAAAAAAGGGATTATTAGTATTATATTTTTAAGTATATGTTTTATTGTCATTAATTTTTTAAAAGATGATATAGAAATAATAGTTCCAGATTTTTTACCTGTTTTAAAAAACATAAGTATTATATTTTTAATTTTATCGATTATCTATGTTATTATAACTTTTATTAATCGAAATAAATATGATAAAAATAGATTTAAAGATGATAAAATATATGAATTAAAAATAATGTATAAAATATATAATTTTTATGATTTAATAAACTATGCATTTATATGTTTTTATGTTTTATATATTATAATTGCTTTTTGGATAACTCCAACTAATGTTGAAGGTTCATCAATGAATCCAACATTAAATACAGGAGATAAATTGTTAATTAATCAATTGTATAAGAATATTAATAATGAAGATATAGTTGTTTTTAATCCTAAAAATTATCTTAAAACTTATTATGAAACAGCTGATTTTAAAAATGATAATAATGCTTATATTAAAAGAGTTCTAGCAAAACCAGGTGATAAGGTTGAATTTAAAGATAATAATGTTTATGTAAATGGATTAATAGAAAATAGGATACCTGTATCAAATTATACTGAATTTAAAATAATACTTTCTTATGAAAATATGATTTTAATTGAATCGGAAACAGAATTTATTATCCCTAATGATTTATATATATTGATTGGAGATAATTATAATTATAGTTTTGATTCAACAGAACTTGGTTTGATTCATGAAGAAGATATTATTGGCAAAGCTATTTTAAGATTTTATCCATTTAGTTTATTTGGTAAATTATAAATTTAAACTGACATTGTCAGTTTTTATATTTAAAGGAGAATTTAGATGGCTAATGAAAATAAAAAAGATTTTAATTTAATGCTTAAAAATAATAAAGATATGCCAAAAATTAATATAATAGAAGATAAAAAAACGATAAATATTTATGGTGGTGACAAAATGGTTATTGCTCCACCTATTGATTATGATCTTTTAATTAAACAAATTCCAAATGGAAAGCTTTGTACCTCTTCTATTTTGAGGGATTTTTTAAAAAATAAATATAATGCTGATTTTACTGATCCTTTAACTTCTGGAATTTTTATTAATATTGTGGCATGGGCTAGTTATCAAAGAAAAGAAGATATTACTCCTTTTTGGAGAGTTATTAAAACTGATGGTATGCTTAACTTAAAATATCCAGAAGCAATTACATTACAAAAAAAATTATTAGAAAATGAAGGATATGAAATAATTTTAAAAGGAAAAAAGAATATTAAATATTATGTTAAAGATTATGAAAAATATTTAATTGATGTAAATGATTTTAAAAATATAAATTAGAAAT
>CAYZIB010000019.1:0-20549 GCA_964478425.1 uncultured Anaeroplasmatales bacterium | reverse complement strand
AACTATCTCTATGCCAATAATATTTTCCTTTATATAATTTTTTCATAATAAATGTTCTCTCTAAAGCCTATTAAGGCTTTTTTATTTTTGGATTAAATATCAATCCAAGTATCTTAAATGGTAATGATATAATAATAAAAATACCTTTTACAAATAATTATGATATTGCAATTATTCCCTTAAATAAAATTCCAAATATAGGAGATAAAACACTAAAAACAACTACTAAAATTAAAATACCTATTAACATTAATATTTTTTCAAACACACCTTCTATATCAACATTAGCTGTATTCCCTGCAAAATCATCAGTAGGAACATCTACTGCATAAGCATTTTTTATTAATCCGTTTGTTTCATACTTTAAACGTAATATTGCAGTATTAGAAACACCGCTACCATCTATAATGCTTGTTGTTACAGAACCTCCTAATCTATCTTTAAATTCACATGTTTTACTAGTTGTTAAAAAATTCACACCCCATGTATATTTATTGGCTTGTTCTGTAAAAACAAATGGATTTCCATTATCATCTTTATGATTATATTCTCTTAAATCCATAATATTATCTATAGATTGATATTTGGTTGCATAGCCACTCCACCAATTATCTTTAGCATAAACTTTTGTTTTTCCTGGTGTTATTGTTTTTATTTCTTGATCATGATAAGAAATAGTTGTTTTTTCACTCCCTTGTTCAGACGTAATACCATTTATTCTATTATTAACTTCATCTTCTGTAATAGCATAGTCCATTTTAACTCTGCCTCCAAATTGAATATGATAATCATATTGTTTGAAAGTAACATTTATTTCTAATAAATTATCAATTTCTTTATCAGTATTAAAAAAAATATACCAAGAGTCAGTGTATGTCTTATCAAATGCCAATATATCATATATTTCCCAAAAGAACATTGATTTACTTTCTTCACCATAGCAAAAAAATGTGAACTTTCTTTTCACACTTAATTATAAAATAAATATTTAATAAAATTAGTTTTAAAATAAATTGACAAATTGAATAAAATATTATATTATATTTGATGGTACATTTATTTAAAACCCACTTAGCCCTTATTAATATAAGGAGGAAAACAAAATGAAAACATTTATGGCAAACGACAGAATTGTTGAGAAAAAATGGTATGTTGTAGATGCAGAAGGTAAAACATTAGGGCGTTTAGCTACTGTTGTTGCATCTGTTTTACAAGGAAAAGGAAAACCAATTTTTACTCCACATGTTGACTGTGGTGATTATGTAATCGTAGTTAATGCAGATAAAATTGTATTAACAGGAAACAAATGGCAAGACAAAAAATATTATAGACACACTGGATATCAAGGTGGAATCAAAGTAACTAACGCAAAAGATTTAATGAATAAGTTCCCTACTAGAATGGTTGAAAAAGCTGTTTTAGGTATGCTTCCTAAAACAAAGTTAGGTGATCAAATGGCAAAAAAATTATATGTTTATGCTGGAAACAATCATCCTCATACTGCTCAAAAACCTGAAACTTTAGTAATTAAATAAGGAGAAGAATAAAATGGCAAAAAAATTAGTTCAATATTTAGGTACAGGACGTAGAAAAAGTTCTGTTGCTCGCGTTAGATTATTAAGTGGAACAGGAAAAATCGTAATTAATGGTCGTGAATTCGAAGATTATTTACCAAATCCTGCAATTAGATTAGATGTTTTACAACCACTTGAATTAACTGAATCAGTTAATAAATTTGATATTTTTGTTAATGTTTATGGTGGTGGAATTTCAGGTCAAGCTGGTGCTATTAGATTAGGTATTACTAGAGCATTATTAGAAGTAAATCCTGATTTACGCCCTGTATTAAAAAAAGCCGGAATGGTTACACGTGATCCAAGAGTTAAAGAACGTAAAAAATACGGTCTTAAAAAAGCAAGACGTGCATCACAATTCTCAAAACGTTAAAAATGTTCAAAAACCCATTTTATGGGTTTTTTTTCTTTTTAAAGATATTGGAAATATAATGATTTTGGTATATAATATTTATAAATAATTAAAGTATAATTTGGAGGATATATGGAAATATATAATAGAACATTAGATTTAGAAACTTTAAAAAAAATTTATGAACTAAAAAAAAACAAAGAAGAAATAATAATTCATACTGATAAAAAAAATGATTATGTTAACACTCTTAAATTTTTGAATATAAAAGGAATTAAAGTAATATCAAAATCTTTTGATTATGAAACAAAAAATAATTTAGTTATGCCGTTAATCTTAAAAGGATATTTAAAAGAAACTATTATAAAATATGGTAAAAATGAAATATCTAAAAATAAGTTTGATGAGTATAATTTAGAACTTTTAAAAAAATTGGATTTAGATGATTATATTGAAAATTTTACTCCATATCTAATAAAAAAAGGATATGAAATAACAGATAAAAATATTTATAAATTGTTTATGCCTTTAGCTAAAAATGCGGGAAGTTTTGTTTGGTTTTTAAATAGATTTTTTATAAGTGAAACATATTATGAATTTAATGAATTCAATTATAATTTAGATAAAAATGATAAATCAATTTTTTTAGAACAAGTAAAAAAATTAAACTCAAAAAGTCGTTTTAATGTAGATTTTATGTTGAAAATCGCAGATCAAATATTTTTAAATTTTGATGTAATAAAATATATTGAATTAGTTGATTTTGACTATTTAATTTACAAATTATATGGGACAAAATAATTTTTTTATTGTAAAATCTTATATGATATTATATAATTAAAATACATAAGTTTTTAAGGAGTGAAAAAGTGAAAACATTTAAAAAAATTATTACTGGATTTGCTTTATTTTCTATTTGCTTACTTTTTGTTGGTTGTAAAAGCAAAGAAATAACAGCAACTTATTCTAATTTAGAAATTTCAAGAAATAAAATCGAAATGGATTTAAAAGTTAACGCACCTGTTAACTCAAATAATAAAATAAAAAAATGTATAAGAACATATTTAAGAAGCTATAATGATGAGGGTGAAATTAGTAGCGATATTTATAAAAAAGATTTAAGTGTTCAACAAACTGAAATTAGTATTACAGGTCTTGATGCTAATACAAAATATCAATTTAGTGTTGAAACATGCGATGGAGAAGCATTAGTTTTATATAAAGAAGATTTAACAACTATTATAGATGGCGAAAATGAAGAAAATCCAATTCATATTAAAACTCCAGAAGAATTTTTAAATATTAAAAATGATTTAAGTGCATATTATGTTTTAGATAATGATTTAGATTTTACTGATGTTACATACGAACCTATTGGAAATACAACAAATAGATTTAGTGGTACATTAGATGGAAATAATTATTCTATTAAAAATGTTGGTGGTATTAAATTTGATACATCAAGTCAAAAAGCATATGGATTAATTGCAGTTAACGAAGGAACTATTAAAAATTTAAAAATTAATGGATTTAGTAATTCTCACAAGTGTAACGAAGGTGATAATTGTGAACAAGATCCAAGTAAATATACATCAAATTATAATTATACTGACTTTTATTTAGGTGCTCTTGTAGGACAAAATAGAGGTGTTGTTGATAATGTACAAGCAACAAATGTAAATATTAATGTTCGTAGTGAAAAAAAATATACATCATATGATTTTTTTGTAGGTGGACTTATTGGATTAAATAACGGAACAGTTAAAAATTCAAATATAGAAAACTCAAAAATTGATATTTATGAAATTAAAAGAAAAGCAAGTGTAGGTGGACTTATCGGACAATCTCAGCCTAACACTTCATTATATCGCGTTCCAGCAATATCTAATTCATATAGTGTTTGTGATATTAATCTATATTTTAATTATTCTGGTGATATGAGAGTTGGAGGATTTGTTGGCGAATCTGAAGGTTCTGAGGTATTAACTGATTGTTACAGTAATTCAAATATAACAGTAAAAGGAAAAATTTCTTCAACAGATGAATTTTTAAAAGATTTAGGTGTGGGTGGTTTTGCAGGATATTTTAGTTCAACTAGAACTGTAAAAAACATTTATGCTGCAGGTCAAATTAATGTTGATTTATATAATATGGCTAGAACTCAAATTGGTGGACTTGTCGGTGCTATAGGTGGAGTAACAGAAATTTTAAATTCATTTACAACAGTTAACATGAATGTTGTTGCAGATAAAGATATCGAAAATGTTTATGTAAATGAAATTGGATATACTAACAATATAAAAACAATTTCAAGTACTGTTTATACATTAGGTAGTGCAACTATGTCATATACAATTAAAAATGACACAGGAGAAATAGTTAAAAACGTTGAAAGAGTAAGTTATAAAACAAATTTTGATGTTTCTACTTTAGAAGAATTAGGATTTAGCAGTGAAATTTGGAATTTAATTCAAAACGCTCCAACTTTAAAATAATAAAAAAACCATAGATTTTTCTATGGTTTTCCTTTTAGGAGGGCATAAAAATGATATCAAAAAGTTTGTTTGTTAATTATTCTAGATGTAATAGATTTTGTGCTTTAGATGAATTATATCAAAAAAAAGATAAATCGATTATTACAATAGATAATCTAATGTTATTAGAAAATAATTATAAAAAGCAAGAATTATTAAGTTATATGTATGATAATTTGGATCAAGATATAATAAAAAAAATAGATATTCAATTAGAAACGATGCAACCTTATTATAAAAAAATAGAAATTTTATCAGCTAAAGCAATCGAAGAAAAATTTCATAATGAAGTTATTTTTAATATGGATACATATAAACAAAAAAAGTTTTCATGTTTTATAGATGATTATAAATTTTTTTGCTTTTTAGATGCATATCAAGAAAATAGCGATGGTTCATTTAATATATTTGAATGTAAAGCAACAACTTCAAATATTTTTTTAAATTTGGGATATAGAAAAAACAACATTTTTTATCCAATATTTGATAATTCTAAAGATAATATTTTAACATTAAAAGATGAATTAGGTAATATGGATAATATAGATTTAGAAAAATATAATAATATAAAACAAACACTATTTGATAGATTTACGCCATGTGGTAAATATATTTATGATATGGCTTTTCAAAGATTAGTTATAGAAGAATATCTAAAAGAAAATAATGAAATATATAAATTAGATAATAGCAAATTTTATTTAGCTGTATTAAATTCTAAATATGTATTTGATGGAAAATATGAAGGAAATAATCCTATTTATGATTCAAATATTATAAAGTTTATAGATATCACGAATATAACTAAAATATATCAAAAAGAAATACTAAAAGAAGCAAAAAAAGTTATTAAAAGATTAGAAAATATGGATGCAGGATTTTGTGATGTTGGAAAATTTTGTGAACTAAAAAAAACAACAGAATGTATGTTCAGTAAAATTTGTTTTTCTAAACTTCCGAAAGAAAACTCTGTTTTTACATATTTAAAGTCAGATTTAGGATTTAACAAAAAAAATATATATCAATTAATTAACGAAGGTTATTATAATGCATTAGATATACCAGAAGACTGGATTACAAGGAAAAATAATCAAATTCAAAGAGAGGTTATAAAGACAAATAATACTTATGTTGATACTACCAAAATAAAAAAAGCTTTAAAGCAAATTAAGTATCCAATATATCATCTTGATTTTGAATCATTTCCATGTCCATTACCTAGATATCAAGGGGAAAAACCATATAGTCAATCTTTATTTCAATTTTCTTTACATATCGAATATGAAGATGGAATAAAAGATATCAATCAAAATCATTATGAATTTTTAGCAGAAAATCATAGTGATCAAAGATATAATATGATGAAAAAATTAACTGAATACATTAAAGATGATGGTGGTTCGGTTTTAGTTTATAATCAAGCATTTGAAAAAACTAGACTACAAGAAATGGCGCTTATTTTTCCAGATTTAAAAGAAAAATTATTAAGTATAAGAGAAAGATGTTTTGATTTATTAAATGTAATTAAAACTAATGAAAAATTATATCTTGAACTTGGTTTTGATAAAGTAACAGCAAAAACGATTAATTTTTATGATAAAAGATTAAATGGATCTTACTCAATAAAAAAAGTTTTACCGATTTTTTCTGATTTAACTTATCAAGAACTTGCTATTCAAAATGGAACAATGGCTCTTGTTAGTTATGCTAATTACGATAAGTATAATAAAGAAGAATTTAACAAAACATATAAAAATATGTTAGAATATTGTAAACAAGATACATACTCTATGGTTTTAATTTTAGACAAATTAAGACAAATGGTAAAAGATTAAAAAATAAAAATTTAATAAAAACTTGTGATATTTATTTAATAATATTATAATATTATAAGGATGTGTTATAAATGAAAATATACAATACTTTAAATAATAAAAAAGAAGATTTTAAAGAAATAAAAGAAAAAGAAATTAAAATGTATGTTTGTGGGCCGACTGTTTATAATTTCCCACACATTGGTAATTATAGACCAACAATTTTTTTTGACACAGTAAAAAGATATTTTAACTTCTTAGGATATAAGGTTATATACGCTTCTAATGTTACTGATATAGACGATAAAATTATTGATAAGGCAATAGAACAAAATAAAACTGAAAAAGAAATAGCTGAATTTTATAAAAAAGAATACTTTTTAGGAGCGAAAAAATTAAATTGTTTAGATTTGGATTATATACCTCATGCTACAGAATATATTAATGATATGATTGAATTTATAAAAACATTAATCGATTTGGGATATGCATATAATGTAGATGGAGATGTATATTTCCGTGTTGGAAAAATTAAAGATTATGGTATTTTAAGTAACCAAATAATTGATAATTTAGAGTCTGGAGCAAGAATAGAGGTTAGTAGTAAAAAAGAAAATCCTCTTGATTTTACATTGTGGAAAAAAACTGATGAAGGGATTAAATGGGATAGTCCATTTGGATTAGGAAGACCTGGATGGCATACAGAATGTGTTGTTATGAATAAATCGGTTTTTAATGGAATGATTGATATTCATGGAGGAGGATCTGATTTAAGGTTTCCGCATCATGAAAATGAAATAGCTCAACAAAATGCAGTGTTCCATAATCATTTAGCAAATTATTGGATGCATGTAGGTAGAATTGATTTTGGTAATGAAAAAATGAGTAAATCATTAGGAAATTGCGTATATTTATCAGATATAGAACATAAATATGATTTAAATGTTTTAAGATTTTTAATAATAGCTCATAACTATAGACAACCAATTAAATTTAGTTATGAATTATTAAATGACTATAATTTAGAATATCAAAAAATTAAAAAAGCATTAAATCAAGCTTATGTATTGTTTTCTGTTAATGATTATACAATTGATGATGAAAATTATTCTATGGATGTTATTAATAAATTTAAAGAAGTAATGGATGATGATTTTAATACACCTAATGCATTAACAATAATTTATGATTTAGTTAAAAAAATAAATAATTTTATAAGACAAAAAGATTTTTTAAATTTAAACATTTATATTAATTCTTTGAAAATAATTTTAAATTGCTTAGGAATCATAATAAATCCTAAGATTTTAAATGAAGAAGAAATATTATTATATAAGTCATGGGAAGAAGCAAGAAAAAATAAAGATTTTTTAACTGCAGATAAATTAAGAAATAAATTAGAAGAAAAAGGGATTATATAATGAATGGAATAACATATGCATATATAGGTGATGCTTATTATGAATTAATTGTTAGAAATTATTTAATTAAACAAGGATATACTAAGGTAAATGATTTACATAAAAAAGCAATATGCTATACTAAAGGTGAAAATCAAGCCTTATTTATTGAATATTTAATTAATGAAAATATGCTAACTGAAAAAGAAATAAATGTTTATAAAAATGGTAGAAATGCTCATACATCTCAAACAAGAAAAAATGTTAGCAAAGAAATATATCATAAAGCAACAGGATTTGAGGCTTTAATTGGATATTTATATTTGGAAAATAATTTATTAAGAATTGATGAAATATTTAAAGAAATGGTGAGGTGGCAAGATGGAAGATAAAAATATAGAGAATAATGAAGAATTAAATAAAACGACTGAAGAAATAAGTAATACTAACTATGTTGAAACATTAGTTGATATTGAAGAACCTATTGTAAAAGAGGAACAAGAAGAACCAAAAGATGAATTAATTCGAAAAGACCCTAATTTAAAAGAAGGCTTAACAACTGATGAAGTATTAATCAGAGTTGAAAGAGGATTAAATAATGTTACAGATATTGGTAGTACAAAAACAATAGGTAAAATTATCGTTAATAATGTATGTACATTTTTTAATTTCATTATGTTTGCTTTGTTTATATGGATAATATCTATTGGTTCATATCAAGATTTAATGTTTATGCTTGTAGTCACATTAAATATTTGTATAGGTATTTATCAAGAAATAAAAGCTAAGAAAACAGTAGATAAATTATCATTATTATCAGCACCAATGGCTGATGTTATTAGAGATCATACAACAATTGAAATTCCTATTACTGAACTTGTTGTTGATGATATATTTTTGTTAGAACCAGGAAAACAAATTTCTGCAGATGGAATTATTAGAAGTGGAGAAATAGAAGTTGATGAATCACTTTTAACAGGAGAATCTGATGCAATCTTAAAAAAAGAAGGAGATAAACTTCTTTCAGGAAGTTATGTTATATCTGGTACATGTAAAGCTCAAGTTACTCATGTTGGAAAAGAATGTTATATTCAAAAATTAACATATCAAGCAAAAAAATATAAAAAACCTAAAAGCGATTTGATGAAATCATTGAAAATATTAATTACTACAATTGCTGGTTTTATTATTCCTATTGGGATTGCACTTTTTTATGTTCAATATACAAATAATCATAATTATCATGATAGTGTTTTGGGAACAACTGGTGCTTTAATAGGGATGATTCCTAGTGGGTTATTCTTATTAACTAGTATAAGTTTATTTGTTGGAGTTATTAGACTTGGACAAAATAATACATTAGTTCAAGAATTATATTGTATTGAAAATCTTGCAAGAATAAATATGTTATGTTTAGATAAAACAGGTACAATTACTGATGGTACGATGACAGTTTCAAGTGTTATTGAATATGATAGTGATATTCAAGTTAATACTAAAACGATTATTAGTGCAATGTTAGCTATTTTAAATGATAAAAATCAAACAGCAAAAGCATTAGAACAAAAATTTGGAATTGGTAAGAAAATACGATATAAAACAGCTTTACCATTTGCAAGTTCAAGAAAATATAGTGCTGTTGAATTTGAAAAATACGGAACATTTATATTAGGTGCACCAGAAATAATTTTAAAAGAAAATTATCATTTAATTTCAAGAGAAGTTGAAAAATATGCGCTTCAAGGTTTAAGAGTTATAGCTCTTGCAACATCTACAAGTAGATTAACAAAAGAAGGATTTCAAGGAGAAACAAGACCATTTTCTCTTATCTTAATTGAAGATACAATTAGACCAGAAGCTTTAGATACAATAAATGAATTTAAAGAAAACGGTGTACAAATAAAAGTTATATCAGGAGATAATCCTATAACTGTTTCAAAAGTAGCTGCTAGAGCAGGTGTAGACGGAGCAGATAAATATATTGATTTAACAGGATTAACAGAAAGAGAAGTACAACGAGCTGCAGATAGATTTGTTGTATTTGGAAGAGTCACTCCTAATCAAAAGAAAATTTTAATCCAAAGTTTAAAGAAGAATAATGTTGTAGCAATGACCGGAGATGGTGTCAATGACATTTTAGCTTTAAAAGAAGCTGATTGCTCGATTGCTATGGCAAGTGGTAGTGAAGCAGCAAGAAATGCAAGTCATATTACATTATTGGATAGTAATTTTGCTAATATGCCAAAAGTTGTAAGAGAAGGAAGAAGAGTTATTAATAATGTTCAAAGAGTAGCAGTATTATTTTTAACTAAAACTATTTTTTCATTTTTACTTGCATGTATATCATTATTAAATAAAGGTACATATCCAATAACACCATCACAATTATTATTAATTGATTTTTTCTGTATTGGAGCTCCTTCGTTTTTCCTTGCTTTAGAACCTAATAATATAAAAGTACAAGGAAAATTTTTATGGAATGTATTAAAAAAAGCATTACCTGGAGCTTTAACAGTAGTACTTTTAAGTTGTATTATTTATTGGCTAAGAGATACATTAAACATAAATTCAAGTAATATGTCTACTTTAATTGTAATTTGTGCAACATGGACATGTTTAATGGTTTTATATAAAGTATGTACTCCGTTAAATAATTTTAGAAAATTATTATTTTTCACAATGCTTTTTATAATTTTAATATGTGTTTTATTTGGAGGAGGATTCTTTAGATTTAATCCATTCTGGGGAACTGCGTATACATCTAAAGGAGAAGCTTTACCTCATCTTCCAGTTGAACAAATAATATTACTTATTTGTTTAATTCAAGCTTCACCAGTTTTAATAAATGTTTTTTCAGGAGTTATTCCGTTTTTAAAAAAACAAATTAATGCTATTTTAAATAAGATAACGCAAATATGATAATATACGGAAAAAATGTTATAAGAGAAGCTTTAAAAACAAATATTAAAATAAAAGAAGCATGGATTTTAAATAAATTAGATAAAAACAATGATTTAGTAAAAGAAATAATAAAAAAATGTGTGAAAATTAATTATGTAGATAAAAAATTTCTTGATGATTTAACATTAGGAATTAATCAAGGATTAGCAATTAAAATTGATGATATAAAATATTATGATTTAAAAGATGTTATAGATAAATCTAAAAAACAAGTTTTCTTAATTTTAGATGAAATAAGTGATCCACATAATTTAGGAGCAATATTAAGAACATGTGATGCAACAAATGTTGATGCGGTTATTATCCCTAAAAATAGAAGTGTCAAAATTACAGATACAGTATGTAAAGTATCTACTGGAGCTGTATTTCATGTTAAGGTTGTTATGGCTAACAATATAAATTCTGCAATTGAATTATTAAAAACTAATGGTTTTTGGATTTACGGAGCAACAATGGAAGGAAAAATAAGTTATACAGATATTGATTTAAGAACTTCTGTTGGAATTGTAGTTGGAAATGAAGGATTTGGAATATCAAAATTAACTAAAGAAAAATGCGATTACTTAATAAATATTCCGATGTCTGGAAAAATAAACTCCCTTAATGCTAGCGTTAGTGCTAGTTTAGTATTATACGAAGCTTATAAAAAGCGTATTAATCAATAAAAAAAGAATAGTGGTAAAAAATACATATAATGACTATGAATTAATATATTTAATTAGATCAGGTAGTGAAATAGCCTTAAATATTTTACTTAAAAAATATGATAATTTAATATATAAAAAAATAATTGATTTTAAAGTTTTTTCTTATGATTTTGAAGATTTTTTTCAAGAAGGATTAATGATTTTAAATAATGCAATTTTTGAGTTTAATGAAATTTATAATAAATCATTTACTAAGTTTCTAGAGTTATTGTTAAATAGAAGATTTAGTAGAATAAGAGGAAACAGTTTTTATAAAAATAAATTTTATATTTTAAATGACTCATTAACAAATAATCTTATTGGAGAAGTCTTTGAAGAATTTGATTATAGTTATTATGCTAAATATAATAATTATGATTTTTCTAATTTTGAAAAGATTATTTTTGATGAATATTTCTTAAAAAATAAAAAAATAGATGCAATAAGCAATGAATATAATATCGACAAAAAGAAAATTTATAATTCTATATCAAGAATAAAAGAAAAAATAAAAATTAAAAAAAACTAATACTTTTATTTAAAAAAAAAGATGTTATATTGACTTAATTATTAAAAGGTGTTAAAATCTATGTAAACACTTTGAGGTGGTTTTTTTATGAGAGAACGAATTATTTTAATTTGTGAAGAATGTTTAAGTAGAAATTATATAACTACTAAAAATAAAGCGTTAACTAATGATCGCTTAGTAATAAAAAAGTTTTGTAAAAGATGCAATAAGCATACAGTTCACAAAGAAACTAAATAGGAGGAAATTATGGCATTAAAAGAAAAAAATGTTCAAAAACCAAATAAATTATTAGAAATACTTAAAACTGAACAAAGATGGGAAAATTATGTGCTTTTAGTTTTATCAATTATTGCATTAACACTTTCTTCATTAATTTTAGCAGACAAACTTCAACCAGCAGAAAGTTTTCCAATAATTGGACAATATCCTGATTTATTCGCTTGGATTTTAATTATATTATCAATAACAGGTATTTTACTTGTAATATATCCATTCTTATTAATGGCAGTTCCAGAAATAAGAAAAGTTACATGGGCTACAAAAAGTCAATTTTTAGAAAATTTTGTTAGAACAATGATCTTTGTATTGTTTTTAACAGCATTCTTTTTTGTAGGAAGTTTAATATTTGAAAGATTTATTGAGGTAATATTATAATGGAAAATCAAAAACGTTGGTATATTATCCAAACTTATTCAGGATTAGAAAACTCAGTTAAAGAAGATTTGGAAAGAAGAATTGAAAGCATGAAAATGCAAGATTTTATTTTTCAATGCTTAATTCCAGAAGAAACAGTAACTGAAGTAAAAGCTGATGGAACAAAAAAAGAAAAAGTAAAAAAAATGTATCCAGGATATTTATTTGTAGAAATGATTGTTACTGATGAAAGTTGGTTTGTTGTAAGAAACACACCAAAAGTAACAGGATTTTTAGGATCAAGTGGAGGAGGAACTAAACCAGTACCACTTCCAAAAGAAGAAATGGATCAAGTTTTAGAGCAAATAGGAATGCTTGTAAGACCAGTATTTGATATTAATATTGGTGAAAAAGTTAAAGTTATTGGCGGAAGTTTCGATGGATATATTGGAGAAGTTATTAATATTAACTTTGAAAAAGAAATTGTTACAATTTCGATTGATATGTTTGGTCGTAAAACACCTGCAGATTTTGATTTTAAACACATTGAAAGAGCTTAAAAATATGTCAAATTAATTTTGACATTTTTTTATTTATAAAATAATGAAAATTATTGACTTATATAAAAAATAATGATAAAATGTAATGTGCGTAAGTGCGTAAGCGAGTGGGAGGATATTTATCCTATTAACCACATCACACAAGAAGGAGGAAGTCTCGTGGCGAAAAAAATAACAAAACAAGTTAAGTTACAAGTTCCTGCTGGAAGAGCTGTCGCTGGTCCACCTATCGGACCTATTTTAGGGCAAGCTGGTGTTAATATCCCTCAATTTTGTTCTCAATTTAATGAACAAACTAAAGATAAAATGGGATTTACAATTCCAGTAATTATTACTGTATATGATGATAGATCATTTACATTTGTAACTAAAACACCACCAGCTGCCAATTTATTATTAAAAGCAGCAGGTATCCAAAAGGGTTCAAGCAATCCAAAAAAACAAAAGGTTGCAACTTTAAAACGCGCACAAGTAGAAGAAATTGCAAAAATGAAAATGGAAGATTTGAACGCTAATGATTTGAATGCAGCAACTAACATTATCGCTGGTACTGCAAAAAACATGGGTATTGTTATAGAAGATTAACACAACCCGATGGGTTGTTTATAACAACCTGACTGTGGGAGGTAATCCCGCTAATACCACATTTAGGAGGAAGATTAAATGAAAAGAGGAAAAAAATATCTTGAAGCAGCAAAATTAGTTAATCCAACACAAAAATATGCTGCAAAAGATGCTATCAGTTTAGTTAAAAAAATGTCTTTTACTAAATTTGATGGAACAATGGAAGTTGCATTCCGTTTAGGGTTAGATCCTCGTAAGGCAGAACAAAATCTTCGTGGAGCTATCGTTTTACCTCATGGAACTGGGAAAACAAGAACAGTTTTAGTATTAACAAAAGGTGAAAAAGCAAAAGAAGCTTTAAATGCCGGTGCTGATTATGTTGGTGATACTGATTATATTCAAAAAATACAACAAGGTTGGTTTGAATTTGATGTAATCGTTGCAACACCTGACATGATGGGTGAATTAGGTAAATTAGGTCGTATTTTAGGGCCTAAAGGATTAATGCCAAACCCTAAAACAGGAACAGTAACAATGGATGTTACTAAAGCAATTAAAGACATTAAAAATGGTAAGGTAGAATATCGTGTTGACAAAGTTGGAAACATTTTAGTACCTTATGGAAAAGTATCTTTTGATGAAGAAAAATTATTTGAAAACTTAAAAACAATTTATGATCAATTAAATAAAATTAAACCTTCAACTGTAAAAGGTGCTTATTTCAAAAATATCTCTATATCTGCAAGTATGAGTCCTGCAGTAAAAATCGATGAAGAATCATTAAAATAATAAAAAAATAATAAACCATAGACTCAGGTGCTATATGCTTAATATCCTGCCGAGGTTATATAATATATAAACCTCTTTTGTCTATGAAGAGGTTTTTTAAACCTAAAACTATAAGGAGGTTAGAGCGTGAAAAAACCGATTATCGCAGCAAAAGAACAAGAAGTATTAGAATTAAAACAACGAATGGAAAATGCTAAGACTGTTTTATGTTTTGAATATCAAGGTTTATCAGTTGCTGAAGTAACTGAATTAAGAAGAAAACTTAGAGAAACAAATTCTTATATGACTGTTTATAAAAACAACATTGCAAGAAGAGCTAGCGAATCATTAGGATATGAAGAATTTAAAAACGGATTTACTGGTCCTAAAGCATTAATATTCAATGATACTGATTTAGTTGCTCCTGCAAAAGTTTTATGTGATTTTGCAAAAGATCATAACAAAGTAGTAATTTCTGCTGGTGTTGTTGAAGGAGATTATTATGATGTTGCTAAAATCAATGAATTAGCAAATACGCCATCATACGATACATTATTAACAATGCTTGCATCTTCAATGCTAGCTCCATTAAGAGATTTAGCTATTGGACTTAATTTATATGTTGAAAAATTAGAAGAAAACGCCTAAGAGGAGGAAAAAATAATGGCAAAATTAACAAAAGAAAGCTTTATCGAAAGCTTAAAAGAAATGACAATTTTAGAAATTAAAGAATTAGTAGATGCTATGAAAGAAGAATTTGGCATTGATCCAAGTGCTGTAGCTGTAGCAGCTGGACCTGCTCAAGGACAAGCAGCAGTTGAAGAACAAACTGAATTTGATGTAATTTTAGCTAACTTTGGTGCTAATAAATTAGCAGTTATCAAAGTTGTTAAAGATGTAACTGGTTTAGGATTAAAAGAAGCTAAAGACTTAGTTGATAATGCACCAAAACCAATTAAAGAAAAAGTTTCTAAAGAAGAAGCTGAACAAATTAAAGCTAAATTAACTGAAGCTGGAGCTACAGTAGAAGTAAAATAATTTGTTTGATATGAAACCTGAGAGTTGTAACCCTCAGGTTTTATGTGTTTTATGAGGAGGCTTATATGGCTCACTATTTTACTGAAAAGCCAGTTACAAAATCCAATCCTATTTATTTTGAATCAAAAGTTTCAGATATTACTTTAAAAATTAATTCTGATAGTGGAGTTTTTTCTAGTAAATATATCGATTTTGGAAGTAAGGTATTAATGAAATCTTTTATTAAAACTGATTCATATAAAAAAATATTAGATATGGGATGTGGATATGGTGGAATTGGTATTTTTTTAAAAAAATTTTTTAGCAATTCTTCTGTTGATATGGTTGATATTAATGAAAGAGCAATCGAACTTGCTAAAAAAAATATTATTGCTAATGATGTAGAATGTAATGCTTTTAAGAGCGATGGATTTAATGAAGTAAAACAAAAATACGATTTAATTTGTTTAAATCCTCCAATAAGAGCAGGGAAAAAAGTTTATTATAAAATGTATAACGATGCAAAAGAACACTTAAATCCGGGTGGAGAATTTAGAATCGTAATCCAAAAGAAACAAGGTGCTTTATCAAGCAAAGAAGAATTAACAAAAATTTTTGGAAATTGTGAACTTGTTTGTCGTGAAAAAGGGTATCAAATTTATAAGAGCATCTTGACTATTAAATAAAAATATGATAAAATAATAAATTGCATAATATTGCATTTTTCAATATTTTAGAAAAAGGATCGGAGTGATTTTACTTGAGTTATAAAGTTGTTAAATATGGAAAAAAGGCAGAACGTAGAAACTTTTCAAGAATTAAAACAGATGTTGAATTACCTGGATTAATTGATATCCAAACAACATCTTTTGAACATTTTGTAGATGAAGGATTAAGAGATTTATTTAAAGATGTATCTCCTATTTCTGATTTTACAGGAAATTTAAAAATCTATTTCGGTGATCATTATTTTGAAAAACCAAAATATTCTATTGCTGAAGCTAAATTAAGAGATACTAACTTTGCTCGTCCTTTAAAAGTTAAAGTTAAATTAGAAAATAAAAATACTGGTGAAGTTATTGAACAACCACTTTTCATGGGAGATATTCCTTATATGACTCCTGTTGGAACATTTGTTATTAATGGAGCAGAAAGAGTAGTTGTATCACAAATTGTTAGATCATCAGGTGTTTATTTTACACGTGAATTAGATAAAAAAACAGGTTTATATAAATTAAGCGGACAAGTTATCCCTACAAGAGGTGCTTGGATTGAGTATGAAACAGGATTAAAAGATATTTGGTATGGTAAATTAGACCGTTCTAAAAAAATACCTATTACTGTTTTATTAAAAGCTTTTGGATTACCTGGAAATAAAATATTAAATTTATTTGGTAAATATGATATTTTAAAAAATACATTAGAAAAAGATACTATTGAATCTTGTGAAGAAGCTGCAATTGAAGTTTACGCTAAATTAAGACAAGGTGAAAAAGTACCAGTTGATGCTGCAAGAGAATTTATATCATCTCGTTTATTTGATCAAAAAAGATATGATTTAGCAGCAGTTGGTCGCCATAAATTTAATCAAAAATTAGATATTTTACAAAGAGTTAAAGGCTATAAATTAGCAGAAAATATTTTAGATAATGATGGAAATATTTTAGTAGCTGCTAATACTGAATTAACTAAAGATATCCTTGAAATATTAGATAAAAACAGAGATTGTTTTAGAAAAAAAGTGGATTTAGAAGTAGTTCTTGATCCTGCTCAAAATGAAGTTTATGTAGAAACATTTAAAATAATTAAAGAAGAATTTGGTAAACCAATTGTTGTAACTGTAGTTGGTAGTGATCAAAGAGAAGATAGATTACATATTAGTTTATCTGATATATTTGCTGCAACAAGTTATTACTTTAATTTAAGCCAAGAAATTGGTAATTTAGATGATATTGACCATTTAGGAAACAGAAGATTAAGATTAATTGGTGAATTATTAAAAAATCAATTCCGTTTAGGTTTAACTAAATTAGAAAAAAATATTAAAGAAAGAATGTCAACAGTAGATCCAAGAGAAGCTACACCTCAATCTTTAATAAATATTAAACCATTAACAAGCAGTTTAAAAGAATTTTTTGGTAGTTCTCAATTATCACAATTTATGGACCAAGTTAACCCACTTGCTGAACTTACACAAAAAAGAAGAGTAAGTGCGCTTGGTACTGGTGGTATTGCAAGAGACAGAGCTGGTGTTGAAGTAAGAGACGTTCACCATTCTCATTATGGTAGAATGTGTCCAATTGAAACTCCAGAAGGTCCTTCAATAGGTCTTATTACATCACTTGCTACATATGCTAGTGTTGATCAATATGGATTTATTCAAACTCCATATTTAAAAGTTGATAAAGAAAATATGGTTGTAACAGATGAATTAGTTTATTTAACAGCCGATCAAGAAGAAGAATTTGTTATTGCTTCAGCATCTACTAAATTAGATCCTGAAACAGGAAAAATAATTGAAGACCGTGTTATTGCAAGAAATTATGGTGAAACAAGTATTTTTTCTCCAGATAAAATAGATTATATGGATGTATCGCCAAAACAAATTATTTCTGTTGCTGCAGGATGTATCCCATTTTTAGAACACGATGATGCCAATAGAGCATTAATGGGTGCCAATATGCAACGTCAAGCAATTCCATTAATTAATCCGGAATCTCCAATTGTAGGTACTGGTATTGAATATAGAGCTGCAAAAGATGGTGGAAGCTGTTGTGTATCTAAACATGATGGTGTTGTTGATTATGTTGATGCTAATGTTGTTACAATTAAAACAAATGATGGAAATTATGTTGATTATGAATTAATTAAATTCATAAGATCAAACCAAGATACATGTATTTTACAAAGACCAATTGTTAAAGTTGGTGAAACTATTAAAGCAGGTGATATTTTAGCTGATGGTCAATCAATTAAAGATGGAGAACTTGCTTTAGGTAGAAATGTTGTTGTTGCTTTCATGACTTGGGATGGATATAACTATGAAGACGCTGTTATAATGAGTGAAAAAATGGTTAAAAATGATGTTTATACATCTATCCATATTGAAGAATATGAAATTGAAGCAAGAGATACAAAATTAGGAAAAGAAGAAATAACAAGAGAAATTCCAAATGTTGGATATGATGCTGTTAAATTCTTAGATGAAAGAGGTATAGTAATAGTTGGTGCTGAAGTTAAAGAAGGCGATATTTTAGTTGGTAAAGTTACGCCTAAAGGACAAACTGATCCAACACCAGAAGAAAAATTATTACTTGCAATTTTTGGTGAAAAATCTAGAGAAGTTAGAGATTCTAGTTTAAGAGTTCCACATGGTGGAGGAGGAATTGTTCACTCTGTTGAAAGATTTACAAAAGCAAATAGTGACGAACTTGGTGCTGGTGTAAATGAAATGATTAGAGTTAACATTATTCAAAAAAGAAAAATATCTGAAGGAGATAAAATGTCAGGTAGACATGGTAATAAAGGGGTTATCTCAAGAATATTACCAGAAGAAGATATGCCATTTTTAGAAAATGGTACTCCTGTTGATATTATGTTAAATCCACTTGGAGTTCCATCTCGTATGAATATCGGTCAAGTATTAGAAATGCATTTAGGAATGGCTGGTTTAAAATTAGGATGTAAATTTGCAACACCTTCATTTGATGGGGCAACTCAACAAGATATTGAAGATATGATGCAAGAAGCTGGAATGGCTAAAGATGGGAAATGTGTATTATATGATGGTAGAACAGGTGAACCATTTGAAAATAGAATTACTGTTGGTGTTATGTATATGATTAAATTAAGTCACATGGTTGATGATAAATTACATGCAAGAAGTGTTGGTCCTTATACATTAGTTACACAACAACCAATGGGTGGTAAAGCACAAAATGGTGGTCAAAGATTTGGAGAAATGGAAGTGTGGGCACTTGAAGCATATGGTGCTGCGCATATTCTAGAAGAAATGCTTACTGTTAAATCAGATGATATCATAGGAAGAAATAAAGTATTTAGAGCTATTGTTGATGGAAAACCTATTCCTGATTCAAGTATTCCAGAATCATTTAGAGTATTAACAAGAGAACTTCAAGCTCTTGGTATTCATGTTGAATTAATAAGCAGTGAAACAAATGAAAACGAAGTAAATAAGTCATTAGTTGATAATGAAGAAAGCTATATTAACCGTTATGGTTTTGATGAATAGGAGGTTATTATGAGTAAAAAATATTCTTATATTAAAATAAGACTTGCCTCTCCTGAAGAAATAGTTTCATGGAGTCATGGTGAAGTTAAAAAACATGAAACAATTAATTACCGTACATTAAAGCCTGAGGTTGATGGTTTATTTTGTGAAAGAATCTTCGGTCCGACTAAGGATTATAAATGTGCTTGTGGAAAATCAAAAAGAAATATAGATAAAGGTAAAATTTGTGAAAAATGTGGTGTTGAAATTACAGAATCAAAAGTTCGTCGTGAAAGAATGGGGCATATTAAATTAGCTGCTCCAGTTGTTCATACATGGTATTTAAAAAACTCTCCTTCTAAACTTGCTATATTATTAGATATAAAAGCTAAAGACTTAGAAGAAGTTGTATATTTTGCAAGTTATATCGTTACTGATCCAGGAGATGTTCCTGAATTATCTAAAAAACAAATTTTAAGTGAATTAGAATATAGCCAAAAACAAGAACAATACGGAAAAAGATTTACTGCTTTATCTGGTGCAGAGGCTGTTAAAGTTTTACTTAAAGAAATCGATTTAGAAAAAGAAGTAAAAATTTTAAGAAAAAAATTAAAAACTTCATCTAAACAAAAAAGAGATAGAGTAATTAAAAGATTAGAAGTTGTAGAATCATTTAATAATTCTGATAATAAACCTGAATGGATGATATTAGAAGTATTACCAGTTATACCACCAGAATTAAGACCAATGGTTCAACTTGATGGTGGTAGATTTGCTACAACAGATTTAAATGATTTATATAGAAGAATTTTAAACAGAAATAATCGTTTAAAAAGACAATATGAACAAAATGCTCCTCATTTAATTACTAAAAATGAAAAAAGAATGCTTCAAGAAGCAGTTGATAGCTTAATTGATAATGGCAG
>CAYZIB010000018.1:0-20939 GCA_964478425.1 uncultured Anaeroplasmatales bacterium | reverse complement strand
TTTCTTCATTACAATCTAGGCAATATATTACTTCATCATATGAAGATTTTACTTGACATGTTCCTTCAATTTCATTTTCTTTTTTTATTTCTCCATTTATATGAACATGTGTTTTATTTATTTTAATAACATTTCTACTTAATTCTTCCCCACAAATTTCACAATAAATTACTTCGTCATAATGACCATCTTCAAATTCTGTTGCTTCAACAATATTTTCTTTTACAGGACTTTTTTCTACATGTTCATGTTCATTATTACTTAAACATGCAGAGCTTAAACAAAGTAAAAACATAAAAAATATAAGCAAACAATTTTTTTTCATTTTTTTCTCCTATCAAAATAGATTTAATATTATTCATAAATTGTATTTATATAATAAATACCCCTATTACAAATAATTTATTATATTTTAAAGAAAAATATATAAAAAATCAACATTTTTTTTACATTCTTAAAATATGACATATTTATTTATTTTATATTTATGATAAAATATTATCTGGTGATACTATGATTTATGAAAATAATGATAAACAAAAAGCCACATATGGCATAATGATATATGTTTTAATAATGTATGTATTTAGTAATGTAATTGCGTTATTCTTAGCTAATTATTATTCAAAACTAATCCCATTTATCTCAATACAAGAACAATACCAAGCACTAGCTAATTTTATTATTTACATTTTTTTATTTATTCCATTAATCTATATTTTTCTAGAAGTTCTAATAACCGATTTAAAAGACTTTTTTAAACATTTTTTTAAAAATATAAGTTTAATAGTTTATGGCTATTTTATTTTAATAATATTTAGTAATGTTGCTCAAATGATACTAAATCTCTTAAATTCAGAACCTGCGCAAAATCAAGCAACTATAGAACAAATATTAAGTGGCGGATATATATTACCAATGGCAATAATGACTGTTATATTAGCTCCTATTTGTGAAGAATTAATATTTAGAAAATCAATTTATTCTTTTTTTAAAAATGATACTATTTCATTATGGGTATCAAGTTTAACATTTGGATTAATCCATGTATTACAAGGAGATTTTATTAATATAATTTCTTATGCATCATCGGGACTTGCTTTTGGAATTGTTTATAATAAATCTAATAGAAATATTTTTGTAACAATTCTTTTACATTCATTATCTAACTTATTATCTTTAATGGTACTATTATTAATATAAAAAAAATCCTTTTCAAAAGGATTAATAAAATTGTTTTAAAAAATTTAATAAATTTTTATTATTATAATCAAGCAATATATTTTCTGCTTGATTTTTTATTTTACTATTTAAATTATTTATATTAGCTAATATTTCATCTTTAGACTCATTAATAACAGCAAACAATAAATTATTTTTTTGATTTAAAAATAGATCTTTTTTCTCATCTGATGCATAACTTAAAATACTTTCATTATATCTATTTTTAGAATTAATTGGTAAATAATTAACCAACTTTTTAATTATTAAAATATCAGAATACCTGAAAGCATCAAACATAGGTGTTTCTAAATCATTATTTTTTAAATAATACTTAATATTTTTATTTAATAAAAAATCCACTAACAAGTAATTATTTGTTTTACAAGCAATATGGAGTAATGTATTTCCATCTAAATCTTTATCATTTAAAAAATTTTTATTAACTAAAAAAACTAATTTAAAAATTCCAGAATTAAAATATTTTGCTGCTAAAAATAAATCATTTTTATTTTTTCTATTATCATATAATAATTTAAAAATATCATAATTTGAATTATATATTGCATATGAAATAACATCTAAATTTTGATTATTTTTAATAGTTTTATCAATGTTATATCTATTAATTAAATTTACCATGTCATAATTATTTGTTTTACAAGCAATATGCATTATAGAATCATTATTAATATTTTTATGATTTAAATCCATTAATTCATTTTCTAATAATAAAATAACAAAATCAAATCTTAACATTTTAATAGCATATCCTAATAAACTATTTTTATATTCATCTAATATTAAAATATCTCCATACTTTAAATATTCTTTAAATTGTGTTAATTCATTATTTTTAATCAAATCAAATCCAATCATATATTAAAAAAACCTACAATGTAGGTTTTATTCTCCTCTAATAACTTCTTTTAAAGCTTTACCTGATTTAAATGCAGGAGTTCTTAATGCTGGAATATCAATAGCAGCCCCACTTCTTGGATTTCTTCCAACTCTACTTACTCTATTACGAACTTCAAAAGTTCCAAATCCTGTTAGAACTACTTTTTCACCTTTTGCTAAACATTTACCAACAACTTCAGCAAAATTATCTAAAACATTTTCTACTTGATTTCTTGTTAAGTTAGTATTATCTGAAATTACTGTGATCAATTCACTTCTGTTCATTTTTTATTCCTCCTTTTAATGTATCTTAATTATAACATAACAACCTTAAAAATCAAGCAGTTATATTATTTTTTTATTTAACATTAATAGTATCTCCAACTATAAACCAATTTGCTTCATTATATTTTAATAAGTCATGTGAATTAATTTTATATTGATTCATAATAGATTCTATTGTATCAGTAGGTTTAATA
This sequence comes from uncultured Anaeroplasmatales bacterium, assembly GCA_964478425.1. Classification (GTDB taxonomy): domain Bacteria; phylum Bacillota_I; class Bacilli_A; order Acholeplasmatales; family WRBM01; genus CAYZIB01. The sequence goes on along the minus strand of CAYZIB010000018.1, from coordinate 18,339 downwards.
ATATGTGTTTTATTATTTCTAAAAGTTTTTAAATTTATTATTTGATTAGGCATTAATTCTAAGTTTAATAATTCAGGATTATTTATTAAAAAATCATTATTTAATCCTAATGTTTTTAAAACTTTATCTAATTTATCACCAGATTTTGTAATATATTGATCGATAATTAAATTATTAGAATTTCTATTTAACGGAATAAATAAAATTTGATTTGGATAAATTAATGATGATTGTAAATTATTAAACTTCATTAAATCTTCAACATTGATATTATATTTTTTAGATATTGTATAAAGTGAATCCCCTTTTTTTACTACATATTCAACAATATTAAATGTATTAAACATTTTATCCACCTCCCTAATACAATATATGAAAAATCATATTACATGTTTAGGCATATTCTAAATCTAATTTTAAAGCAAATTTTTTTAATAATTTTTTTAATATTAAACAATCAATTGGAATTTTTATTACCATAATAATAATTTTAACTAATATACCAATATAAAAAACACTACCCAAATTAATATTAAAACTTAAATTTAAAAATTCAAATCCTAAAATTAAATCTTTACTTTTTTTAATAATTCCTAATGCAACTGCTGGTGAATATAAAAAACACATTATTATTGTATTACAAATTGAAACTGCTAAATATGATAAAAGCTCTATAACAAATACTCTTTTAGTGTTTAATTTATTTTTATATAAATATCCAAATATACCTGGAATAAGTCCCCAAAAAATTTGCGGAATTAAAAATAACGGATTCCAATTAGGAGTAATAATAATTGATAATATATCACTAACAATAGCACTTACTGAACCAAATAATGGTCCATATAAAAAACCAATTATGATAATAGGGATATTATGGAAAACTAATCTGTTATTTAAAAATATATAAATAACTACCATTTTTAAAATAACTGCTAAAGCTGTCAAAATTGCAATAATAGCTAAATTTTTATTATTTATTTTTTTCATTTTCGACCTCTATTAAAAAAACCTTCTTAAAAAAGAAGGTTTTAATATTATTTAATTATTTTAAAGAAGCTAAATATTTAATAGTTCTAACCATTTGAGATGTATATGAATTTTCATTATCATACCAAGAAACAACTTGAACTTGATAAGTTTCTTCATCAATTTTAGAAACCATAGTTTGAGTTGCATCAAATAATGAACCATATCTCATACCAATAACATCACTTGATACGATAGGATCTTCATTATAACCATAAGAAGCAGATTGAGCAGCTTTCATAGCTTCATTAATTCCTTCTTTTGTTACATCTTTACCTTTAACAACAGCAGTTAAAATAGTTGTTGAACCAGTAGCAACAGGTACACGTTGAGCAGAACCAATTAATTTACCATTTAATTCAGGAATAACTAATCCGATTGCTTTTGCAGCTCCTGTTGAGTTAGGAACGATATTAGCAGCACCAGCACGAGCTCTTCTTAAATCACCTTTTCTATGAGGTCCATCAAGAATCATTTGATCTCCAGTATATGCATGGATTGTACTCATAATACCTGTTTGAATAGGTGCATATTTATTTAATGCATCAGCCATAGGAGCTAAACAGTTAGTAGTACATGATGCAGCTGAAATAATTGTATCTTCGCTTGTTAAAGTATTTTCGTTAACACCAAATACAATTGTTGGTAAATCATTACCAGCAGGAGCAGAAATTACAACTTTTTTAGCACCAGCTTCGATATGAGCTTGTGATTTTGCTTTTGATGTATAAAAACCAGTACATTCTAATACTACATCTACATCTAATTCTCCCCAAGGTAAATTTTGTGCTTTTGGTTCAGCATAGATAGTAATTTCTTTACCATCAACAGTGATTGAACCAGGAGTTACAACAGTTTTTCCATCTTCAGCAAGAACAGCTTCTTTTGAAGAAACAGTATGTAAGTTTTCTCCAATGTGTCCTGCATATCCACCTTGTGCAGTATCATATTTTAATAAATTTGCTAACATTTTTGGGCTAGTTAAATCATTGATTGCAACGATTTCATATCCTTCAGCACCAAACATTTGTCTAAATGCTAGACGACCAATGCGTCCAAAACCATTAATTGCGACTTTTACAGCCATTTTTAATTCCTCCTAAAAATTTAGTTTTAATACATATATAATTTTACCATATTTTTTTTATTTTACAACTTTTTTTTATCTTACAAAAAACTACAATATCATGTAAACGCTTTTGATATTATATTATAAAAAAAAGGAGATAAAAAAATGAATTATATACCAATTGTTATTGAACAAACAAACGGACTTGAAAAATCATATGATATTTTTTCACGTTTACTAAAAGACAGAATTATTATTTTAGAAGGAGAAATTACAGACCAATTATCAAGTATTATTGTTTCTGAACTATTATTTTTAGCATCCGAAAGTAATGAAGATATTAACCTATATATTAATAGTCCCGGAGGATCTATTAATGCTGGATTAGCTATATTTGATACAATGAACTATATAAAACCAAATGTAAATACTATTTGTATTGGTCTTTGTGCTTCTATGGCTTCTATTTTACTTGCTGCAGGGAAAAAAAGATATTCTTTAATAAATGGTGAAATAATGATTCACCAACCATTAGGTGGATGTAATGGTCAAGCAACAGATGTTTTAATTGCAACAAATAGATTATTAAAAACAAAAGAAAAAATTACAAATATTTTAGCAGATTTAACAAAAAAAGATATTGTTGAGCTAAAAAAAGATATGGAAAGAGATTTTTTCATGTCTGCTAGCGAAGCATTAGATTATGGAATAATTGATGAAATTTTAAAATGATTGTATTAAAATAATTTTTTGATATAATTTTAATGAGGATAAAATTATGGAAAAAAAAGAATTAGAAATTGAATTTAAAAACGAATTAAAAAAAGACGAATACATAAATTTAATAAATATTTTTAAAAATTCAAACTGTAAAACCATAGTTCAAACAAATTATTATTTTGATACAAATGATTTTAATTTTGTTAATAATAAAACAACAATAAGATTAAGAGAAATAAATAATTTATTTGAATTACAAATCAAAAAAAAAATCAAAGATTTTACTTGTGAAGAAATAATAACTAAAATAGATAGTAAAAAAGCTTTAAACATGATTAATGAAGGATTTATATATAATAATTTTAAATTAAATTATATTACCAAATTAAAAACCACAAGAACTACTATCAATTATAATAGTTATCTTATTTGTTTAGATTTAAATGAATTTATTGATAATTCAATTGATTATGAAATTGAAATTGAATGTAATGATTTAAAAAAAGGAAATGATTTTTTTAATAATTTTTTAAAAAATAACAATATAAAAAGAAAAAAAATCAGAGGAAAAAGATATAGAGCATTCAACAAATTAACTATATAAATAAAAACAGAATAAATTTTGCTTATTCTGTTTTATTTATTTCTATACTACCTAATTGTTCTTTTAAAAGCATTTGATATTCACAATCATTATTTCCTTTACAATTAGTACACATAATATGTTTTCTTAATTCTTTTGGTATAAAAACTCTTATTTCTTCATCATTATAACCAACTTGTAATTTATTATCATCGATAATAATTGGTCTTTTTAATATACTAGGATTTTCTTTTATAAACTCAACAAGCTCACTATACTTCATTTTATTAATATCAATATTATTTTCTTTAATAATTTTGGCTCTTTGAGATATAATATCATCGAAACCATTTAAAGTATTTTTCAACATATCTTTTATATCATTATCTGTAATTTTTACTTGAAATAAATTTTTTTCAACATATGATATATTATGTTCTTCTAACCATTTTTTTGCTTTTCTACATGATGAACAAGATGGAGTTGTAAAAATTTGAATCATACTATCACCATTATAAAATATAACAAAATTTATACTTTTTGTAAAGTTCAAACAAAAATATTTATTTTTTTATCTAATAAAAGCGATTACATGCTTTTTATGGTTTTATATTATGTTATAATCAAATAAAGGAGTGATTAGATATGAATTGGAATTTAGAATACTTTTTTAAATCACAAAATGATTTTTTAAATAGTATTACAGAAACCAAAGAATTAATTAATAACATAAAAAATTATCAAGGAAAACTAAATACAGAAGAAAATTTAGAATCCTATTTTACTGATTTAGAGTTTGTTTTAGATAAATTATATCGTATTTATCAATATGCTAGTTTATCTTATACATTAAATATGAAAGATACAAATTTACTACAAAACATTCAAAAAGCTCAATACTTATTCTATCAACTTAGTCAAAATACTAGTTTTTTTGAACCAGAAATTTTAAAAATTGGATTAGATAAAATTAAAACATATAAAAGCAAAAAAATAAAAGAATATACTTTTCCTATAGAACAAATTTATCATTCAAAAGATCATGTTTTATCAGAAGATAAAGAATTACTTTTAACCAATTTTTCTAATGCTACAAATCATAGTGATGTTTATGATGCATTAAGTGTTGCAGATCATAAAGATAAAGAAGTTCTTTTATTAAATGAGTCTAAAGTTAAAGTTTCTCAAGGAAACTGGTCAAGTTTAATTCAAAATGAAAAAGATCCATATAATAGAAAATTAATTTTTGAAACATTATATGAAGAATTTGATAATCATAAAAATACATATGCAAATATTTATTATAATATTATAAAAAGAAATATTGCTTATGCTAAATCTAGAAATTACAATAATGTTTTAGAATCATTTTTATATAATGATAAAATCCCAAATTCTGTATATGAAACATTAATAGATACTGCAAGAACAAATTCAGATCCATTAAAAAAATATATAAAATTAAGAAAGAAAATTCTTAAATTAGATGAATATAGAACATATGATAGATTTTTAACATTATCACAAACTAATACTAAATATTCTTATAATGAAGCAAAAGATTTATTTTTTGATGCAATATCATTTATGCCTGAAGAATTTATTGATAATGCTAAAATAGCTTTAGAAGATGGATTTGTGGATGTAAATATTAAAGAAGGCAAAGAATCAGGAGCTTTTTCATCAGGATTATATAATATGCATCCATTTATTAAATTAAATCATGATGAAACATTAGAATCATGTTTTACACTTGCTCATGAAGCAGGGCATTCAATCCATACATTATTTTCTAATAAATATCAACCAATGGCAACAAGTGATTATACAATATTTGTAGCTGAAATTGCTTCTACTTTTAATGAACATTTATTATTAGATGTATTATTAGAAAAAGCTAAAACAAAAGAAGAAAAAATTATGTTATTAGATCATGCATTACAAAGTATTGCATCAACATATTTCCGTCAAGCTTTATTTGCTAATTATGAATATGAAGCTCATAAAATTGCAGAAAATGGTGAGCCAATAACTGAAGAAACTTTATCTAATATAATGATTAAACTGTATAAAGAATACTATGATATAGATATAACTAAAGAAAAAGTTAAAAAATATGTTTGGGCTTATATACCTCATTTATTCCATTCACCATTTTATGTTTATAAATATGCAACATCATTTACTGCTTCTTTAAAAATATATAGTGATATAAAAAATAATGTTCCAAATGCTTTAAACAATTATTTAAACATGTTAAAATCAGGAGGAAGTGATTATTCACTTAATTTAGTTAAAAAAGCTAATGTTGATTTAACTAAAAAAGAAACATATTTAAGTGTTAATGAAAGAATGTATTACTTAATTAATGAGCTTGAAAAATTAATTGACTAAAAAAATTATCTATGTTATACTAAAAAAAACGATGAAAAGAAAAGTGTTATAAATTATTTTTTATAGAGAGCTTATGTTTGGTGTAAATAAGTAAAATAATTATAGCGATGGGTCTTAGAGTTTTTTTAAATTAAGTGCTGGATAAAACCAGAATTAAGGTGGCACCGCGAAATAATTCGTCCTTAAATTTTTTAAGGACTTTTTTTATTTTAAAAAAGGAGAATATATATGAAAACATTAGTATCAGGAATCCAACCATCAGGAAATTTAACTCTTGGTAATTACTTAGGAGCAATCAAAAATTTTGTTAAACTACAAGAAACTGAAGATATTGATTTTTATGTTTTTATTGCTGATTTACATTCAATAACAGTTAAACAAGAAAAAGAAAAATTAAGAAAAAACATAAGATCTCTAGCTGCTTTATATTTAGCTTGTGGATTAGATCCAAATAAAGTTCATTTATTTATTCAATCAGAGGTTAAAGAACATTTAGAATTAGGATATATTATGCAATGTACATCTTATGTTGGAGAATTAGAAAGAATGACTCAATATAAAGATAAAAAACAAAAGCAAGAAACAGGTATTAGATCAAGTTTATTAACATATCCAGCGTTAATGGCTGCAGATATATTATTATATGATGCAGATTTTGTTCCTGTTGGATATGATCAATCTCAACACTTAGAATTAACTCAAACACTTGCTAAAAGATTTAACCAAATGTATGGTGAAACATTTAAAGTTCCAGAACCTTTAATTCAAAAAGTTGGAGCTAAAATTCAAAGCTTAACAGATCCAACTAAAAAAATGAGTAAATCAGATGATAAACCTAAAGCATCTATATTTTTACTTGATGATCTAAATGCTATTAAAAATAAAATATTATCTGCAGTTACTGATTTAGATACATTAATTAAATATGATCCTGTAAATAAACCTGGTATATCTAATTTATTAACTATTTATAGTGCTATAACTGGATTAGATATAAAAATAATCGAAGAAAAATATGTAAATTCAAATTATAAAACATTTAAAGAGGATTTAGCTAAAATTGTTGTTGAAGAAATAAAACCAATTCAAGAAAAATATCAAAAAATAATTAATTCTAATGAACTTGACGAAATTTTAAATGAAGGTAGAGATTATGCTAGAAGATATGCTGAAAAGAAAATAAGAAAAGTATATCAAAAAATTGGACTTGGAAGAAAAATAAAATAATGTAAAAAAAGGGCTAATTTTAGCCCTTTTTTACATGAAAATGATCAATATCTCTTATTGTTTCTCCATCATGTTGATAAGTATATTTACCATTTAAAACTTTAATATCTACTTCTTTTACTTTAAAATGATGAACATATCTTTTAAAGAAATAATGCCATCCTAAATAAATAGTTGGAAAAATTAAAATAAGTGGAATTAATTTTACTTTATCTATTACGATTAACTCTAATATATCATCTTCTCTAATAGAATCAGGAGTAAGTTTCATTCCTCCACCAAAATACTTTCCATTCATTACTGTTGTAAACCATACTTTATTAAAAGTATATTCTTTTCCGTCCATATTTATTAATAAATTCATTTTTTTAAATTTTAAAAAACTAATACAAGCAGATTTAAAAAAATTAAATTTATTTTTTTTACCAGAATGATCAACTAAATAACATGTCCCCATCAACACCAATTCCACATCCATTTAAATATACATACTCATGATCATTAACTATAACTTTAGGAAGATTTGTTATATAATCATTTAATTTTACTAATTCACCTTTAAAACATCTTCCAAAATCATTACCAGTACCTGCTTTATATAAATAAAAATCATTATCTATTTTTTTATCTTTTAAGTAGTTAGCAGCAAAATTTAATGTTCCATCTCCACCAACTAATATTACTTTGTCATCTTCTTTTAATTCGTTTATAAAATTTTCTAAATTAAGATTAAAAAAATTAACTAAATTTATGTTATCAGTATTAAATCTTTTTTTTACTTTATTTTTTATTTTATTTAATAATTTATCATTATTTCCGTTTCTTGATAACGGATTATATAATATACTTATCATATTACCACCTATTTGATTATAACATAAATTTTTAAAATAACAAACTAAATATATTTTATATTACTTTTATTTAAATTTATAATTATCTCATGGGGTGTTGTTTTTAAATTTTTTGCTATTTCTTCTAATTTAATATGATCACCAATAAATTCAACTTGATCATTAATTTTTGCTGATTTATCAACTAAAATAAAGCAATGATTCATACATATATTTCCAATTATTTTTACATATTTATTATTTAAATAAGCATACAAATTACTAAAATTTCTACTTAATCCATCATAATACCCAATATTTACTATTGCTACTAATTTATCATTATTTGCTTTATATTTTAAATCATATCCTAATCCTTCTAGTGCTTTTAGTTTAAATATTTTAATAATTTTCCCATATAAATAAATAGAATTTTTATATAATCCATATCCTATTCTTAAAGTATTTGTATAATTATCATACAAATATCCAAAAGATGATGAAACATGAATATCAATATTTTGATTTATTTTTAAACTTTTAAAATTATTAAATTGATAATCATAAAAAAAATTAGATTTATTTGTTGCCATATGAGTATATACACCTAATAATTTTATATTTGGTTTATCTTTTAACTTTTCAATTATAGCATTATATTCATTTTTGGATAAACCAAATCTATGCATTCCAGTATCTATTTTTAATTCAATTTTAATTTTGTTATTTAAATTATAAATTTTATCAAATTTTTCTAAACTTGAAATAGTTAAAATAATTTTATTTTTTATTATTTTTTTTAAATCATTATAATCAAAATCTGATAATAATAAAATATTTATTTTTTTATCTAATTTTCTTAAATATATTGCTTCATTAATATCTATAACTGAAAAATAATTACATCCAGCTTTTTTTAATGTTTTATATATTTTTTTTATTCCAAATCCATATGCATTAGATTTAATTACTGCATATACTTTTTTTATTTTAGCGTAAAACAAATAATTTTCTTTTACTTGTTTTATATTTAATAAAAGCATTAATTTCACCAATTAATTATATATAAAAAAAAGGCAATTTATGCCTTTTCAATAACACCGTATTTTTTCTTACCTCTTCTTATTACTATATATTTATCATATAACATATCAGAATCACTTAATTTATAATTAATATCATTTATTTTATTACCATTAATTGTAATAGCTCCATTTTTAATAAAATCTCTTGCTTCACGATTAGAGCTTGCTAATCCTAATTCAACAACTGCTTCAACTAATGATTCTTTAAAACTAATTTTATTAATTCCATTTATCGCAATTACTAGTTCATCAAGAGTAAGTTTTTTTATATCTCCACTAAATAATACATCAGATATTTTAATAGCTTTTTCTAATTCTTTAGATCCATGAACTATTTTAGTTACTTCTTCAGCTAAAACCTTTTGACATTTTCTTAAATGTGGTTCTGTTTTTAAGCTTTCTTCTAATGCTAAAATTTCATTTGGTTCTAGAAATGTAAATTGTTTTAATCTAGTAATTACATCGCTATCAGCAACATTAATCCAGTATTGATAAAATTCATAAACACTTGTTTTATTTTTATCTAACCAAACAGATCCACTTTCACTTTTCCCAAATTTTGTACCATCACTTTTTGTTACTAAAGGTGTAGTTAAGCCATATGCATCTTTTTGATCCATTTTTCTAATTAATTCTATTCCACCAATAATATTTCCCCATTGATCTTGACCACCTATTTGTAAAACACAATTTTTTTCTTTAAATAAATGTTCAAAATCTAATGCTTGTAATATTTGATAACTAAATTCAGTATATGAAATTCCTGATTCAAGTCTTGCTTTAACTGTTTCTTTATTTACCATGTAATTTACATTAAATAGTTTTCCATATATTCTAAAAAAATCTAATAATGGAATTTTACTAACCCAAGAATAATTATTAACCATTTCACAATTAAATAAATTACTAACTTGTTTATTTAAAGCTTGAGCATTCTTTTCAATTGTTTCTAAATCAAGTAATTTTCTTTCTGAATTTTGTTTTGGATCACCTATAAACCCGGTTGCTCCTCCTATTAAAAATATTGGTCTATGTCCATATTTTTCTAATCTTTTAGCAAGTAAATAAACTACTAAATGTCCAATATGTAATGAATCTCCTGTAGGATCTGCTCCTAAATAAAAATTAACCTTTTCATTATCTAATATTTCAAGTATTTTTTCATCTGTAACATTATGGATTAGTCCTCTCCATTTTAAATCTTCAACTAAAGTCATATCTTTTCCTCCTTTTAAAATAAAAAAGTCCTTAAAAAATTTAAGGACGAATTAATCGCGGTACCACCTTAATTCCCATAAGGGCTCTTTAACCTTTAACGCAGGTAACGCTTATACTTTAATATAAGTCTTAAGAAATGTATTCAATAAATATTTTTTAATAATTTGCACCATCCATTATCTCTCTTTAAAAAAATTATTTATTTACTTTTTTTCTATCATCGATTATGCAGTTTGTCTTATAACAAGATCATGTGGTAATAAAATCTTTTTTTCAGTAACTGATTCATCTTTCATAAATTTTGTTAATAACCTCATTGAAACAGCTCCTAAATCATATACAGGCATATTAACACATGTCATTAATGGTCTTGATAATAAAGCATATTTTGTATTTTGAAATCCTGCCACCATTATATCATCTGGAACATGAAATCCTTCTTCTTGTGCAACATTTAAAAAAGATAAAGCTATTGAATCACGAGATCCAATAAATGCATCTATTTCTTCTGTTTGTAATACTTCTTTAAAATATGGTCTATTTTTACTTGTATCTCCGGTTGTTCTTATGATATGAGAAGTTAAATTTGCTTCTTCCATTGCTTTTTGATATCCTAATTCTTTTTTGGCATTAATTGAATATCTACGAGCAGTTGATGCAAAATAAATTTTCTTTTTCCCATTTTCAATCATTCTTTTTGTAATTTGATATGCTGCTTGTTCATAATCAATTGCAACTACAGGAACATTTTCATCATCAGTAATTACATTACAAAAAACAACTGGAACCATATTATCTAAAAATCCATCTACAATTTTTTTAATTTCTGAATCATCTAATTCATCATTTAAATATAAAACACCATCTACTTGTTCACTAATAACACTTCTTAAAGTATCATCTAAATCATCATTTACACCAAATGAAAATAATTTAATAGTGTAATCATATTTTTTTGCTATATCTAATATTCCATCAAGCATTTCAGCAACGGATGCTCTTGTAACATCGGATAATAGAACTCCAACTGTAGTTGATTTTCTACTAGCTAATCCTCTTGCTATTGCATTTGCACGATATCCTAAATCTTTTATAATTTTATTTACTCTATCTCTTGTTTCTGGTTTAACCTTTTCAGGATTGTTTAATACTCTTGAAACAGTAGCAAGTGAAACTTTTGCAGCACCAGCAACATCATATATTGTAACTTTACTCATAATACCACTTCCTAGCATAAATTTTATCATATTATGAAAATATTTTCAATATATTAAATAATAAACTTATTATTTATTAGTAAATCAATATATTTATTTACTGTCCCTGCTCCTAAAAATACCCAAATTTCATCTTTATTTTGATTAATTTCTTTAATTACATTGATATTAAATTTTTCAAATTCATTAAAAAAATCATTTATTTCTTGTTCTAAAATTAAATTTTCTTTTTCTCTTTTTGATGAAAAAACATTTTCTATATATACTTTATCAAACAATTTTAAAACTTTTTTAAATTCATTTTTAAATTTTATTGTTCTTGAATATGTATGTGATTGAAATATTACATTTATTTTTTTATTTGGATATGTTTTTCTTAATGATGTTTCTAGACATTTAATTTCTGTTGGATGATGAGCATAATCATCAATTAAAATTGTTTTGCCATATTTATAAGTAGTCATTCTTCTTTTAGGTAAAGTAAGATTAGTTATAATAGGATTTATTCCTATTATTAAACAAATAATAAATGCTCCACAAAAGTCATATATTAAATGTTTACCTAAAAATGGTAAAAAGCAATTATATTTTTTATTATTTTTCTTTTCTTTTATAATTACATTATAACCATTATTTGTTTCATCTATAATGTTAATAACATAATCACTACTTTTATCAAATCCAAATGTTATTTTATTTTTATGTTTTAAATATTTAGTTGATAATTCATCATTATTTAAAATTAGTATTTCTGATTTTTCTGCAAATTTTAAAAAAGTTTCTTCTAATTGTACTTTACTTTTAAAATAATCAGGATGATCTAATTCAATATTTGTTATTAAAGCTATTTTAGGAATATATGAAAGAAAATGTTCTTTATATTCACATGCTTCTAAAATTAGATAATTAGTAATTTCTGTACCATATCCACTTCCATCACCTATTATATAAGATACTTTATTATCTAACATTTTTGATAATAATGAAGCAGTAGTTGTTTTGCCATGTGTACCTGAAATACAAATCAAATCTTTTTTAATAAATTTAGATATAAATTCATGATAATAATAGTACTCATATTTATTATTTATTATTTTAGATACTTCAATATTATTTTTATCATAGGCATTTCCAATAATATAAATATATTTATTTTTGATGTTATCTTTATTAAAAGATAAAATTTTTATATTTTTTATAATTAGATTATCCATTGTAAAATAATAAGTATCAGTATCACTTCCTATTACATCATTTCCTAAATCTTTTAAATAACATGCTAGACTCGCCATTCCCGTCCCTTTAATTCCAACCAAATAAAAGAACATAAAATCACCACTACATTATATGCAAATGGTGCTTTTAATATTTTATTATTAAATCTATTAATTCATTTTTTAAATTATTATTCCCAAGCAAAAAAACCTCGCAAAAAACGCAACTAGCCATGATAAAGGTTAGTTCGATTTTGCAAGGCGTGGTGCTTGTATTAAAACAATCATCTGTCTTTTTGCAACTTAATATATCTACATACAGATATTCGGCTTTTGATTTAAGTATAATCACTGCCTACCACAATGTGGGCAAGATATATCGGCTTATATTCTCATATAAGTTGGTATATGCATCAATTGATGCGGTTATAGGTAAATCGTTCCAATAATATTTTATTGTTTATGAATAAAATATAGCTAAATATCATATACTAATAAATTAGCTACTTATATTATATAATTTTTAATTATCTAAATTTGTTGAAAAATAACATTTTATGTATAACTAATAGTTATTTTAATTTTTTTAAATAAACTAAATTAGTTATACAGTAATTAAAAAAAGTAAAGTCAATTAACTCAACCTTACTTTTTAATTGTTTATTTTTAATAGAAGTATGGGTTTTGATCAATAGTTTTGATTGTATATGGATCAAATTATTTAATGTCATCACATCATTTATTTATATTGATATTTAATCTATTAGATTCACATAATGTTACAATTAAAAAAATGTGACAAGTGGCATTTTTAACCATTGGACAGCTAGAATCACAAATTTTTATTCTTATACATATTAAATATAAAAAAAGGATGAAACTGATATTACTCAGTTTCATCCTTAGTATTAAAAGTAATGTTTGTTTTTTTGATTATTTATAAAATTATTTATAATATTTTTTATTATTTGCATAATATTTTTCTGACAATTTTTTATATTTATCAAAATTATGACTGTATTTATTCATTATAATCATATTAGAAAATACATTCCCAATTATATCAGCAATAATAATATTTACTTTAGTCTTACCATTTTTAACAATCCAATATTCTTTTCTTTTAGTTTCTTTTACAAAAATAATTTTTAAATTTTGATATTTAAAATTATCTATAACCTTTAAACTTTTTGATAAATGTCTTAATGACAACTTTCTTTGTTTAATAACTAAAAAATGAATATTCCTAACAAAATATGCCCTTAAATAATTTTGGGGAAAAATGCATTTTTTCATATCAAAAATCATTTTCTTTTTACATTCATTTGTTCTATATATACCATTAGAATAATTAATCTCGATAAAATAATATTTATCAACTTCATTATAAAATGCAAAATCATCATGGAGAACATTGAATTGATATTCACTTAAATCATTCAGTGGATATCTTTGAATATGGCTTTGATATTTAATACAATTAACAACAGTTAATATTGGTAAAAATAATCCCAAATCATATATATAACCATACGGAATAAAAATTATAAAAAATATCATCAAAATAATTAATATAAAGTTAAAAATTATAAAACAAACTTTTTTCATTAAAATCCTCCAAGTGCCAAAAGTATTGAAATCAAACCACCAGTAGATTCAGTAAGTGCCATATTACTATTTGTAAAAGCTAATTGTTTTAAAAACTGACTAGTTGAATTTCTACCAATTTTCATACCATTTAATGCTTTACCATATGAACCAGTTAAATTCTTGATTCTTGCATTAATCTTAATATTTTTACTTGATCCTTTTAAAATTTTGCTATTCATTTGCCATCTTCCAAAACTTGCGCTAACTGCACTAGTAATACCGTATGATAAACCAGCAGTAAATGCAGCTTTTAAAAACGTATTAACAGCATCACCAAATGAATCAATGTCTCCACATATCAAATCTCCAATAACTTGTCCCATACCGGCAAATAACATTGTCCCAAGTAAATTTAGTCCCAGTCCCCCAGATGCACCTCCAATTGCTCCTGCAATTGTAGCACCTAGATAATCCTTCCAATTACTTTTATTGATAGTTAATAAATCAGAAAATTGAAAACCATCATCTTTAATATTAGCAATTACATCGGAAATATATTGTGACAAAAATCCAGCAGCAGCTCCAATTCCAACTGCAATTAAAAAAGACGACAGAACAAAATGCCCACTAGGATCGCAATAAGAAATTGGATTATTCATGCAGTAGCAATATAAATTCAATCCATTAAAAGATCCTGGTTCTAGATAATCGACAGAGTCTGGACTAATGAACCTGCAAATTTCTGGAGAATAGTATCTTGAATTCAAATAATAAAAATTAGTTTCTGAATCAAAATAATATCCTTTATATATAAATGGATTATGTCTTGAAACGATACAATCAATTAATGCTACTTTGTCTAATAGTTTTCCCCATGCATCATAGTTATATTTTATCACGAAATTACCATTTTTGTCAATTAAACCAATAATATTATCTATGATATCTCTAACATTAAAATAATTACCTTCAATTGTATTTACTCCTACTAACATAGAATTACTATCATATATAAAATCAAGAATTACATTTTCATCTAAAGTAACTTTATGCATACTTATAATATTGCTTCCTTCTAATTCATATGATGTAGTTTCATTTGGTGTAATTTTATTTATTCTAATTACTTGTGAATTATATTCATAATGTATATCACTACCTATTTCATCTCTTATCTTCTTAAGAATAACATTTAATGGATTATTATATCTATTAAATTCAGTAAATAAAACATTAATAATATTAATCCTTATCTTTTATCAACGACATTTTCCATTTAATCATCGGGTGTACTCTTATTTTTTCATCAATTAAAGAATCACCAAAAAGTTGCAAAGAAGGATTAGGAAAACTTTTTATAAAAGTAATTTCATTATCACTAATAGTATCTAAAAGTTCATCTAATAATAAATTAATACTATCAACAGCAATTTTAATATCAAATATTTCATTAAGTTTTAAAGTTGATGTCAAATATTGGGGCATTCTATTACCTATAAATGAATTCATTCTTTTCTTACATTCATTAAACAATAATTTGATATTAATTTTGTCCTCAGATGACAAAAGTAAATAAAAAATACAACATTTTCTAAATAAAAATAAGTCATCTTTATTTATTGTTTTGTTTTTTATCATATTATTAACATCATAAATATCTCTAATAGTTGTTCTATATACTAAAGCACTCATTTTTGATGCAAATAAATCAAACTTATTTAATGTTAAAACCTCTATACTGTTCATTAAAGGCAAAGTAATACTTCTTTTTTCATAATCAAACAAATGAATTCTATTCATATAGTTAATCTCTATTTTTATCATATCAATAGCATTAAACATATTAGAATAATTAAAAACAAATGAATCTAAAGCATGAGTTTTCTTTGTTTTATCTTTACGATACTGCATATTAACTTGTTGCATATAATTCAATATTTTCTTTTCAATTATAGTTCTATCTACAAGCATTAGCTCTTTGTCAATAGAGCCAACATAAACTAAATCAATATCAACACTTAATCTTAAATAATCATAAAATGTTAAATTAATAGCAGTTCCACCTTTTAATACTAATTTACCTTTTAAATATTCATCTTCATTAATGAATTCTAAAATGTCAATCAGTCTTAAAACTCTTTCTAATGTTTGTTTTTGAACATTTAATTTTTCTGCAAGTATAACTATTTCTTTTTTTGTGTATGAAAACATTAGATTACCTCCATATCTTTATAAACAAATAAACGCCACTTTGCATTAAATATTAATGCATCTTTTGCTTGCAAATTATAATAACCTACTGTATTTCCACTTTTTTCTTTACAAGAAAGAAAAAAATCATCAGAAATTTCAAATGTTTTTTTATATTTTTCTAAAACAAATCCTACTTTTTTATATAACAATTTATTGTTTAAACTTTCTAAATATATGAGTATTTTTGACTCATCAATGGCATTAATGTTATTAATACATTCTAGTAACTCGTAATATTCAAAGTTAGAACTATCATTTATACAATCTACAATTGCTCTTTCAATACTACTTATTTTAATTCCTGATAATTTATTTACTTGAATAAAGTTATTACTTTTATGATATTTATATATACACTCATCAAAAATATAATCACGTTTAAATGTATTAGTTGTAATATCAACAGTATTATAGACTTGATTACTAAATCCATAATATTCAAAAACACTATGATGAGAAATAAAATCATTTGTGTTATAGCCACAAGCAATTTCATATTTATTTGCGGCAGGTGTATTATTAACTAAATCATTAATTACATAATAATCTTTTTTTATTTTGCTAATATAACCTTTGTCAATATATGATTTTAAAATATAATTAGCATTATTAATGTTCCCACATATATTTACTACATCTTGTTTATTGAATAATTTTAACTTTGATAATTCTTTTATATATTTCATGATAATAACCTCAATATAGTTTTCATAAAACTTTTGACTCTATCATTATTATACCCCCATATTTAAAATTTTAGCAACTAAATTGTTTAATTTTTTCGCTAAAAATATAGTTATATTTACACTTATCGTTTAAAATTTAAATTTGATTTGTTAGACATCTCATCATTCCCGTCCCTAGAATTCAAACTAGGTAATATTTAATAAAAAAAACACCACAACATTATATGAATAATATTTCATATTATGTAATAGTGATTTTAATATTTATCTATATTATTATTTATTATTAGCAATAAATGTTGAATTTTTAGGTTGTAAATAACTAATTTTAACATTAAAACTTTTTTCTTTGAAAATAAATATAGTCTTGCATTATTCAAATGACCGTTATTCATTAAATCAAGTTTAATCAATACATCCTCTACATCATTATATCTATAATTCATTCTATTTACTACGTTAGCCTTATCAATATATTCAATTAATAAATTGTCGTCTATATCGTATATTTAATATTTCATTATCTCATTTTCCCACTCAGAATATGTAAAGTTCTTATCTAAAAAATTTTTCTAGTTCATTATAAAAACTATTTAAATGCTAAACATTTCATCATTTTTAGACCTATATTCATTTCACAATGACTGGCAGTATAAAAAAGACTTAGCTTAATTTTAATAATTAAAATATTTCATCACCTGAAGAAAAAACTTAAGTACTATTAAGATAGGCTTCTATATCTTCCTCCACTAAAACGATAGTACCATCATTTAAAATATAACTTCCATTTTCACTATGTAGCATTTCTTCTACCGACATAACACCAACAACAATATCTGTTCCTAAATCAACTAAGTGGCCACATTGAATACAATTTGCATATCTTTCTATAGCTTGGCTTGAATTTATAGCATGATATTGTGTAGAAATTTCTCCGCAACTACATAATGATGTATGACCAGAACTACCATTAGAAGTATAAGAATACGTATGCTCAAACTCTTCATGAATTAATAAGATATTACCTAAAACTAACCTTCCTTTATTTCTATCACCCGATAAACTATCAGTTTTAACATAAATTCTAAATTCCGTTACTGGATATTCAAATTCACATTTTATCTTCGATTTATAATCTATCAAATTAGAAATATTTCCACTAATATCATTTAAAAGATCTAACTGAGTTACCCAATTACCATCATGATTTTTGTATTCAAC
>CAYZIB010000017.1:0-22344 GCA_964478425.1 uncultured Anaeroplasmatales bacterium | reverse complement strand
TCTTCGTTCCGAGTTTTGCATAGCGGAAAGAGTGGTCGCTTAAATAATATTTATCATTAGATGCAAGATATTTTTTTCCGTGAATGTCGTATCTTCTGATTTTATAAAAAGCAAACGCATTACAAAGATATTGAAGATAATTGCCGATGGTTTTATGATTGATTTTATCCTTGTTTATCGTCAGCGTATCCGCAATATTTCGCGCCGATGTAAGATTGGATATATTATCCATAAGATAATCGACGATTTTTTCCATTAGTTGCGGATTTCTGATTTTATATTTTTGACGAATATCCCGAACAATCAATGTATCGAATACATCTGCAATATAATCGTACTTTGCTTCCATATCACGATATAAATACGATTCGGACATTCCGCCCTCTTTTATATAACTATCAAAAGCATCATAAATGTTCATATTTTCAAAATATTCCAAGTACTCTTTAAACGAAAATGGGTAGACTTTTATTTCAAACGTTCTGCCAGTAAAAAGCGTAGCCAAATCAGAACTCAAAAGAAACGCATTTGAACCTGTAAGATAAATATCATATTTTTCTTGTGCGTGTAAACTATTGATAGTCAATTCAAAATTAGGACATAGTTGTACTTCGTCTATCAATAAGAAATTATCAACACCTTCTACATACGCATTTTCAATATAATCATTTAATGCATGATATTCTTTTAGATTTTCAAACTTTGCGATATTAAAATTGATATGGATGATATTGGCATTCGGCTGTGTTTCGGATATATATTTTTTGAATGCTTCCAATAATTTAGATTTTCCGCTACGACGAACACCTGTTATTACTTTTATATCCGGTGTTCCTGCCACATTTTTTATTTTTTCAAGATAAAAATCACGCTCTATCAGTTTCATCATTATCACCTCTGTATTTAGTATACCATATTGTATTTCCCAAAATCAATTATTTTTCATTTTTGGGAAATAGAAATTTTTGTCGAATAAAAGTATAAGTGAATTGCATCCGTGCTTTTAACCATTAAATCATTTTGAAGTATTGTAATGTTTCCACAATAATTATGCGTTTATCTTCAGGAACTTGTGGTTGTTTACTAACTTTTTTTCAAGTGATTAAAATTTTCCCTTTTATTGATTCCACATAATTCTTTGACTTTTGTAATATACAGACTACTAATCTTTTTTTGACAAAAGAACTACCGTCTCTATATGAGGAGTATGAGGAAAAAAATCATATGCATTAATTTCTTTTAACTCATACAAATCTTTTAAGTAATCATAATCTCTTGCTAAAGTTCTAACATTACAAGAAATATAAATTACTTTTTTAATTTTATATTTTTTTAATGCTTCAATCATCTTATTATCTAATCCTTTTCTTGGAGGATCAACAAATATAACATCTATCTTATCATTTTTAAGTATTTCATATATTTTGTCTTCTGATTTACCTAAAATAAATTTAACATTATTTAAATTATTAATTTTTTGATTATCTATTGCATTTTTAATTGCCTCAGGAACAATTTCTATTCCATATACTTTTTTGGCTTTTTTTGCAATTGATAAAGTGATTGTTCCTATTCCACAATAACAATCAACAACTATATCTTTACTTGTAATATCTGCCATTTTTATAGCTTTATTATATAATTTTTCTGCTTGTAAGGTATTTATTTGATAAAATGATTCAACTCCAATTTTAAATTTTAAATCATTCATAATATCATATATGTATCCATCGCCATAAATTATTTTATTTTTATCTCCTAAAATAACATTTGTATCTTTACTATTTTCATTTAATATAATTGTTGCAACATGAAATTTTAATAAAGAATCTATAAAATCTTGCTCTAATTTTTTAAAATTTTTTATATTATAAACAACAAGTACAACCATTATTTGATTTAATTTTTTGCTATATTTAATTAATACATGTCTTAAATCTTGATAATTATGTTTTATATTAAAATCTTTTATACTATTTAAAATATCTCTAGATATTTCTGGTTCAACATTACAGTTTTTTGTATTTACGATTTTATGTGTATTATATTCATAAAAGCCATAATTATCATATGAAAATGGAACTTGTATTTTATTTCGATAAAAATATGGATTATCCATTTTAAAAATATTATTTACTTTTACCTTTTCTTTTGCAATTTTTAAAAATGTATCAGAAACTAATTTTTCTTTAAATAATATTTGCTTATCATAATTTAAATGTTTAAGCATACATCCACCACATAATTTACCATCAATACAAAAATCATCAACTCTATCATTTGATTTTTCTAATACTTTTATTGTATTTGCAAAACAAATATTTTTTTTGACTTCAGTTATTTTACATAATACTAATTCATCTATTAAAGCATTATCTGTAAAAATGGTATAACCATCATATTTTCCAATACCAAGCCCTATATAATCCAAATCAACTATTTTTAATTTTATTATATCATTTACTTTCATACTAAATTCCTTTTCATTACTCATTTTTTAATTCAAATAAGATATCTCTTAATTCAGCAG
Source organism: uncultured Anaeroplasmatales bacterium (assembly GCA_964478425.1). Lineage (GTDB taxonomy): Bacteria > Bacillota_I > Bacilli_A > Acholeplasmatales > WRBM01 > CAYZIB01. The sequence goes on along the minus strand of CAYZIB010000017.1, from coordinate 19,814 downwards.
CTTCTTCAAAATTAAGATTTTTAGCTGCTTCAAGCATTTGTTTTTCAATATCTTTTATTAAAATATTTTTTTCTTTTATAGTCATTCTCTTTTTTGTTTTTTCATTTTCTACTATTGTTGTTTTTAATGAAATTGGTTCTTGAATATTTTTTATAATTGTAGTTGGTATAATATTATTTAATTTATTATATTCATCCTGAATATTTCTTCTTCTAAGTGTTTCATCTATACAATTTTTCATTGCTGTACTTATTGTATCTGCATACATTATAACTTTACCATTTTTATTTCTTGCTGCCCTACCAACAGTTTGAATTAAGCTTCTATCGCTTCTTAAAAAACCTTGTTTATCAGCATCAAATATTGCAATTAAACTTACTTCTGGAATATCTAAACCTTCTCTTAATAAATTAATTCCAACTAATATATCATATTTTTTCAATCTTAATTCTCTTATTATATTCATTCTTTCTAAACTTTTTATTTTAGAATGTAAATATGCTACTTTATATCCCATTTTTTTTAGGTAATCTGTTAAATCTTCGCTCATTTTAATTGTTAAAGTTGTAATTAAAATTCTTTCATTATTTTCTATTCTTTTATTTATTTCAAAAACTAAATCATCAATTTGACCTTTAGTTTTTCTAACTTCAATTATAGGATCAAGTAGCCCTGTAGGTCTAATAATTTGTTCAACAACAGGAATATTTTTATTTATTTCATAATCTCCAGGTGTTGCTGAAACATAAATTACATTATTAATCTTTTTTTCAAATTCACTAAATGTAAGTGGACGATTATCAAGTGCACTTGGAAGTCTAAAACCATAATCTACTAAAGATTTTTTTCTACTTTGATCTCCATTATACATTCCTCTTACTTGAGGCAAAGTAACATGAGATTCATCAACAATTAATAAAAAATCTTTAGGAAAAAAGTCAATCAAAGTTGATGGTGCTTCTCCTTTTTTTCTTAGTGATAAATGTCTTGAATAATTTTCAACTCCACTACAACTACCTGTTTCTCTAAGCATTTCAATATCATATTTTGTTCGCATTGTGATTCGTTCTTTTTCTAGAGGTTTATCATTTGATTCAAAATATTTAATTTGTAAATCTAATTCTTCTTCAATTAAAGAAATAGCTTTTTCTAATTTTTGTTTATTTGTTACAAAATGACTAGCTGGATAAATAGTAACAAATTCTAATTCACGAATTAATTTACCTGTTAAAATATCAAATTCTTTAATAGACTCTAATTCATTATCAAAAAACTCTAATCTAATCCCATTATTTTTTTCATAAGCTGGTATAATATCTATTAAATCACCTCTAATACGAAATGTTCCTCTTTTAAAATCAATATCATTTCTTTCATATTGCATCATTACTAATTTAAGTAAAATTTCATTTCTATCATAGCAATCATTTTTTCTAAAAAAAATCAAATTTTCTTTATAATCAATGGGATCTCCTATCCCATAAATACATGATACGGATGCTACTACAATACAATCATCCCTTGTCATTAATGAATGAGTCGCTTTATGTCTCATTTCATCAATTTCATCATTTATCGATGCATCTTTTTCAATATATGTATCAGTACTTGCAATATATGCTTCTGGTTGATAGTAATCATAATAGCTAATAAAATACTCCACTCTATTTTCTGGAAATAATTCTTTTAATTCATTATATAATTGACCAGCTAAAGTTTTATTGTGTGCTAAAACTAATGTTGGCTTATTAATTTTTGAAATAACATTAGCAATCGTATATGTTTTTCCACTTCCAGTAACACCCATTAAAATTTGTTCATTAAAACCATTTTTAATTCCATCAACAAGTTTTAATATTGCTTCTGGTTGATCACCAGTCGGTTTAAAATTCGAGTGTAATTTAAACATTTTTATCACCCCTTATATTAAAAATATATCATTTTAACATTATTTTTTTAATTTTTTTTAAATGATATTTTGCCATATCAAAATTTCCAAGATCAGTTGGATGAATTCCATCTACTGTATATTCAAAAAAATTTTTTTCATCTTTAAAACTTTTCTTTCCATCTAAATAATAAATTTTATATTTTAATTTACGAAATTTTTTTACAATTTTCTTAAAAAATTTATCATATATTTTATTTAAATTAATCCTATATGTATCATATAAATCCATTTGAAATTTTGTTCTAGATAAAAGTAATACTGGAATATTAGGATTAGATTTATAAAATGTTAAAAGAAATTTTTCTAAATTATTTTTTAATGTTTCATTAATCCCTGCATTTGCTTCAGAATCAATTATAAACAATTTTAAATCCTTAATTTTTGAAAGTTCAATTGCCATTTCTAATTCATTAAAAGCATTACCAGAAAATCCCATATTAAGAAACTCAATATCTAAATTCCTTGATAAAATATTTGTATATAGCATACCAGGTCTTGAAACACATCCTCCTTGTGCTATTGATGTGCCATATAATAAAATTTTGCCTTCATTTTTAAAATAACTTGGAATAACATTTGCATTTTTACATAAACCTATTAATAAACTATTAATTCCGTTATATAATGGAAAATTAATTATATAATCTGTCATTTTATTAAAACTAGTTTCTAATAAATTAATTTCGTAATTATAAGTATTAATATCAAACTTAGTAGAATTATGAAAAACATATTTTTTTAATGATTCATTATAATAATATAAATCAAAACCACTTTGTCCAATTGCAGTCATATGTGACATATAATTAAATTTAAACATATCTGCTTTAATAACAATTTTATTAGAATCTGTTTTAAATTTTAATTGGATCCCAGCAGTATTTAAACTAAGATAAGAAATATTTTTATTAACATTTTTAATATTATTTATATTTTCATTGCTTAATCTTGTATATTTTTTTTCTTTTTTTGAATAAATTGTTCCACATAAATTGAATTTATCACTATTTAATGGATCATACCAGATTATATCATTACTCATATTTTTATTATAATTCATATTTTTATCAATTTTGTTTATATCCATATTATTACCTCAAATAACATATATAATTATATAATTTTTTTATGTTTATTACAATAATTCTTTTGTTTTGGATAAAATATATTTAAAAGGATGATTATATGAATATATCTGCATACTACAAAAATATTAATTATGATATTGAGTTTGATCATATCGAAACAAATTCAAAAAAAGTTAAAAGAAATACATTATTTATATGCATAAAGGGCCATAATTATGATGGTCATGACTTTATTCTTGAAGCAATAAAAAATGGTGCAGTAATAATTATTTCTGAAAAAAATTTAAATATAAATTTCCCATTTATTAAAGTTAAAAATACCAAAAAAGAATTGATTAAATTAATATTTTTTTATCTTAATCCAAATAATAAACTTAATTTAATTGGTGTAACTGGAACAGATGGAAAAACTACAACATCTACTTATATATATAATTTATTTAAAAAATATAATAATAAAGTTTTAAATTTAGGAACTAATGGCCTTGAATATGATGATAAAATTAAAAAAACATTAAATACAACTCCTGATTTATTATTTATTTCTAATACAATTAATTATTTTTATAAAAAAAAATATAAATACTTAATAATGGAAGTTTCAGCTCAAGCAATATCAGAACAAAGAGTTAAAAATTTAAATTTTAAATATAAAATATTTACAAATTTTTCTCATGAACATTTAGAATATTATAAATCTATTGATGATTATTTTAATGCTAAAAAAAGTTTTTTTAATAATGATTCTATAAATATTATAAATATTGATGATGAAAAAGGAATCGAAATCATAAATCAAAATAAATTGAATGCTATAAAATTCGGTAAAAACATTAATGCTGATTTTAAAATTATAAATATTATAAATAATAAAAATCATTCTTTACTAACATTTAAATATTTAAACAAACTATATAAAAATATTTATATAAATACTAATAAAATTTATAATATATATAATGTAATTCCAGCAATTATCATTGGAATAAATGAAAAAATTAGTTTTATTAATATATTATCTTTTTTAAAAAATCTTCCTTATATAGAAGGTAGATATCTTAAACTTGAAAAAGACAATATTAAAATTATAATTGATTTTGCTCATACTCCAAATGGATTATATAATTTAATAAAATCAGAAAAAGAAACATTTCCTTTAAATAAACTTAAAATCGTAATTGGAGCAGCAGGAGGAAAAGATAAAACTAAAAGGCCACTAATTGGTGATATTTTATTTAAATATGTTGATTATATTTATTTTACAAGTGAAGATCCAAAACATGAAAATCCATTAATAATTATCAATGATATTATTAATACTAATTTATATAATCCTAAATATGAAATAATCATTAATAGAAAAGATGCCATAAAAAAAGCCATTTTAGAAGTAAAAGATAATGAAACAATATTTATTACTGGAAAGGGATTAGAAAATTATCAAAAAATATATGATAAAAATATAATTCATAACGATTATCTAATTGCAAAAGAATTTCTAAAAAAAAAATAGGACTAAGTCCTATTTTCTTAATATAGTTTTAAATTTAACTGATTTTTCAGTAACTAATAATACAACATCACCTTTTTTGAAACCTTCAGCAACTTTAGCAGCTCTAAATGCATCTTTAGCATTACCAACAACTGGTTGAACACCCCAAGCAAGTGCAAGGCTTCTAGCATCACGATGATTATTTACAGCAAAGAATACATCACATGCTGGTCTAAATCTTGCAATTTGATATGCAAAATCATTTGATCCTTCAGCAACAATTGCAGTAGCACCAAATTCTAAAGCAATTTTAGCAGTAGCCATAGCAATAGCAGCTTGTGGTTCTACTTCATATGTTTCATTTAATGCTCTTTCGATCATTTTATCATAATCAATTTCATATTCAGCTCTTTCATCAATTGTAGCCATGTATTTAACAGCTTCTGCAGGATAATTACCATTAGCTGATTCACCACTTAACATAGTTGCTGATGTACCATCTAATACAGCATTATGAACGTCAGTTACTTCTGCTCTTGTAGGTCTTGGATTTTGTTGCATAGAATCTAACATTTGAGTTGCTGTAACAACAATTTTACCTTGTGATTGAGCTAATTCAATCATTCTTTTTTGAATTGTAGGTAATTCCCAAGCAGGAACATCAACACCTAAATCTCCTCTTGCAACCATAACACCATCAGATAATTCAACAATAGCTTCCATATTGTCAACACCTTCTTGGTTTTCAATTTTAGAAATAATTTTAATTCTACTATTACCTTTATTAGCTAAAACTTCTCTTAAATCTAAAATATCTTGAGGTCTTCTTACAAATGATGCTGCGATAAAATCAACATCCATATCACAACCAAATTCAATATCATCTTTATCTTTTGCAGAAATAAATGGCATATTTAAAATAACACCAGGAACATTACAGTTTCTTTTGTTTTTAATTACTTTATCGTTTTCTGCGCGACAAACTAATTCACGAGTTGTTTCATCTTTTTCAATTACTGTTAATGTTAAATTTCCATCTTCAATTAAAATTTTTCCACCAACATGGATATCATCATATAATCCAGCATAAGAAATAGCAAATTTATCTTTATTTCCTAAAAAGCTGTAATCCATAGTAACTCTAACTGTATCACCTTTAGCAATTACGGCTTTATCTCCTTCAAGATATCCAGTTCTTATTTCAGGCCCTTTTGTGTCTAATAAAAAACCAATATGTAATCCTTTTTCTTCATTGATTTGTCTTAAAGTTTTAATTCTTGCTCCTTGTTCTTCATGATCACCATGAGAAAAATTCATTCTCATAACATTCATACCATTTTGAATTAATTCTTCTAGTTTTTCTCTGTTTTCTGAAACAGGTCCAATTGTACATACTACTTTTGTTTTTTTCATGTTTTTCTCCTTATTATCTTATTTTTTCTATTAAATCGTAAAATTTAGATTTTACTATTTGTCTTTTAGTAGCTGTTTTTAAATCTACATGTACTAATTCATTTTCAATTAACGCTACAGCACAACCATCAATTTCATCATTAAATAATTCTATTGCGTATTCACCCATTCTACTTGCAAGTACTCTATCTTCAGGAGTAGGTGATCCACCTCTTTGAACATATCCTAATACAGTTGCTCTTGTTTCATATCCACTATATTCTTCAATTTCTTTAGCAAAATCATGAACATTAGCAATATTTTCAGAAATTACAATAACTGCATGTCTTCTTCCTGATTCTTTTTTTCTTTTTAATAAATCAAGAACTTTTTGTTTATCAAATCCAGTTTCTTCAGTAATAACTATTTCAGCTCCGCAACAAATACCTGCATGAAGTGCTAAATCACCACATCTTCTACCCATAGTTTCAACAATAGAACATCTTTGATGAGATTCAGCTGTATCTCTTAATTTATCAATTGCATCAACTATTGTTTGTAAAGCTGTTGAAAAACCAATTGTTTTATCAGTTGATGAAACATCATTATCAATTGTAGCAGGAATTCCAATTACTTTAAATCCCATTTTTGATAATTCTCTAGCACCTTGATATGTACCATCTCCACCAATACAAATTAAAGCATCAATTCCTAATTTATTTAAATTATCAATTGCAATTTGTCTAGTTTCTTTTTGAGCAAATTCAACAAGTCTTGCTGAACCTAAAATAGTACCACCTTTACTGATAATATTACTAACACTTTTACTATCCATGCTAAAAATATCACCATTGACTAAACCTTTATATCCATCTTTTACGCCATACATTTCATATCCATAATAAATACCTGTTCTAACAACAGCTCTTATGGCAGCGTTCATTCCAGGAGCATCTCCCCCTGAAGTTAAAACAGCAATTTTTTTAATTTGCATAAAATCACATCCTACATTATTATATCATAATTTGTCATAAAACAAACAATATCTGTTTTTTTTTATTTTGAAAGCGTTTTTATTTTTTAAAATATATTATATAAATTATTAAATAATTAATAATATAATTGACTAAAAAGTCAAAATCTAATAAAATAATATAGTGAAAATAAATTTAAAGGAGTAATATAATGAAAAATTTAAAAGGTGCCGCTATTTTAGGTCAATCAGGTGGTCCAACATCAGTTATTAATGCAAGTGCTGCTGGTGTTTTTATCGAAGCTTTAAAACAAGAAAACATTACTGAAGTTTATGGAGCCAAGCATGGTATTAAAGGTATTTTAAATGAAGAATTTTATGATATTTCTAAAGAAGATATAAAAGAATTAGAATTATTAAAAACTACACCTTCATCATCAATTGGTTCTGTAAGATATAAATTAAAAGATTTTAAAGTAGACGATACTGACTACAAAAAATTATTAGAAATTTTTAAAAAATATAATATTCGTTTTTTCTTTTATAATGGTGGAAACGATTCAATGGATACTTGTAATAAGATATCTAAATTTATGAAACAATCTGGTTGGGATATTAACTGTATTGGTGTTCCAAAAACAATTGATAATGACTTATATGGAACTGACCATTGTCCAGGTTATGCTAGTGCAGCAAAATATGTTGCTACATCTATTATGGAACTTTATCATGATGCAACTGTTTATGATACATCTATGGTAACTATTGTAGAAGTTATGGGTAGAAATGCTGGATGGTTAACTGCAGCAAGTGAACTTGCAAGATATAAAGGTCAAGGTCCAGATTTAATTTATTTACCAGAAATTCCATTTAGCATTGATAAATTTAAAGCAGATTTAAAAAATGTGTTAAAAACTAAAAATAAAGCAATTGTAGTTGTTTCAGAAGGAATTAAAACTGAAGATGGAAAATATATCCCAGAATTATTCCAAGATCTTGCAAAAGACTCATTTGGACATGCTCAACTTGGTGGAACTGCTCAAACATTAGCAAATTTAGTTAAAGATGAAATCGGTGTTAAAGTAAGACCAATAGAATTTAGTTTATTACAACGCTGTGCTCAACATTTAGCATCTAAAGTAGATGTTACTGAAGCATTTACAGCTGGTAAAAAAGCTGTTTTAGCTGCTGTTAGAGGAGCTACTGATAAAATGGTTGTTTTCCATAGAGAAGAAAAAAATGGAAAATATAGATGTAGTTATAAATTAATGCCTTTAAAATTAGCTGCTAATACTGAAAAGAAAGTACCACTTGAATGGATCAATGAAGATAAAACAGGATTAACAATGGATTTTGTTAATTATTTATTACCATTAATTGAAGGAGATATGAAAGCTCCATTAGAAGATGGACTTCCAAGATTTGCTAAATTAAATAAAGTTTTAGTTGAAAAAAAATAATTAATAACTAATAATAAAAAATTCGGAATTAAACTCCGAATTTTTTTATTTTTTTTATACTTAAGACATTTATATTAATAAATTCCTTATTTTTATAAGGGATTACAGTAAATATACATAAATCATTTATGTTTAATAAATCTACATTATCAATAAAAAAATTAATATTCAAACTAAAATCACTAATATTAACCATAAATGAATTTTTAACTTTTTTTATAGCCTTAATATAACAAATAGTATTAATTTTATTTTTAATATTTTTATTAAAATCGTGTATTCTTACTGGATTATATTTTTTATAATATTGATAATATTTTATAATTGGATTTTCATTTAAATTAAATCCTAATGCATTTTTTTCTTTAATATCTAAAAACTCTTTTTCATATTCACTTTCATCAATAATTAAATCATTTACTAAATCTGAATACAATAATTTATTTTTATCATTCAATGAAATCATTTGTTTTTTCGTTAAAGAAAAATCATTAAAAGCTCCAGAATAAATTAAATTTTCTAACACATTTTGGCTTAAATCAACCTTTAATATAAAATCTTTATATGATTTATAACCATCATGTCTATTATCGATAATTTCTTTTTGAGATATTAATCCTAAATTTTTAATAACTAATAATGGCATTCTTATCATATTATCTTCTATAATATAACAATTTTCTGATTTATTAATATTTGGTCTTAAAACATCAATATTATATTCTTTTGCATTATTAATATATTTTAAAGTTTGTAAATCATTACCTATTACATTATTTAACATAACACAAAGAAAATATTTAGTAAAATTAGCCTTTAAATACAACATTTGGTATGCTAAAAAAGCATAAGCAACTGCATGACTTTTATTAAATCCATAGTTTGCAAATTTTAAAATATAATCAAATAATTTATTTGCTTCTGCTTCGTTTTTCCCATTTAATATAGCTTTTTTAATAAAATTATTTTTTTCATCAATCATTAACTCTTGATTTTTCTTACTGATTGCTTTTCTTAAAACATCTGATTCTAAAAACGAATAATTAGCATATTTTTGCGCTATAAGCATAATTTGTTCTTGATATAAAATAATACCATATGTTTCTTTTAAAATTGGTTCTAATTCAGGAATAAAATAATCAACTTTTTTTCCGTTTTTTCTTAAAATGAATTCATCAATATTATCCATTGGACCAGGTCTATATAATGCAATTAAATTAACCAAATCTAAAAAATTATTAATTTGCATTTTCTTAATAACTCTTCTAATTCCATCTGATTCTAATTGAAAAATTCCTAATGTATCAGCATTATTTAATATCTTAAAAGTATTTTTATCATCTAAAGGAATATTATTAGGGTTAATATTTATATTTAATTCTTTTTTAACCATATTTAATACATTTTTTATCATAGTTAAATTTCTTATTCCTAAAAAATCAATTTTTAAAAAACCTAATTTTTCTAGATCAATAGCCTCATATTGAGTTTGCATTAAATCATTTATTCCTTGTTGAAGAGGAATTAACCCAAACATACTTTGATCTGATAAAATAATCCCTGCCGCATGAGTTCCGGTTTGTCTTGGTAATTCAGTTATCCTATTAACAATATTAAACAACTGTTTAATTTTAGGATTTCTATTTATTAAAAAATTAATATTATCTTGATTATCAAAATTTTTGATAATTTCATCAATTTCATAATTTTTTAAATTAAAAATCTTAGCAATATCTCTAATTGCCCCCCTAAATTGAAATTCTTGAAATGTGACAATTAAACTTACATGATCATAACCATATTTATTTTTCATATAAGTAATTAATTCATCGCGTTTAGTATCTTGAATATCAATATCTATATCAGGCATGCTTTTTCTACCAAGATTTAAAAATCTTTCAAATAATAAATTATATTTTATTGGATCAATTTCAGTTATTCCTAAGCAATATGAAACTAAACTGCCTGCTGCAGATCCTCTTCCAGGACCAATCATGATATCATTATTTTTAGCATATTTAACAGCATCCCAAACAATTAAAAAATAATCTGAAAATCCCATTTTATTAATTATTTCAAGTTCATATTCTAATCTTTTTAAATAAATATCATTTTTAACATTATTTAATCTTTTTAATAAACCTTTATAAGCTAATGCTTTTAAATAATCGTAACTTACAATATTTTTTTCATAAATAGGTAATAACAATTTATTATATTGCCAATTAATATTAATATTACTAGCTAATAAATTAGTATTTTCAATCAAAAATTGATAATTGTTATATAATAAATTATAAGTTTCTTTAGTATATAAAGAATTACCCAACACTTTTTCATTAACTTTTCCTATTTTTCTTAAATAATTTAAAGCATCATAATCTTCTTTTAAAATATAACTTGTCTTAGATATTATTACGGCATTTAAATTATATTTAGTGATAAAATTCATATTTAAATCAAATGATTTACTATTAATATCTACACCAATATATACTTCATTTACTAAACTTAAAAGAGATAAATAAAAATCATACGCTTTTTTTCCATCTTTTAATATATAATCATTTAACTTAGATTCTTCTAAAGTAGTAATTAATAATAAATCACTATTATTTTTTAATAAATCTTTATAAGAAATATTATTTTTTAAATTAATTTTTTCTAATGAAGAAATTTTAAATAAATTTTTTAATCCATTATAATTTTTTGCATATAATAAAATAGTTTCAGTTGTATCTTCTAATAAAACATCAATTTTAAGCCCTATAACAGGTTTTATATCGTTTTTAATACATAATTCATAGAATTTAAAAGAACCGTGTAAATTCTCATCTGTTATCGTTAAAAAGGTATATCCATATTCTTTAGCTTTTATAATATATTCTTCTAATTTAATTATATTCTTAAGCATTGAATATTCTGTTTGCTGATAAAAATATCCAAACATAAATACACCTCCTAATTAATTTTATTAAAAAATAAGTTCCTCTTAAGAAGAACTTCTCTAAATAAATTATATCAAATACATATTTAAGTTTCAATTATAATTTATATTTTTTTTCTTTACATATTTATAAATTAAATAACCTAAACTTACTATTATTAATATTAAAAATATAAATACTATTAATAAATTATTATAAGAAATATTTTTTTTAATTATAATTTCTCTTTCTAATATTTCATAGTCATATTTACCAATTACTTTATAATATGCATAATATTTACCTTCATTATCTTTTACATTATGATAAATCAAATTTATATTAGATGTAAGAATTGATCCATCATAATCATATGCATTAATATTATCATATAATTGATTTATATTATTATAACTATTTAAAATTAAATTTTCATAAATAAAATATGGCTTATATTCCAATAAATGGATAATTAAATTTTCATTATTACAATTTGAGTTTTCATCACATACTTGGTAATTTATATTTGTATATGCACTAATTTCATATGGTAATATAGTTAAATTATAATTAGAATAATTATCAGTAATAGATAAAATATTATCTAAAATAAGTTCATCAGATATCTTATTAGTTTCAATATAATAAGATTTTAACAATATGGTTGGTGCTTCTAAATCCTTTATAATAACATTAAATGTATAATCATTTATATTATTTGAATCATCAATAAATTTAAAACTAACATCATATTTACCTTCTTCTTTAAATGTTATATTATCATATTCTATTTTAATAGTAGAATATTTATCATTATCTTTTACATTAATATAATCTAATATATCACTAGCTTTAGAATTAACATTTAAAATAATATCATCTTCTATTTCTATTATTGGTGATTCATTATCATATACATTAATAAATATATCATAATAGCTTTGATTTTTACTTAAATCTTCTAAATAAACTCTTAAATTATATTTACCTATTTTATTATAGTTAACACTTTCTTGATCAAATGTAATCTTAATACTTTCTTTATTATCATAATTATCATTATAATCTAATAATGATTTTACATCTGGTTTATCATTAATTTTTATAAAAAGTTCTTTTGTATTTAAAACTGGTTTAATATTATCAATTACAATAAATTCAATTTTTATAATACTAGTTAAATTATATTCAGGGAATATTGCTTTATAATAAACATAATAGTTACCTAATGAATTTGTAGAAACAGTATCAATACTCGTATAATTAATATATTTATTAATATAATTTACTTCTGAATCCATTTTATTATTATCAATATATAAATTTGCCTTAGGTAAATTTTTATAATTATCTATTTTATCATTAACAACAATATATATTTTAGTATTTTCCCATGAAATAAAAAAATCTTGCATAATATATCACCATAGATATATTTAACAAGATTTTATTAATTTATTTTAAATTTGTTAATCTAACTACATCTCTTGCAATCATTACTTCTTCATTAGTAGGAATTACAAATACTTTAATTTTAGATTCTTCTTTAGATATTAATTTTTCAATACCATATGCTTCTTTATTTAATTCAGGATCAATTAAAACACCAAAATATTTTAATCTATTACAAACATTTTCTCTTAAATGATAAACATTTTCACCAATTCCAGCAGTAAAGCAAATAGCATCGCAACCTTCCATATAATTAATATATGAAGCTACATAATCTGCAATTCTTTTTGCTTGTACATCAAATGTCATTTTACATCTTTCATTACCTAATTTCATTTGTTCAGTAACTTTTCTTGCATCATGAGAAACTCCACTCATTCCTAAATATCCTGATTTTTTATTAAAAATATTTAAAATTTCAGATACTGATTTACCTTCTTTATTAGAAATATATTCAACAATTGTTGGATCTAAATTCCCTGTTCTTGTTCCCATAGGGATACCTTCTAATGGTGTTAATCCCATAGATGTGTCAACTGATTTACCATTTTTAACAGCACAAATTGATGCTCCATTTCCAATATGACAAACAACTATTTTACTATCTTTTTTATTTAATATTTCGCTTACTCTTTCAGATACAAATCTATGACTTGTTCCATGAGCACCATATTTTCTTAATTTATAATTATCATACCATTCATAAGGAATTGCATACATATATGCATCTTTTTCCATTGTTTGATGAAATGTTGTATCAAAAACAACTACTTGTTTAACATTAGGTAATGCCTCTTTAAATGCTCTTATTCCAACAACATGTGCTTTATTATGAAGTGGAGCAAGTTCTGCTAATTCTAATATTTGATCAATTACTGTATCATCAACAATACATGAATCTTTAAATATTTCTCCACCTTGAACAACTCTATGTCCTACACCTTTTATTTCATCTAAACTTGAAACAATATTATAATCAATTAATGATTTTAAAACTATTTTTACACCTTCAGCGTGATTAGGAATTATTAAATCCTTCATTTCAATTTTTTCGCCTCTAACTTTTAAAGTGTAATCTGATGTAGCTGAACCGATACTTTCAACTAATCCAGAAGCAACTACTTCTTCTTGTGGCATTTCTAACAATTGAAATTTAATTGAAGAACTACCTGCATTTACTGCCATAATTTTCATATTTACTCTTTCCTTTCAAACCATTCGTTTATTTTTATTATATTTTTATTAAAAGCATTAACATCATTAAATGAATCAAATTCAACTATAAATGCTTTTTCTTTTTTAGTTGTTTTCTTTAAAATTAAAATAGCCTTTTTTTGATTTTTAAATAAATCATTTGGTAAACTTATCATACCACTTACATTAAAATTTTCTAAAATAGCTTTCTTATCATCGTTTTCAACTTTAAAAAAATCTTCATTAATTAATAAAATCATTGATCCATCCATTACTAAGTAATCTTTTAAATATAAAATTAATTTATAAGGGAAATATTCGCCTTCTAAATAATAAGATGGAATATCTGAAATAATTAAATCAAAATTTATTTTTGGTTTAAAACTAAAAATATTTTGATAATATAATTCAACATTAAAAATGTTTTGCATAATGATATTTGCTTCTGCAAGTTTTAAATATTTATAGTCAAAATCGACTCCCATAGCTTTATCGATATTACTTATTTCATTTATAATTGTTGTAAGTAAATTACCTGTTCCAACTAAAGGATCTAAAATATTTATTGATTTAGTTTTATTAAATAATTTATTTATTAAAAAAACAAATAAATAACTTATTTTATCAGGTGTAATAATATTATTAACACCATCTTCATTAAAAGCTTTTATAAATAAAAAAAGCATTGCTTGTCTAATTATTTTTTGATCATATGATTCTTCTTTTATTTCATTAAATATTTCATTTAATAAATTGTCATTTGTTTTAGAAAAAAATAATTCGATAAATTTAGTAATAGATTCTAAATAATTTAAATTATATTCATCTTTAATATATTTAGTTGCTTTATCTAATTTATTATATAAAAATTCTAATTTATCCATAAAATACCTCATAAAAATTATATAATATTAATAAGTTAAATTCAAGCAAAATAAAAAAATATAATATTTTAAATATTATACTCTGTCATTTTTTTAAATATGTTTTAATTTTTTCATATATATCTGGTGCTAAATCTAAAATTTTATCAACTATATTATTTTTACTTGCATCTAAAAGCATAGTTTTACATTCATTTTGATTTATTACTAAAAAAGCAACCGGAACTATATCAACAGAACCTAATGTTCCTCCTCCAAAATTATCTTCTATTTTTAAATCAGTTCCTCCAGCAAAAAATACTGTTTTTACCTTAGAAACTGGTATGATTATAATTTTAGAATCCAATCCAACAATTGGATCTCCAATAATCGTATTTACATCGACTATTTCTTTTAAATTTTCAAGTGAAACTTTTAATAATTCATGTATTGGATGTTGCATATTTTTCTCTCCTAAAAAAAACTTATGAATAAATCTTTAATATTAAATTTTAATAAAAGGTGATAAAATATATCGATTTTACTTTCTATTATTGATATATTATTTGTTATTTTAGTTTTATAATTATTTAATCTTTTAAAATTATTTTCTAAATATCCATTTAATAAACTTAAAATAATAGTTGATGTAGCATTTAAATATTCTAAATATATTTCATTACTTGAATTATTATTAACATTTATAATGCAATAATCTATTTTGCTTGCATTAAAAAATTTTATTAATTTTTTTTTATTATAAATCATATTTTTTAAATCCGAAATTAAATTTATTAATGAATTATTTTTATGATCATTTATTTTATTTATTATTTTATCCAAATTAAAACGTATTTTTATTATTCCATATTTTAATATAAGATAGTTATTATCTTTATTATTTTTTATAATTTCAATTTTAATATTAATAATGCATAAAATATAAATAATTAAAATAATAAAAAGAAAAATAAACACAATTTTATCACCAATATTATTTTTTACATAATTTAAATTTTTATACAAATATATTTAATTTTGTGTATAATATATGTGGTGATATAATGAAAAAATTAGTTTTAAAATTAATTAACTTTTATCAAACAAAAATTAGTCCTACTAAAGAAAAAAGGTGTAGATATATTCCAAGTTGTAGTGAATATGCTAAAATAGCTTTTGAAAATAGAAATTTTTTTGTTGCTTCTTTTTTAACTATCAAAAGAATATTAAAATGTAATCCTTTATTTAAAGGAGGATATGATCCTGTTCCATTACCAAAAAATAAAAAATCTGTTTAAAACAGATTTTTTTAATATGCTTTTGCAAATAATACAGTTTTTACTGCTTTTTTACCACATACTGGACATGTATCAGTTATATGTTCTTGATTAAATGGAATACATCTTGAAGTTGCAGTTGTATCTTCTTTTATTTTTTCTTCGCATTCTTGACATCCACACCAACTCATTTTAACATATCCAGATTTATTTTTAATAATATCTTTAAATTCTTCATATGTATATGCACATCTTGTATTTTCTTCCATATTCTTTTTAGCATTTAAAAGTAATTGATTATGCATATTTTTTAATATATCATTAATTTCATTTTTAATATTTTCAATTTTATGAAGAGTTTTTTCTCTTGTATGTCTATAACATACAGTAACATTACCATTTTCTAAATCTCTTGGACCAACTTCTATTCTAATTGGAACACCTTTCATTTCATATTCAGCAAATTTCCATCCAGGAGTTCTATCTGAATCATCTAATTTGACTCTTAATCCTAAATTTTTTAATTCATCATATAATTTATTACAATTTTCTAAAACATTTTCTTTATGTGATTGAATAGGAATTATAACTACTTGAATCGGAGCGATATATGGTGGTAAAACTAAACCTTCATCATCACCATGTACCATTATAATTGCCCCAATTAATCTAGTAGAAACACCCCATGAAGTTCCATAGGCATATTTAACCAAATTATCCTTATCTTGAAATTTAATATCAAATGCTTTAGAAAAATGATCTTTAAAATAATGAGTTGTTCCTGATTGTAATGCTTTACCATCATGCATTAATGCTTCGATTGTATATGTTTTATCAGCACCAGCAAATTTTTCTTTTTCGGTTTTAACTCCAGTTACAAAAGGAATAGCAAGTAATTCTTCTCCCATTTTTTCATATATATGTAACATATCTAAAGTTTCTTTTTCAGCTTCTTCACTAGTTCTATGTATTGTATGACCTTCTTGCCATAAAAATTCTTTACCTCTTAAAAATGGACGAGTTGTTTTTTCCCATCTAACAACACTACACCATTGATTATATTTTTTTGGTAAATCTCTATAACTTGAAACTATTTTACTATAGTGTTCACAAAATAATGTTTCACTTGTAGGTCTTACATACAATTTTTCAGTTAATTTTTCTTTACCGCCTGTTTCAATAACAGCACATTCAGGAGCAAATCCTTCAACATGATCTTTTTCTTTAGTCAATAATGTTTCTGGAATGACCATAGGCATATAAACATTTTCATGTCCTGTTTCTTTAAATTTTTTATCTAAATAATTTCTTATTAATTCCCATATTTCGTATCCATATGGTCTATAAATTATAAATCCTTTAACGCCAGAATAATCCATTAATTCTGCTTTTAAACATAAATCAGAGTACCATTTAGCAAAATCAGTATCTCTAGAAGTAATACTTCTTACCATTTTTTTATTTTCCATTTTTTACCTCGATTGTTTTATCATTTTCAAAATAAATTAATTTGTTTTTATATAAATTACCAAGTGCTCTTTTAAAAGCTTTTTTACTCATTTTAAATACATTATATATAGTATCACTATCCGTTTTAGCATCATACGGCATTATACCATTCATAAGTTTTAATTTGTTTAAAATAAGTTTACTATCTTTATCAATCATTAATTCTTTTTGTTCAATTAATGTTCCATTATAATCAAATTCATTTTTATGAATTATTTTTACTAAAACTTCTTCTCCTAAACGATATTTATCTCTTATATTAGTTTTATGTACAAATATATTTATACCATCAATAGAAAATATATTAATTCCACTATTCCCAATATATTGAACATAACCTTTTATTTTTTCTCCTACTTCATAAGAAATATTAGGATTATAATAATTTAAAAGTTCTGTTTTATTAAGAATTTTAGCATACAATAAATTTTTTTTGTTTTTTAAAATACAGAATAATTTATCCCCAATAATGGGCCATGTGTCATAATCATATTTGATATCATCTTTTGAAATTAAAAAATCTTTACTAATATTGTTATTAACAAACACACCTAAATAATCGTCAACAGCAACTACCTCAACTAAATTTGGAGTATTCAATGTAATAAATGGATGTTTTGTTGTTGCAGAAAGTCTTTTATATTTATCTAAATATAAAAATGCAGAAACTGTATCTCCAACTTCATATTTTGTTAAGGCATCATTAAAATGCATAAATACTTCTTCATTATCTTTTTCTAACATATATGCAATATCTGTTATTTTTTTTACTTTAAAATTATATATATTTCCAATTTCAAACATTAATACCACCTTATATAATTATATCATAATATAATTCATTTAAAAAGTTTTTTTTAGAAATTTAATTTAATTAGTTAGTATATTTATTATCTTATTTATTACAAAATTTGTTGGATCAATTATATTTTTATTTTTTAATGATTTTTTTAATATTTTTTTTATTGTTAAATAATGAGTGCATCCTAAAAAGATATTTTTTTCTTTATATTTTTTTATAATTTTTAATTCTTTTTTTATATTTTTAATTTTATGTTGTTCAATATCAGTTGCCCAGTTATAACAAATATAATTTTTAAAACGAATATTATTTTTTATAAAAAAATCTTCATAATTTTTATTATTTATAGTAAGTTTGGTTGCTAGTAATAAAATATCATTTAAATTTTGATATAAAATATATTCTTCATTAATTTTAATTATATCAATTATTAAAATATTTATATACTTTTCAAATATATATTTAAAAGCGCTTAAGGTATTACATGCAATAATTAAACATTTAAAATTATTCTTATTAATATATGTACATAAATCAAAAATAATTTTTTTCATATCTAATAAATTTTTATTACCGTAAGGTAAATTTTTTTTATCTTTATAATAAATAATATTATAATTTTTCAATTTCTTTTTTAATGGATAAAAGATGTTATAACCACCTATTCCAGAATCAATGACTAATATTTTTTGCATGATTTATTCACCAATATAATATATTTACACAAAATAAAAAAAATATTAATTTTTTTAATTTTTTTTAAAAAATCTATTGACATTAAATTTATTTTTAGTATAATAATACTTGCGTAAAACACAGATGGCCTTTTGGTGAAGCGGTTTAACACACATGCCTTTCACGCATGCACACACGAGTTCGAATCTCGTAAAGGTCACCATTTTTTTCGGGAAGTAGCTTAGCTTGGTAGAGCGCCTGGCTTGGGACCAGGAGGTCGCAGGTTCAAATCCTGTCTTCCCGACCAGTAGAAGCAAAAGAATTTAATAATTCTTTTTTTTTATACATTTTATAAAAATAAATATTCCTAGTTTAAATTAACTAGGATTTTTTTATTTTTTCATATAAAATTGCACATGTTCGACATATTATATTTCAAATCATTCAACAAAAGAATTATCTTTTTATACATAGATAAATAAATAATAACTATATTTATTAGATTAAGCTTCTTTAATATAATTTATATGTGAATCTAAATAATTACTCAAAAAAATTCTCACTTATGTTAATATTAAAAATAAAAAAAAGTTTCAATTTGTTAATTGAAACTTAATTTATTAGATGGCGCCCACAATAGGACTCGAACCTATGACCCCTTGATTAACAGTCAAGTGCTCTAACCGACTGAGCTACGTAGGCAAATAAAGAAAGAACCTGGCAATACCTATTTTTGCGCCTTAGCACTATTTTCGGCGG
>CAYZIB010000016.1:0-22551 GCA_964478425.1 uncultured Anaeroplasmatales bacterium | reverse complement strand
TTGGTTTTGTCATGGACTTTACGGTTGGATTGAAGAATGGTTCAAAAGAGGTATGATGGAAACACCAGCTGAAATGGCAAAATTACTTAAACAATCACAAAAATAAAAAGATGCCAAGTAATTTTTTAGTTCACTTTATTTTTCAGAGTCTATTGTTATTTCCTTCATATTTGTAAATTTGAATATTATGCTTTTAAGTGACTCTTTTAGGGGTGTCGGAATAATCGTTCTAACACCTACTACAAAAAACATTAGAAAGGCTACAATTTTAATACAAAAACAAATAAAAAATCCACCAGACAATAAAATCTGATGGAAATTTGCTTAAAATATGCTTGTTTTAGCCTTTAGACACTTAAAATAGTAAAAAAAATAGTCTTGATACAATAAATAATTGGTGTCAAGACTAGTCATTTTTAATGGCGGAGTAAGAGAGATTTGAACTCTCGCGTCGCTTTCACGACCTACACCCTTAGCAGGGGCGCCTCTTCAGCCTCTTGAGTATTACTCCAAGTGTGCTACTATATGATATCTTATTTATTTAAATATGTCAAGCAAAAAGAATGAATTTAAATTATTTTTTATCTAAAAATAATAGCTAATTTCGTTGTTTTTTATAGATTATTATGATAAAATTTCAAACAGTTATAAGTAGAAGGTGCAATATGGAAATTAAATCAGATTTAACACAAGGAAATTTATTTAAAAAAATCTTGTTTTTTACAATACCTATAATTTTATCTAGTATATTACAATTATTATATAATGCATGTGATTTGATAGTTGTAGGAAAATTTGCAGGTGATAGTTCATTAGCAGCTGTTGGATCAACAGGAGCATTAACTAATTTGATTGTAAATTTATTTATTGGAATTTCAATAGGGGCAAATGTAGCTGTAGCTAAAGCCATAGGGAAAAATGATCCGGAAAAATGCAAAAAAGTAGTGCATACTGCAATTTTATTTAGTGTTATAGCAGGTGTTTTTTTAACATTTTTTGGAATATTTACAGCTAGGATTTGGTTAGAATTAATGGATACAAATATAAATGTTATAGATAAATCAACATTATATTTACAAATTTATTTTGCTGGTATGGTTTTTAATATGGTTTATAATTTTGGAGCCGCTATTTTAAGAGCAATTGGAGAAACTAAAAAACCATTATATTATTTAAGTTTTGCTGGAATAATTAATGTTATTTTAAATTTAATTTTAGTAATTGTTTTTAAAATGGATGTTGCTGGTGTTGCTATAGGGACAATTGTTTCACAAGCTGTTTCTGCTGTTTTAATTATTAGATATTTAACT
The DNA here is from genome assembly GCA_964478425.1 of uncultured Anaeroplasmatales bacterium. GTDB lineage: Bacteria > Bacillota_I > Bacilli_A > Acholeplasmatales > WRBM01 > CAYZIB01. The sequence goes on along the minus strand of CAYZIB010000016.1, from coordinate 21,241 downwards.
AAAGTAGAAAATATGGTTAAACTTAATTTAAAAGAACTTAAAATTGATAGTCACGCATTATTAGAAATGGTTTTAATCGGACTTCCAGCAGGAATTCAAGGATGTTTATTTTCTATTAGTAATGTATTTGTACAAAAAGCAGTTAATTCATTTAACATAACAGAAGTTGTAGCAGGAAATACTGCAGCATCTAATATAGAAGGATTTATTTATGCAGCAATGAATGCTTTTTACCAAGCGTGTATAACTTTTACTTCTCAAAATTATGGAGCAAGAAAAATTAAAAACTGTAAAAAATCGCTTTATTATTGCCTTTTTTATGTTACAATTACAGGAATTATTTTAGGTATTTTTGGTTTAATATTTGATAGAGAACTAATAAGTATTTATGCTGATGGAAGTAAGACAATCGAATATGGATTAATAAGATTTAAAATATTTTGTTATACATATTTTTTATGTGGAATTATGGATGTTTTTGTAGGAGGATTAAGAGGTTTAGGATCTTCAATTATTCCGATGATTGTTTCTATAATTGGTGCATGTGGATTTAGACTTTTTTGGATTTATACTGTGTTTAAAGAAAATCATACTTTAAAAACATTATACATTTCTTATCCTATATCATGGATTTTAACTTCGGTTATACATCTACTATGTTATATTATTGTTTATAATAATATAAAAAAGAAGAATCTAGAGTTTAATTATAATTAGAGTAATATAATAAATAATATTTAAAAGTGTCGATTTTTGTAAAAATAAATGATATAATAAAAAAAGAAGGAGAGTTGGTAATTTGAAAAATATTATTAGAGTTTGTATTGCTCTTTTTTTGTTAGTTATTGCATTCCTTTTAAAAAACAAAAAAAAGTTAAGATCAATTTTGATTTTATTCCCAGCGTTATTAATTTATAGTTATGCAATGTATGAACTTTTTAGTAAGATAAAAGGAAATACAGATTTAAATTTATCAGATGTCTTATTAACTGATTTTAATTTAAATAAGATTTTTAATTATACAACAGATATTTTTTATTTTACATTTTTATTTGCTTTTTTTAGTTATTTAACAAAATTAAAACCTGTTTTAAAATTTTTTAATTATTTTTTTATTTTAGTGAGTATTGGATTATGTTATCTAACTAAACAATATATAACAGATTTAACTATAGTTTATTATGTTGTTTTAGCTATGAGTTTAATATTTACATTTTTATTTTTATTTCAAAGAAATTATGTTTGGGTATTTTTAGGAATATTACAAATAGCATTTATATTTTTGGTTCAATTTAATGTTTTAAATAACAAATGGTATTTTATTTTTACTCAATTTAATTTTCTAACAATTATTTTTTTATGTGGTACTTTAATTTCTTTAGGAATTACAGAATGGAGAATGAAAAATGATTAAATTATATGATTATTTAAATGAAAATTTTGAGTATAAAAAAGCAACATTTAATTTAACAGAAGAAGAAAAAAGAATAATAAATGAATCAGAAAAAATTAATGTTATAAATAACACTATTAATGAGGCAAAACCTTTAAATGATGTTAAACCAGATTTAATTAAAGAAGAAACTAAATTAAATACATTAAAAGAAGAAATAAAAGTTGATCCTGTTATTGAATATATTAATAATTCTAAAAAAGAAAATGTAATTGAAAAAGTAAAAGATCATAAGAAAAAATATTTTGGTTTTGTATCACTTATTATTTTTATTATTATAATTCCTTTAATAATAATATTATTAGGAGGTATATTATGAATGATGTAATTTTAGGAAAAAAATATATCTTTGGAATTAACTGTGAAAAGGATACTAAATTAGGATTTAGATATTTAAAAAAAGCAAAAGATCAAGGAGATGTTGAAGCAAACTATATTCTTGGTATTTGCTATTTAGAAGGAATTGGAGTTTTTAAAGATAATTTAAATGCATTAGAATGTTTTAGTTATGCAGCAGAAAAAGGTCATAAGGATGCTCTTAATAATTTAGGAGTATTATATAAAGAAGGGCATGCTATTAAAGCTGATTTTAAAAAGGCTTTTGATTTATTTAATAAAGCATATAAAAATGGTTCAAAAGAAGCATTATATAATTTAGGATTATGTTATAAAGATGGAATAGGTACGCCAATAGATTACGATAAGGCGATTGATTGTTTTTTGATTTTAAAAGATTATTATCAAGCAGGACTAAGTGCTTATAAACAAGAAAATTATAATTTAGCAATCGAATATTTATTAAGAACAGATAAAAAAGAAGCAAATTTTTATTTAGGAAGAATTTATCAATTATTAAATAATTATGATATTTGTAAAAAATATTATAAACAAGTTTTAGATTTTGATGAAACAAAAATAAATTTAGCAGATTTATACTATAAAATAGGAAGAAAAGAAAAAACTGTAAATATTTTAAGCGAAATAAAAGATAATAATATTGCTAAAAGTAATTTACAACATTACCTAGAAAAACCAATAATTACAATTGAAGACGATAATTTATTAAAATTTGATGATAAAGATGAATTAATGGTTAATATTAAAAAGAAAGATTCATTTAATGAAGCTTTAGAACTTTATAAAAATAAAAGATTTGATGAGGCTTATGTTTTATTTAAAGATTCAACAAATAAAGAAGCTAAATTATATTATTCTATAATTGATCTATATAAAAATCAAAATATTTTATCTGCAATTGAAAAAATTGAAAATCACTTTAATGAAACAGGTAAAAGTTTTGGAATTAAAAAAATTATAGATTATTATTATAAAAATAAAAATTATAAGATGGCTTATAGATATTTAGAAAAAATTAATTATGATTATGAAGATATAGCCATTAAACTTGCATCAATCTATCAAAAAGGAATAGAAACAGAGAAAAATAATTATTTAGCTTTTAAATTATATTATTTATTGGCTGAAAAAAATAATGTTTATGCAATAACTCAAGTTGCTAATGCTTATAAAAATGGTATTGGAACTAATATTGATTTAAAATTATCATATGAATATTATTTAAAAGCAGCAAAATTAAATGATGCTAAAGCAATTTTTAATGTTGGGGTATGTTTATATAATGGACTTGGTGTAGAACAAAATTATGAAGAAGCTTTTTTATGGTATGAGAAAGCTAAAGATTTAGGATTACTTCAAGCAATGATCAATTTAGGGTATATGTTATATAATGGTATTGGTTGTGAAAAAAATTATCAAAAAGCTTTCGAAAACTTTTTAAAAGCTTCTGAACATAATCATAAAGAAGGATTATATAATGTTGCTAGATGTTATGAAACTGGAAAAGGAGTAACTAAAAATTTAGATTTAGCTTATAATTATTATTTAAAAGCAGCAGAATTACAACATGCAGAAGCAGAATATAAAATAGGATGTTTTTATTATACTGGTCAAATTGTTGAAAAAGATTTTAATAATGCGATTTTTTGGTGGAAAAAATCTGCAAATAATGGTAATGAAAAAGCAATCAATAATTTAAAAAATATTGAGTAATTTGAAGGTGATGAAATGAATTTAATTGAATTGAAAAAATTAGAGGATGAAAAAAAACAAGAAAAATTAAATGAATTATTAATTTTAAAACGCAATGATGCAGGATATTATTATAATTTAGGATTAATTTATTTAAGTTTAAAATCATATGATGCTGCAATATCAAATTTTAAAAAGTCAATTGATTTAGAATTTGATTATGTTAATAGTTATTATTATCTAGCTGTATCATATTTAAGAGGGTTATCACCTAAAAATGTTAATGATACAATTGTAATAAAATTAGAAGAATTATTAAATGGAGCAATCATGCTTGAAAAGAATTATAAATTTTATTTATTAATGGCATTTATTAATTATGATTATTATTACAAAATTGGATTAATGATGTTTGGTGGATATGAAAAATATATTAATGAATCAATTAAATATGGGTTAAATAAAGATAATATTAATGATTTTTTTATTGAACTTGAATGCTTAAATTGTGAATTTCAAAAAATAATTAATTTAAATTAAACGGAGGAAAATATGACAAGATATACTTTAAAAGTTGAAGGTATGGGTTGTAAAATGTGCGAAAAACATGTAAAAGATTTATTATTAAAGCAAGATTGGGTAAAAAGAGTCGTTCCATCTTACATGAATAAAGAAGTTATTGTTATTGGCAAAAGTGATATTTTAGATGATGATATTAAAAATATTTTTAATGATTCTAAATATAATGTTTTAGATGTTAAAAGAGAAAAATATAATGGATTATTTGGCTTTTTAAAAAAATAAAAATTGTGTCAAAAACACAATTTTTTTTATTTTATAATGTTAAAAAAGCTTTATATGCTTTATATGCTTCATAAACATCGACTTTGCTAACGATTTCCATTGGTGCATGCATATTTAAAACAGAAACACCAGCATCAATTACATCCATATTATAATTTGCCATAATATAAGCAATTGTACCTCCACCACCAACATCAACTTTTCCAAGTTCAGCTGTTTGGTAATGAATATTATTTTTTTCCATAACATTTCTAATTTCAGCTATAAATTCAGGATTTGCATCATTACATCCACTTTTTCCTCTTGCTCCTGTAAATTTATTAAATACAATACCATTTCCTAAAAAAGCTGCATTTTTACTTTCAAAAACATGAGCATATAATGGATCATATCCAGCACTAACATCACTTGATAACATTTTTGAATTAGATAATGTTTTTCTTAAGTTTGTTATAGTATCTAATTTATTTAATTGAAGTAATTCTAAAACAGTATTTTCAAAGAATAAAGATTCAGCACCTGTTGCTCCTATACTTCCAACTTCTTCTTTATCAGTTAAATAGCAACAACTAGTAAATTCAGGATTATTAGACTCTAATAAAGCCATTAATGAAGTATAAGCGCATACTCTATCATCATGTCCATATCCAGAAACCATACTTCTATCTAAACCAAAATCTCTCGCTTTTCCACTTGGTACAATTTCAAGTTCAGCAGAGAAGAAGTCTTCTTCAGTGATATCATATTTATCTTTTAATAATTTTAAAATATTTGCTTTTACTTGAGATTTTTCATCTTCATTTAATGGAATATTCCCAACTAATAAATCTAAGGCTTCACCTTCTACAACTTTATCTGCTGTTTTAGTAATTTGATCGTGAGCAAGATGGATTAATAAATCACTTATTCCTAATACAGGATCATTATCACTTTCACCAATTTCAATTTCTACTTTTTCTAAGTTTTGTTTTACAACTATACCATGTATAGCAAGTGGGATTGTTACCCATTGATATTTTTTAATTCCACCATAATAATGTGTATCTAAATAAGCTAAATTATTTTGTTCATATAACGGATTTGCTTTAACATCAATTCTTGGTGAATCGATGTGTGCACCTAATATTCTTAATCCACTTGTTAACGGTTTTTGTCCAATTACAAATAATAATATGTTTTTATTATGATTAGTAACAAATACTTTGTCTCCACTAACTAATGGTCTATTAAAAGAACTTAATTCTTTAAAACCATGTTTTAATGCTAATTCAACACATTTATTTACACATTTTCTTTCTGTTTTACTAAATGATAAAAAATCTTTATATCCTTCGTTAAAAGACATTACTTCATCTAAATTATTTAAATATTTTAACCATGCATTTTTATTATACATATTAACCCTCCTTATTTATGTTTATTATAAATAAATTAATTTGAAAGTCAAGGAATATGATAATAAAAAAAGTTAAAATAATTTTAACCTTTTTTATTATTATTCTTAAAAAATTTTATTCTTATATTAATAATTTTGAATAAAAGAATTATACCAAAAATAAAAGATATTAAAAATCCTAAAATTCCAATTAAAGGAATTCCTAAAAATTTAGGATTCATATTAGTAGTACATAAAATACTTGAACCTAAAATACTAACTCCAAGAATAAATGCAATAATTAATTTATCCACAATTTTATCAAATGATTTAGCAAGATTAGCATCTGATGAAAGTTCAACATTTAATTTAGTATGACCTTTATTAGTTGATTTTAAAAAATCAGAAAATTGAGATGGTATATCAAGCATTTTTTTTGAAGATGAATAAATAGATTTTGTAATTTGTTTTAATTCATTATTTAAGTCAAAATCTTGTAAAAAACTGCTTTTAATATGAGATTTTAAAACATCAATTAAGTTTATTTCAGGATCTAAATCTTTAATAACTCCTTGCATTGTTATTATAGCTCTTCCTAATAAAGAAAATCCATTAGGTAAACTCAATTCATGTTCTTTTGTTATTTTTAAAATATCAAAAATTAAATTAGATATATCCATATCTTTCATATTCATATTACTATATTTTTCAACAAATTCATTTAACGAAGAATAAAGTTTTGGATGATTTATTAATGAGTCTTTTTCATTTGTTGTTTTACATAAATTTAAAATTATTTCTTTTAGACTAGTTATATCATTTTCTAATATAGCATAAACAATTTTTTTTACTTGAAGTAAATCGTTATTTGTAAGTTTACCTACCATTCCCATATCTAAAAAAAGTATTTTTCCATCTCTTATAACTAAATTACCATAATGGGGATCTGCATGAAAAAATCCATCGTCTAATATTTGCTTACAAAAATTTTCGCATAATTTACTGGCAATTTCCTTTAAATCGTATCCGTTATTTATTAAATTATCAAAATCGTTTAATTTGAATCCTTCTATATATTCCATTATTAAAATTTTTTCGTTGGAATATTTTTTATATGTTTTAGGAAAATCAATATATTTAATATTTTTATTTAATTCTTTAAATTTTTCAATGTTATTTAATTCTTTATTAAAATTAATTTCCTCTAAAAGAATCATATACATTTCATCAATAATAATATCTAATGATAAAGCAGTAGTATTATTTGTTAATTTTATTATTTGAATAGCTTTTTTTAATAAAATACAATCATTTTTTAATGTTTCATAAAGATTAGGTCGTTGTATTTTTACTACAACCTTTGTTTCATCTTTTAAAATTGCTTTATGAACTTGACTAATTGAAGCAGAACCAATTGGTAATTCATCAAACGATGAAAAAATATCTTCAATATTTAAATTATATTCATTATAAAAGATTTCTTTTATTTCTGTAAAACTTATTGCAGGAACATTAGATTGTAATTTTGAAAGTTCTTTAGTATATTCACTTCCAAGTAAATCTTCTCTTAAAGATAAAATTTGACCAATTTTAATATATGTAGGTCCAAGTTCTTCTAATATTTCCCTTAATTTTATAGGGCTTATTCCTAATAAAACTTTGTGTTTTAATAAAATTTTTATAATTTCATTTATTCTATTCTTCGTGTTCTTGTTTTTCTTCTTCATTGTTATTATTAGTTTCATCCAAATTTTCTTCTGGCTTATTTAATTGATCTTTTAATTTATTGATTTGTTCATTTGCTTTATTTAATAAAGAATCAACATTATTTGATACATATTTTAAGATATCATCTGTTTTTTCTTTTGCTTTTTTCTTTAATTCTTCATATTCTTTTTTTAATTCTTCGTTGTTGTTATCAGTTTTATCTAATTTTTCTTCTAGTTTAGTTAACTGATCTTTTATTTTTTTAATTTGTTCACTTGCTTTATGTGATAAAGAATCAAAATTATTTGAAGTATTTTTTAAAATGTCATCTTTTTTTTCTTTAGTTTTTCTTTTTAATTCTTCATTTAAAACTTTTCCTTGTTGTAAAGTTAAATCACCTTTTTTAACTAATTCATCTATTAATTCTTTAGATTTTTCATATGTGATTGCAATAGCTCCAACTCCTGCTAAAAAAACATTTTTTAATTCGTTACTTAAATCTAATTTCATTTTAATCACCTCTATTTATATTTTACATCAAAAAATAAAAAATAAAAATATATTTATACTTATAAGTATAAAAAAAATTATAAAATATGTTATAATATTAATATTATGGAGGTTTTTATGGAAAAATCAAAAGTTTATTATACAAATTTAAGATGTAAGCCAGGAGTTAATTTACTACAAAAATTAAAAAAGTTAGTTTTAGCGGCAAATATAAAAGATATTGATTTTAATAATAAATTTGTTGCGATTAAAATTCATTTTGGTGAACCGGGGAATCTTTCTTATATAAGAAGTAATTATACTAAGGTTATTGTTGATTTAGTTAAAGAATTAAATGGATATCCTTTTTTAACTGATTGTAATACATTATATGTTGGTAGAAGAAAAAATGCTTTAGAACATATAGATGTTGCTTACGAAAATGGGTTTAGTCCATTTCAAACAAATGCTAATGTTATAATTGCAGACGGGTTAAAAGGAAATGATGAATCAATAATTGATATAAATTTAGAATATGTTAAAAAAGCTAAAATTGGTAGAGCTATAAATGATGCAGATATTATTATATCAATGAACCATTTTAAAGGTCATGAAGCAACAGGATTTGGTGGAGCAATTAAAAATCTTGGAATGGGATCTGGTTCTAGATCAGGAAAAATGGAAATGCACAGAACTGGGAAACCAGTTATAGATCATAATAAGTGTGTTTCTTGTAAAAATTGTATTAAATATTGTGCACATAATGCTATTTATTTTAATTTAAATAAAGCAAATATTAATCATGAAAAATGTGTAGGGTGTGGCAGATGTATTGGAGTTTGTAATTTTGAAGCAATTAATATGTTAAATAGTGAATCTAATGATATTTTAAATAAAAAAATTGCGGAATATGCATATGCTGTAATTAAAGATAAACCAAATTTTCATATTAATTTTTTAATGAATATTAGTCCCAATTGTGATTGCCATTCTGAAAATGATGCAGCAATTGTACCTGATATTGGAATTTTAGCATCTTATGATCCTGTGGCATTAGATAAAGCATCTGTTGATTTAGTTAATAAAGAAGAAGTTATTAAAAATACATATGTAAAAAAAGTATTAGATAATGATATATTTACATCATGTCATCCTAAAACAAATTGGCAAAGTCAAATTGAACATGGATGTAAAATTAATTTAGGAAATAAAGATTATGAATTAATTGAGGTTAAATAATGACTTGGTTTGATTTTTTTAACAAAGAAAAAGATGAACAATATTTTATTGATTTGATGAATTTTGTTAAATCTGAATATCAAAATTATATTTGTCATCCGGATTTTGATAATATTTTTGAGGCATTTAAATTAACAAAATTTGAAGAATGTAAAGTTGTAATTTTAGGTCAAGATCCATATCATAATTTTAATCAAGCACATGGCTTATCTTTTTCGGTTTTATCTAACAAACTTCCTCCAAGTTTATTAAATATTTATAAAGAAATGGAAGAAGATTTAAATATAAAAGTAACTAAAAATGGTAACCTTACATATCTAGCTACTCAAGGAGTTTTACTTTTAAATAGTATATTAACTGTAAGACATAATATGCCATTAAGTCATGCTAATAAAGGATGGGAAATTTTAACAGATAAAATTATTAAATTATTAAACGATTCTAAAGAAAATATATGTTTTGTTTTATGGGGTAACAACGCGATAAAAAAGGAAAAATTAATTACCAATAAAAATCATTTAATAATTAAAAGTGCACACCCTTCTCCACTTTCAAGTTATCATGGATTTTTTGGTTCAAAACCTTTTTCTAAAATTAATGAATATTTAAAAAATACTAATCAAAGCGAAATAAGGTGGAATATTGATAAAAATAATTAAACATTTAAAAGTTATATTAACTCATAAATATTATGTTTTTATAAATTGTTTTAAAGTTGGAATAATTTATAGAGGAATTATGCATGATTTATCTAAATTTGGATTTATTGAATTTTTTAATTCAGTAAAATATGTAACAGGGGATCAATCTCCAACAATTCTAGAAAGAAAAAATGATTCAGGATTTTCTCATGTTGCTGTAAGACATACAGGAAGAAATAGGCATCATTGGCAATATTGGATTGATCATGATAAAAATTGTTTAGTAGTAAGAAAAATTCCTTTTAAGTTTGCGTTAGAATATGTTTGTGATATTATGGCAGCAAGTAAAACTTATGATAAAAAAAATTATAGTGTTTCAACAGTTATTAATTATTTTGATAAAAGAAAACATGATTACTTAATGCATCCTCAAACAAAAGAGTTTATTTTGACTATTTTAAATGTTTTAAATGATGAAGGATTTAAAGCAATAAAGCTTAAAAAGGCTAAAATTATTTATGATAGAATAAGCAAAAAATATGATGATGTTGTTTTTTTAAAATATTCTAGTTCGTGGAAGGAATTATTAAATGAAAAATAGTAGTTTAATAAAAAAATCGTTTTTATCAGGAATATTAATTTCGATTTGTGGGTTTATATATGTTATTATTGAAAATAAATATTTAGGTAGTTTTTTATTTTCATTAGGATTATATTATATACTTGTCTTTGATTTAAATTTATATACAGGCAAAATTGGCTATATGTTAGATAAAAAAAATTATTTAGAATGTTTTTTAATATTTGTTTTTAATATTTTAGGTTGTATTTTTATGGGATTATTGTTAAATAATATTCTTTCTATAGAATTAAAATATGATTTAAATAATTTTGTTTTAAAAAAGTTAGATACTAATTTATTCATATCTTTTATAAAAGGGTTTTTATGTGGATTTATGATTTATATTGCAGTAAGTGCTTATAAAAAAAATATAAGTGAAATATCTAAATTATTTATTGTAGTAGTAGCGATTATGATCTTTATACTTTCAGGATTTGAGCATTCTATTGCACTTATGTTTTATCTTGCATTAAATTTAAGTTTTAATTTAAAAAGTTTAATTTTATTATTAGTAGTAGCAATTTCTAATGGGATAGGGTCGATATTTTTTCATTATATTTTAAAGGAAAGAGTTGATAATAATGTTGCATGATCAACATGTACATAGTATGTATTCTAGGGATTCAAATGAATTATTAGAAAATTATATAAAAAAAGCAAAAGAAAATAATTTAAAATATTTTATAACAACAGAACATATTGAGTTTGATTCAGTAATAACAAACGATAATTGGGAAGTTGATTATCCTAATTTAATAAAAGAATTAAATGAATTAGGTGAAAAATATAAAATAAATGTTCTTTTAGGAGTTGAAATTGGATTTAGATTAGATAAACTAGATTTAATGAATGATTTAGTTAATAAATATGATTTTGATTTAATTAATATGAGTATTCATGATAGTGGGAAATTTGATTATTATATGGAAGATCATTTTAAAGAATATGGATTAGATTTTATGATGAATATTTATTTGGATAATTGTATTAGTGGATTAAACAATTTTTTTAATTATGATGTTTTTAGTCATTTTGATTATGCGTTTAAAACTATATATAAGCTTGATAATAATTTTGATTTTACTAAATACGAAGAAAAAATAATTGAAGTATTAAAGCTTATTATTAAAAATAATAAAGCATTAGAAGTTAACACTAAAGTACAAAGTGCATTTAAAGATGATTCACATTTAATATATTTACTTAATTTATATAAAAAATTAGGTGGAAATAAAATTACATTATCAAGTGATGCTCATGTATTAAATCATTACATGAAAGATTTTAGTCATTATAAAAAATTATTAAAAGAATTAGGTTTTAACAAATTAAGTTATTTTATAAAAAGGAAAGAGTATAAATATGAAATTTGATATGCATTCACACACAACTGATTCTGATGGGTATTTAGATTATAAAAAATTAATAGATTATGCTAAAAATAAAAAAGTTAATTGTTTAGCTATAACAAATCATGATTCAATAAATAATTTAAAAGAAGCTTATGAATATGGATTAGAAAACAAAGTGAATATTATTTATGGGGTTGAATTATCTACTTATTTAAATGATGAATCTGTTCATGTTCTTGGATATTTTAAGTCATTGGATGGTTTATATTCATTAAAAAATTTTTTAGATAATATTAAATTAGAGCGTGAAGAAAGAACTAAAAAAATGATTATAAATTTAAAAGAGTTTTATAATATAGACATATCTTTTAGTAGTTTTGATACAAAAAAAATAATTACTAGAGGAAATATTGCTAAAGTTATTTTAGCTAAATATCCTAATTATACTAAAGAAGAATTATTTAAAGATTATGGTCCTTTAGCACAAAATGGTAAGGCATTTGTACCAAGTACTCAATTAAATACTTTTGATGGTATAGACTTATTAAAAAAATATAATGCTTTTGTTAGTATTGCACATCCAACATTATTAAAAAAGAATAAAATTGAAGATATTTTAGATAATACAAAATCTGTAGATGCAATAGAGGCTATATATCCATTAAATAAAAAAGGTGATTATAAAAAATTTAAAAAAATTGCTAAGAAATATAATATATTATATACAGCAGGAAGTGATTTTCATTTTCATGATGATAAACAACATGGAAATGTTGGAGATTCTGTATTAAAAGGATTTTATGCAAAAAAAATATTAAGGAAAATTAAGGAGGTATAATTTGGATTCAATCATAAAGAAAATTAAAGAATATAATAAAATAATAATACATCGACATAAAAGACCAGATATGGATGCATTAGGGTCTCAAAAAGGACTTGCATTATCTATAAAAAAAACATTTCCTAATAAAGAAGTTTATATAGTAGGTGATATGAATAAATATCAATTTTTAGGAAATATGGATCAAATTAGTGATGAATTATATGCAGATGCTTTAGTAATTATTGTTGATGTTGCTGTAAGTGATATGATCAGTGATGATAGATATAATCTTGCTAAAGAGGTTTTAATTATTGATCATCATGAAAATTTACCGAATATTAATTATAGTTTTAAATATATTAATAAAGATTATACTGCTTGTGCAGAGCTTATAGCTAATATGCTTTATTTAAATAATTTTGTTGTTGATAATGAAGTAGCAACCGCTTTAATGTCTGGAATTATAACAGATAGTGGTAGATTTTTATATAGTGTAGATGATAAATTGATTTTTGGTGTTGCAAGTAAGCTTGTTAATAGTGGAGCTGATTTAAAATATATTTATGATAATTTATATGTTGAAAAATTAAGTGATAAAAAAATGAAAGCTTATTTTACTGAAAAATTTGAAGTTACAGAAAATAATGTAGCATATTTAATTAATAAATTAGATGTATTTCAAAAATTTGATTGCGATGTATTTACGATAAGTCGAGGAATGGTAAGTGTAATGAGTGGAATTGAAAATATTAATATTTGGGTAAATTTCACTTATGATCGTGAAAATAATTGTTTTTTAGCTGAATTTAGATCGAAAGATATATCTGTTTTAGATATCGCTAAATCTTATGGTGGAGGCGGACATGAATTTGCTTGTGGTGCTAAACTTGATGATATTGATGTAGTATTAGAAGTATTAAAAAAATTAGATGAAAGGGCTAAGTGGTTTAATGAACAAAAAAGATTATAAACAAATATTAAAAAAAATATTAAAATATAATACAATTATTATTCATGGTCATATAAGACCAGATGGGGATTGTATAGGATCACAAATTGGATTAAAAGAAATATTAAAAGAAAATTTTAAAAAAAATGTGTATGTTGTTGGCGATATGTCAGATTATGTAAGCTTTTTAGGAAATATGGATCAAATTAGTGATGAATTATATGCAGATGCTCTTGCAATAGTTGTTGATTGTGGTGATAAAAATAGAGTATCTGATAAAAGATTTATTAATGCAAAAGAGTGTATTAAAATTGATCATCATATTCCAGTTGATAGTTATGGAACATTTAATTATGTTGATGAAAATTCTCCTGCTTGTGCTCAGTTGATTACAGAATTTGCATTAGTAAATAAATTGAAAATTAATCATAAAGCAGCAACTTCTTTATATGTAGGAATATCAACTGATACAGGAAGATTTAAATATCAAGGAGTTAATGAAAAAACATTTTATTGCTGCGAAAAATTAATTAATTTAATAGATCTTAAATATATTGATCAAAATTTAAGTAAAGAAACAATGCGAGAAATTAAATTAAAAGGATATATTTATTCTAATTTAAAAACAACTAAAGATGGTGTAAGTTATTTTTTAATGACAAAAGATATCATGAAAGAGTTTGATGTAACTGAAGAAGAAGCTTCATCTATGGTTAATACTTTTGCAAATATTGAAAATTATCCAACATGGTTTTTATTAATAGAATATGATAATGAATTAAGATTAAGAATTAGATCAATTGGTCCTGAAGTAGATAAATTAGCTAATAAATATGATGGTGGTGGGCATAAATTTGCTGCTGGGGCTAAATTAAAATCTTTATTAGATTTACCAATGTTTTTAGAAGATATAAACAATTTAGTTAAGGAGTATAAGGAAAATGAAGCAAATTAAATTATTATTAGTTTTATTAATTTTATTATTATTTTCAGGGTGCGTAGAATATGTAAGTCCTAGTAATAAAGATAATAAAGTGATTGATATTTATAGTTTAAATGATTTACATGGAGCAATCGAAAAAGAAGGAGACTATTTAGGATTATCTTATATTTCTAATTATATAAATAAAAAAAGAGAAGAAAATCCTAACACATTATTACTTGCTGCTGGTGATATGTATCAAGGAGGGTTCATATCTAATTATTATAATGGACTTGCTACAGTTGAAATTATGAATACAATGAATTTTGATGCTATGGTAATAGGAAATCATGAATTTGATTGGACAATAGATGAAATTTTAAAATATCATGATGGTAATTTAGAAAATGGAGAAGCTAATTATCCACTTCTTGCTGCAAATATTGTTTTTAAAGGAACAAATAAAAAATTACCTAACACAAAAGATTATGTAATAGTAACAAAAGACGATGTTAAAATTGGAATCATTGGAACTATTGGATATGGCATGGAAAGTGAAATATTAGAAGAAAATGTAACAAATTACGAATTTTTAAAACCACAAGATGTTATAAAAGAAATCTCATATGATTTAAGACAAAATAAAGATTGTGATGTTGTTATTGCTTTAACTCATGATAATGGAGATTCTACTAATATAGCATTATCAGAATTACCAAAAGAAAGTATGGTAGATGCTATTTTTAATGCACATTATCATCAAAAAACTAGTGGTAGCATATATAGAGGTAATGGAATGATTGATTTACCATATATTCAAGCAGGAAGTTATGGACAATATATAGGAAAAATTAGTTTGACATTAAATTCTAAAAATGAAGTGATTGATTATGAAATTAATCATATTAATAATGATATTGATTTAACTAAAAAAGATCAAAATACAGAAGAAGTAGTAGCAAAGTATTTAGAACAATTAGGGGATGTTATTAAAGCTCCTTTAGCTTCAATTAAATATAATTTAACAAGACCAAAAGTAGCTATGTGGACAGCTGATGTTATTATGAATGCTTATGGCGCAGATATAGGTTTTCAAAATAAAGGTGGAATAAAAGCTAATGCATTTAACTCTGGAACAGATAAAGGAGATAGTATTACACTTGAAAAGGTTTTTCAAATATTACCACATGATAATACAGTTATGTATTGTAAAATAAAAGGAAGAGATTTAAAGAATTTTATTTATAGTAATTATGATTATGGATATTTTTCTTCAAATGTTAGTGTGATTGATAATAATATATATATTAATAACGAGTTATTAGAAAATGATAAATACTATGTTTTTGTAACTAATGATTATATATTTACAGATACATATAATCCTTTTATGAAACAAGATGAAATAACTAAAACAGGGGTATTAGTTAGAGATTTAATGATTGAAGAAATAAAATTACAAAATAGTACTTATGGATATTTTGATATTTATGAGGATATTTTAATTCATGATTAATGAAGTTATTATAGTTGAAGGAAAAAATGATAAAAAAAGAATTTTATCGATTTATCCTGATGCATATGTATTAATTACTGATGGTAGTAGTGTTAATGAACATTTAGCATTTTTTAAAGAAGTAGCATTAAGACATGATTTAATTTTATTTTTAGATCCAGATTTTCCAGGAGAAAAAATTAGAAAAACGATTATGAGTTTAATTCCTAATTCAAAAAATGCATTTTTAAAAAAAGAACTTGCTATTTCTAAAAACAATAAAAAAGTTGGGATAGAACATGCAAGTAAAAAAGATATTATTGAAGCACTAAATAGTGTTATAAGTATAAATACTAACAAAAAAAATTTAATAAATAGTATTGATTTATATAATTTAGGATTAATTGGTAATAATAATTCTAAATTATTAAGAAAAAAAATAAGTGATTATTATAATATTGGTTGTCCAAATGGTAAAACATTTTTAGAAAGAATAAATATGTTAGATATAAAAAAAGATGATTTAAAAAAAATCATCGAATTAAATTAAAATAAAAAATATTGATAATACAATTAATAATATTAAAACAATTTTAAATCCATTTTTAAAAAAATCTTTAAATGAATATTCAATATTATTGTTTTTTAAAATATTTGTAAACATTATTCCTGCAAGTGCACCTACTGGAGTTAGTATTGCACCAATATTAGAGCCAATTATAGTAGCATAAATAATTTTTTGATTATTAATGTTTGGTAATATTTTACTGTATGCTAAAGTCATAGGAATATTATTTAATATATTAGCAGATATTGTTGAAGTTATTAAATATAAAATAGGATTATTATTTAATAATTTAGTAATGTTAGAAAAAAAATCATATGAATCTAAAGCACTTATTATAGTGAACATAGATAAAATAAAGAAAATCAAATTGAAAGGTATTTTTGTTATAGGTATTTTTATAATAGAAATATCTTTTTTTATTATTGAATATATAAAAGTAATAGTAAATAAACTTAAAGCAAAGATAAAAGCAATTATATACATTTCTAAATTAAGATAATTAGATATACTTAGAATAATAGTTGCTAAAGCTAAATGAATTAAAGAAATAAATAGAACAAATTTGTCTTTAATTAAATCATCACTAAAACAAAAATTATTTATTTTATTTTTTAATTGATTTTTAAATAATAATATTAAAATTATATAGCTAGTAACTCCAACAATAATTGTTGGTAAAATCATAAATTTCAAATATTCAAAAAAAGATAAATTAAAAATACTAGATAAATATATATTAGTAGGATTACCAATTATTAATAGCATTGAATATGTGTTAGCTGCAACAAACTCCATTACCAAATATGGTATAGGATTAATTTTTCCTTTTTTTGAAAAACTCAGAATAAACGGAGAAAAAGTTAATATTACAATATCATTTGATGTAAAAATTGTTAATATTGAAATTAATATATATAAGATTGTGAACAACATAAATTGATTTTTTTTATATTTATTAATAAATTTTTGTGCGATATAGTCAAAAAAACCACTACTATCAAGTACTAAAGAAATAAAAGAAATAGAAATAAAAAGTATTAAAATCCTTATTGGATTTAAATTGGAATTTGCACTTAGTGTTTTAAAATATTCAGTTTTATCAAAAAAAGGAAAAATTAATAAAATGATACTAATAAACAAAACTGGTAAATAAAAAGTATTTAAATTAAAATTTTTAATTCTTAATTGAGGTTTAAAACAAATAAAATAAAACATTAAAATAATTCCAATTAAAGATAAAATTAATACAATTGTCATAAAAATCACCTTTATAATTATAATTCTTTTATTTTTGATTTCAAATATAATATTTATTTTTAATTAAATTTAATTTATAATATAATAAAATTGGATGTGATGATATGAAAATTGGAATTGTGGGTGGAGGATTTAGCGGATTAATATTAGCGGTATTATTAAAAAAATATTCAAATAATGATGTTATAATTTTTGAAAAAAATAATAAATTAGGAAAAAAATTGCTTGCCACAGGTGGTGGAAGATGTAATATTGCTAATATGAATATTGATAGTAGATTTTATAATAATCAAGAATTATATGATTTAGTTATAAAAAATAATATTATTGATATAAAAAAATTTTTATTTGATGAATTTGATTTATTAACTATAAATGATAATTGTTTGGTATACCCTTATTCTTATTCAAGTAATACAGTTTTAAAAGTTATAATTAATAAATTAAATGAGTATAATGTTAAAATTAATTTGAATACTGAAATTACTTCAATTTTAAAAATTAATGATAATAAATATATTTTAAATGACACATTTTTATTAGATAAAATTATTTTTGCATGTGGAGGAAAATCATATAAAAATCTAGGCAGCGATGGATCTATTTTTAACATTTTAAAAGATTTAGGAGAAGATATTTCTACTTTAAGACCTTCGTTAGTTGGGTTTAAAGCGAAATCTGATATCCTTGAAGGATTAAGATTAAAAGCAAATGTTAAACTTGTTGTTGATAATAAAATTATAAAAGAAGAAATCGGCGAAGTTCAATTTAAAAAAAATGGAATAAGTGGTATATGTGTCATGAATTTAAGTTTTTATTTACCTGATAATTATAAAAAAGCAAAACTTATTATAGATCCACTTTATAAATTTGACGATATAAGTTTTATAAAAAGTTATGATGGAATATTTCATGAAAAATTAATTACATATATAAAAAATAAACAAATTAAAGATGTAAAAAACATTGAATTTGAGATTTTATCATTACTATCTTATGATGAAGCACAAGTTACAAGAGGAGGATTAAATTATCTTGTTTCTCCTAAAAATAAAGGTTTATATTTTATAGGAGAAATGGTTAATATGGATGGAATTTGTGGAGGATATAACTTGATGTGGGGAATATATAGTGCAATTTATGTATTAAAAAGTATTTTATATAAAAATAATATATGATATAATTTTATTATAAGAAAGGAAAATGATTATGGGATTATTTAATAAAATTAAAAGACAATTATTAAAAGTTATAGAATGGAAAGATGATTCAACAAATGTTATTGCATATCGTTATCCAATGGATGATAGATCTGAAATTATGAATGGATGTCAATTAATAGTTAGAGAATCACAATGTGCAGTATTAGTATGTGAAGGAAAAGTGTGTGATGTTTATACTCCAGGTCGTCATAAATTAGAAACAGGTAATATGCCAGTTTTAACAGCATTAATGAGTTGGCCTTACGGGTTTAATTCTCCATTTAAAGCAGAAGTGTATTTTGTTAATACAAAAATGTTTTTTAATCAAAAATGGGGTACATCAAATCCTGTAATGATGCGTGATAATGAATTTGGTGTAGTAAGATTAAGAGCTTTTGGTAAATTTAATTATAGAGTTAATGATGCTAAACAATTTTGTACACAAATTTTAGGAACAAATTCAAGTTTTGAAACTTCTAGTTTATTAGATCAATTTAAATCACTTATTGTAACCTCTTTTTCAGATGCAGTTGCTGAATCAAAAATAAGTGCTTTAGATTTAGCTGCAAATTATAAAGAATTTAGTGAATTTTTAACAAAACAAGTGCAAATAGAATTTAATGCTTATGGTATTGAAGCAAGTCAAGTTTTAATTGAAAATATTTCTTTACCAGAAGAAGTAGAAAAAATGTTAGATACAAGAACACAAATGGGTGTTATGAAAGATGAAATGCAAACATTTATGCAATTTCAAACAGCAAATGCTATTAGAGATGCTGCAAAAAATGAATCAGGTGTTGCTGGTGCTGGTATTGGTGTTGGTGCTGGAATTGGTATGGGAAACATGTTTGCTGAAAGTATGAAGAGTGTATTTAATAATAACAATAATAGCTCTAATAACAATGTTGATAACAATTTAAAGACATGTTCTAAATGCGGAGCAAAAGTAAATGTAAATGCTAAATTTTGCTTAGAATGTGGAGAAAAATTTAATGAAGATAAATTATGTTCTAAATGTGGAGCAAAAGTAAATCAAAATCAAAAATTTTGTGCTGAATGTGGAGAAAAAATTAATTAATAGTTTGGGAGTAAAATATGGAGAACATTGAAGAATTACAAACAACAGATAATTCAAAATGCCCTAATTGCGGAGCAAATTTAGAATATAGTCCTGAAAAAAATGGATTGTATTGTAGTCATTGTGATTCATATATAAAAATTGAATCTAAGATTATAAACAATGAAAGATTAGTTAAAGATTATAGTGCTAATGAAACTAATTATTTAAAATCTGAAAGGATTTTTAATTGCCAAAATTGTGGAGCAAAATCAGTTTTTACTGCATTTGAAACATCTACGATTTGTCCTTTTTGTGGGTCAAGCCATGTAATGTTAGAAAATGAAATAAAGGGGTTAAAACCTACTTCTATTATTCCTTTTAAAATAAGTAAAGAAGGAGTAAATAAAATATATAAGCATTGGATAAAAAATAAGTATTATGCACCAAGTGATATGAAAAAAGATTTTTTGTTAGAAGAAATAAAGGGTGTATATGAGCCTATATATACTTACGATAGTAGAACTATATCTAATTATAGAGGAAGATTAGGAAAGTATTATACTAGAACAGTAGGAAGTGGGAAAAACAGAAGAACAGTAACAGAAATTAGATATTTTACAATTAAGGGAGTTAATCAGTTGGATTTTGATGATGTTTTAGTTAATGCTAGTAGTAAAATCGAACAAAGTATGATTGATGGAATTAAACCGTTTGATACTAATAATGGAGTTGAATATAAATCTGATTATTTGCATAATTTTAAAGCAGAATATTATTCGATTGATATGCTTAGTGGTTATGAAAAAGCTAAACAAATAATGGAAAAAAATATAAGAACAGATATTTTATGTAAATATCATTATGATGTTGTTGATTATCTTGATGTGGATCCTTATTTTAGTGATTCAACTTTTAAATATATGTTAATTCCTATTTGGTTTATAAGTTATAAATATCATAATAAAAATTATACTGTTTTAATTAATGGCGAAACAGGGAAAATAAATGGTAAATATCCTATTTCGGTATTAAAGGTGAGCTTAACTGTTTTAATATTTTTAATGATATTTATTATTGGTATAATTATATATAATCAATATACTTTAATATAAGATAGATTAATAAAAGACAAATTTGAAAAAGAATTTGTCTTTTTTTTGTTTATTATAAGATTTTTTTTGTAAAATCCTCTAATGAATATGTATTTTTTTAGGGGGATAAGTAGTGGATAAAA
>CAYZIB010000015.1:0-26520 GCA_964478425.1 uncultured Anaeroplasmatales bacterium | reverse complement strand
CCTGTTTTACCACCTACTCTATATCCTTCTACATACGCACTTCTTCCTGTGCCCTTTGCAACTACATTTTCTAATGCATATGCTACTTTTTTTGATGTTTCATAACTAATTACTTGCCTTTTAATTTCTTTTTTATTTTCAAAAATAACATCATTTAAATAAGGATTTACAATTTTACTTAGGATATAAGGTTTTAACAAATATCCTCCATTAACTGCTGCACCACTTGCCATAACTAGTTGAATTGGTGTAACTGAATTACCTTGACCAAAACTTGATGTTGCAAGTTCTAAAGGACCAACATTAGATGTATTAAAAATTATCCCTTTACTTTCTCCAAGTAAATCTATTCCTGTTTTTTTACCAAATCCATAATTATTAATATAAGAAAATAATCTTTCTTTTCCTAATCTTTCTCCTAATTCCATAAAACCTGGATTACATGAATTTTCAATTACTTCCAAAAAGCTTTGACTTCCATGCCCACCACTTTTCCAATCTCTAATTTTTCTTTTACCAACCATTCTATATCCATTACAATAGAAATTATCATCAAGATTAAATAAATTTTCTTCTAATGCAGCACTATATGTAATTATTTTAAAAACAGATCCTGGCTCATAACTCATCCATATAGGTAAATTTCTATTATAAATTTCTTGATCATATAATTGATAGTTTGCAGGTTCAAATGTCGGATATGATGCCATTGATAAAATTTCACCAGTTTTTATATTAGTTACTAATACTAACATTTGATCAGGATTATATCTATTAATTGCTTCATTAATTACGCGTTCAACAATCATTTGAATTTCTAAATCAATTGTAAGATAAATATCAAATCCTTTATATGAATCCTCATATAATCCATACATATCATTCATTAAATTACCTTTTGCATCTGTATATATTTTTAATGATCCATCATTACCACTTAAATAGTTATCATAAATATACTCAACTCCTGCTATTCCTTGATTATCAACACCAGTAAATCCTAATACTTGCGCAAGTAAACTATTATATGGATAATATCTTTTAGAATCACTTACCACATATAAACCACTATAATTTGCTTTAATTACTTTTTCTGCAACTTCTAAAGATATTTTTCTTCCTTCTGGTTTAATTAATTCTACACTGACATTTTTATTTAAGTGCTTTAAAATACTTTCTTTATCTACTAATAATAAAGTAGATAAAAAAGTAGCTAATTCATCTTTATTTTTTACTTGTTTAGGAATAACAGCTAAAGAAGGAGAAAGTGTATTTCCAACTAGTAATTTTCCATTTCTATCATAGATATTGCCTCTTTTACTTTCTACCGGAATATTTCTTTGCCATAAATCATTTGCTTTTTTTGTGATTAATTTTCCTTTAAAAATTTGAATATATCCAATTTTGCCAACAATTAATAAAAATGCGAAAATAATAAACAAAAAAAATATAATTATTCTTTTTCCAATTTGAAAATTCATATTTATCACCATATAATTATATGTAAATAATGATTTTTTAATAAAAAAAAGCTATTAAAAATAGTTAAACTAATTTTTTAATAGCTCTCATTTTTGCTGAATGACTTCTATTATTGCTTTCTAATTCAATATCATTAGGAACAATTGGTTTTTTAGTTAATAATTCATAGTCAAAATGAATATTTTTTAATGGTATTTTTTTATCTGTATAATCAGTAACTTTTTCTTTAAATAAATTTTTAACAATTCTATCTTCAAGAGAATGAAAACTAATTACAACAATTTTCCCATCCTTATTTAATATTTCAAAAGCATCATTAAGTGATTTTTCAATCACATTTAATTCTTTATTAACTTCAATTCTTAACGCTTGAAAAACTTGTTTTGCCGGATGACCCTTGCCTTTTAAAAATTTAGTAGGAATACTTTTTTTTATAATATCAACTAATTCAAATGTTGTATTAATTTCTTTTTGTTTCCTATATTCTATAATATTTTTAGCAATATTATAAGAAAACTTTTCTTCACCATATTTATTAAAAATATAGATTAAATCTTCTTGTGAATAATTATTAACAACAAATTTTGCTGTTAAGGGATTATCTTTATCCATTCTCATATCTAATATACTATCAAATCTGTAACTAAAACCTCTTGTTTCATCATCAAATTGGAAACTTGATACACCTAAATCATATATAATCCCATCAATTTTATTTATACCTAATTCATTTAATTTTTCTTTTAGATTTGAAAAATTACTATGAATTATTGTAAAATTTGAATAATTACATAATCTTTTTTTAGCATAATCTATTGCATATTGATCTTGATCAAAACAATATAAAAAACCTGTATTATTTAATTTTTCTAAAATAAGACTACTATGTCCACCACCACCTAATGTAGCATCAACATATATCTTATTTTCTCTTACATCCAATAATTCAATTGCTTCTTCTAATAAAACAGTTTTATGTTCCATTATACTAAACTATAAGCATCTTTATCTACAATTACTATAACATCTTTATGCATATGTAAAGCAGATGCAGGTAAATCTTCAGTAATTACATTATCATGTAATCTTTTAATAGCTTCTGCTTTGTTTTTACCTGTAGCTAATAATAAAATCTTTTTAGCTTGTAAAATGTTTTTAATACCCATTGTAATAGCTTTTGTAGGTACTTCTGAAATTGAATCAAAAAATCTTGAATTATCTTTAATTGTTTTTTCTGTTAAATTAGTTATATAAGTAACAGAATCAAATGGTGTACCTGGTTCATTAAAACCAATATGTCCATTTGCCCCAATTCCTAAAAGTTGAATGTCTACAGTATTATTTTCTAATAATTCATTATATCTTTTACATTCTTGTTCTAAGTCTTCTGCATAACCTCTAGGTAAATTAACATTATCCATATTTATATCAATATGGCTGAATAAATTTCTTTTCATAAAGCTATCATAAGATTCATAATGTGATTTTGCAATACCAACATATTCATCTAAATTAAATGTTTTAATATTTTTATATGATGTGTGATTAGTTTTATGATCTTCTACTAATAAATTGTAAAGTCCAATAGGTGTAGAACCTGTTGCTAATCCTAATGTTGAATTTCCTTTATCAACTACTTCTTTCATAATTTTAAATGCTTCTTTACATACTTCTTCGTAATTTTCTTTAACTATAAATTTCATAATTTCAACTCCTTATGTTAATTATATCATATATTTTTTAAAATAAAATAGAAAATAGATGCCCGAGCATCTATTTCTATTAATTTTCTTTTTCCTCTTTTTTACTTACTACTTCTTTTCCTTTGTAATGACCACAATTAGGACATACGCGATGTGCTAAAATCATTTCACCACAATTAGGACATGTTACCATTCCTGGAACAGATAATGCTTGATGAGATCTTCTCATTCTTTTTTTAGACTTAGATGTGCGTCTAAAAGGTACTGCCATTTTTTACACCTCCTATTTAATTAAATCTTTAAGTGAAGCAAAAGGCGAATCATCATAAACATCTACAATTTGACTATTATCCTTATTTTCATACCCTTTTTTAACAACTCTAATTGGAATATTTAATATTACATAATCTTCAATTATTTCAGTTAAATCAATTCTATCTCCAGTAATCAAATTAGTATCTTCATCAATTTTTTTATATCCAAATGTTTCTGTGCCTTTATATTCTAATAAATATGGAACATCTTCTAATGTTACACTACATTGCATAACTAAATTACATGAAACATTAATATCAAATACAAACTCACTATTATCAACAACATATGCATTACCATATACATGTACTAAACTTAAATCTAATACATCTTTATTTGTATTTTTAACTAATGTTTTTAAGTCAAGTTCAAAATCAAATTTAAAATTTTGATTAGAATCAATAATATCTTGAATTAAAAATTCCATTTCTTCACCTCGGACTTTATTTATTATACTAATTTTTGTTTATAAAGTCAATAAATATTAAATATTTTTAAATTATATGATATAATATTTTTGGTGATTATATGATTGTTTGTGGTATTGTTGCTGAATATAACCCGTTTCATAACGGCCATTTATATCAAATTAATAAAATAAAAGAAACTTTAAATCCTGATTTAATAATTGTAATAATTTCAGGCTATTTTCAAATGCGTGGCGATATTTCATGTATGAGTAAAGAAGATAAAGCTTTAATTGCTACAAATTATGGATGTGATCTTATCTTAGAATTACCTTTAGCATTCAGCCTTAATAGCGCAGATATATTTGCTTATAAAGCAGTTGAAATATTAAATAATTTTAAAATAACACATTTATGTTTTGGTTCTGAATCATGTAATTTAGATCTATTAAATAATATATTAAAACTAGAAGACGATTCAAATTTTAAAGACTCATTTAAAAAGAATTTAAAATTTGGAAATAGTTTTGCTAATTCATATAATTTTTCATTGCCAAAATTAGAATCAAATGATTTATTAAATATTCAATATTTAAAAGCAATTAAAAAAATAAACAATAAAATAATTCCATATCCAATAAAAAGAATAAATTCAAAATACAATGAAAAAACACCTAACAATAATTTTATTACTAGTGCTACAGCAATTAGAAATTTAAATGAAATTTCTGATTATGTTCCTAAACTTATTAATGAATATTATATAAAAAATAATTTTTTAAATAATGAAATGTTTTTTAATTTATTAAAGCATACAATTAATATTTTAAGTAATGATGAATTAAAAAATATTCATTTAATTAAAGAAGGATTTGAAAATAAAATAAAAAAAGAAATTAATAATGCAAAAAATTATGATGATTTAATAATAAAATTAAAATCTAAAAGATATACTACAACATACATAAAAAGAGTTCTTATATCAATATTATTAAATATCAAAAAAGATGATATCAACTTTAATATAAATAATTATAATAAAGTAATTGCATTTAATAATAATGGACAAAAATATCTTAATTTAATTAAAAAAAATGTTTCATATAACAAAAATTTAGACGAGGAAATATGTAAAATCGAAAAAAAAGCTAAATTAATTTATAATTCAATAAGAAAATAAAAAGCAATACTACTTTCTACTAGTACGTATTGCTTTTTTAATATTTTTAATTATTTCTTGTTCAGAATCAGACAATTTATCATTTTCAAGTAATGGAGAATCTATAATTCTTTCTCTTAAAATAACATTTATAACTTTTGATGAATTTAATGTTATTTCTAAAAATAATACTTCACGATAATTTTTAATTAATTTTTCAACAGAAAATCTTGTTTCAACACTAACAATACTATCATAACTAAATTCAACAACTTTATTTTCATAGAATGAACCAGTTGCATGATTTATAACATTTGTATATAAATGAACTGTTTTTTTACCAAATGTTAATGATTGAAATTGTTCTAATAAATAATGATCTTTTTTATATTTTTTTGAATAAACAGTTTTATTTGGAATAGCAAAATTCCATGCTGGTGAAAAAATTAATATTGGTTGAATATCACTTAATTCCTTTAATGAAATATTTAATGTTTCAACAATTTTTTCATAAGCTAAAAATCTATCTTCTTTTACTAATAATTCATATTGTTTTTCTTTAATAGGGTTTGTTTTATGCATAAATGAAAGCACTGCAACAAATAAAAATACAACAGAAATAATAAGACCCACAATTAAAACAATTTTTTGAATTTTAGTATCTAAATCACCTAAAATACTATATGCAACTAAACATGCACCAATTAAAAATAATATAGAACTCACAAATCTTAGTTTGCTTTTTTTACCACTTAAATATTTTTCAACATATTTTTTTCTCTTGTTAGAATTATATTTCATATTTTTTTCAATCTCCTTACACCACTTATTTATATTTTATCAATTATATAGCTTATAGTCAAGAAAATAAACAAAATATTAACTAATATTTCTAAATTATTTTTCATATAATTACTAAGTGATTTTATGGATAATAACAACTTTTCATATAAAGAATTTAAAAATTTAGCAAGTATTTTAAATAATTTATCTGCTTTTGAAATATCTTTAATTGGATCCATTTTAGGTTTAATTATATCTGAAGGATTAGATATGAATGAACAAAATATTATTGGAAATTTTTTAGAACTCGTTGGTCAAGTTATTCTAACTTATAATGCCAAAGTAGATTCACTTTATAACATTAATTATAACAATTTAAAATTTCAAATTGATAAACTTAATTTAGAAATTAATAATTTAAAAAATAAAATAAAAAAAGAATAGCAAAATGCTATTCAGTTAAAGTTTTTAAATAATCTATATATAAATTATTATTTGTTTTTCCGATAAAATAATGTGTATATGAAAAACATATTAAATTTGATGTATAATTTTTTGCATATTCAATTTGATATTTAACTCTATCCATATCACATGTAAATAAATTACTATTACTATCTCTTCCAAATAATTCAATATTAAGCCAAAATTCAACATTAGTATTTGCTTTTGATGCTTCATAAAATGCTTCTATATAATCTTCTACTTTTTGTTTTTTTGTATCATCATCAATTGTTTTACCAAATAATCCAAATGAATCTTGAGGAGCAATTATATCATTTTTTCTAAATCTTGTATTTTCGAAAAAATATTTCCATTGATTATATGTTTGAGTTTTACTTCCACCATAATAATCACTATAATACGGAGAAAGCATTAATGGCATAGAATCATCAATTAATGTTAAAGCATCCAAATATGTATTTAACATATTACACCAATTTAAATTTAATTGATCAAAACTTGTTCCAAAACCAATTGCATATAATGGATTTACACAATAAAATTCATAAGCAAAATACCATCCATAAAATGCATTAGGATATTTTTCTTTATATAAATCATATAATTCTTTAGCTTGTTTTGTTCCTATTAAAGCTTGTTCTTGTTGATATGTTGAACTTGCAGCATTTTTTGTATCCCACCAACTATCATCTGAATTTAATCCTACAAATACTTTTATACCAGTATTTTCAGCTGCTTTTAATAAGTTTTCAAGCATACTACTATATTTCGTTTTTGCATCAAAAACACTTGAATTATAATAAATTGTTCCATCTCCTGTTGTATCATAAGTCCATTGAACAATTACTTTATCAATGCATGCATTTAATAATTTTTTAAAATGAGATTCAAATTGTGAAACTGAATAATTCAAGAAGAATACAGGTTGAATGATATCTCCTTGAATACCATATGAAGGATAATTTGAGATATTCATTTCATCTAATTCAACAATTGTTTTATTATATAAATCAGAGATTTCATCAAATTTATTTAATCCACTTAATGTGTTTTCAGCTTCATTAATTAAAGTTTTTACTCTATCTAGCATATGATATGCATAATTATTATTTGCTGTATATTGATTAATTTTTGTAATTATTTCTTTTTTATAAGCATCCATATCAATATCTTCCTCAGTTAACCATTTAGCATAAAAAATTTTATTTGTTTTAATTCTTTCACTTAAATTTGCTTCTTTTGTAAAATTTGAATCTTCATACCATCCACCAAATAAATATCCTTTTTTATTTGGATCTTCTGGTTTATTCAATCTTGTATTATGTAAAACATATTGATTTTCAATTAAATTTTCATTATTACTAACAAATTCTACTTTATATACTTCAAGATTATTTGGATTATAAATAAAATTAGCATATAAAACTATATTTGAATTTATTTTATTTGTAAAATCAAATTCTTTTTTTATACCATCTTCAATAATTGACCAATAACAAAATGTATAATCAGTTTTAATTGGATTTGCTGGTTTTGTAACTGTTTTATTCTGTGTTACACTAATTATTTTATATTCTTCGTTTTCATTCATAAATTTTACTTCGTACTTATTTTTAGTACAACCTACTAAAGAAAAAAGTAATAAAAATAATATTAAAAATTTTTTCATAAAATCCTCCTAGCTTTTATATTATACCATTACTTATATATATTATCAAATAATATATAACAAAAAAGCAGGTCATCCCTGCTTATTTTTAAAATGGCGATTCCGAAAGGATTCGAACCTTCGACCCACGGCTTAGAAGGCCGTTGCTCTATCCAGCTGAGCTACGGAACCACAGCATGATTATTATATAATAAAAGATTTAATTTGTAAATACTTTTTTTTATTTTTGTTTACTAATTATATAACATTTTTTATTTTTTGATTAATAATACATTTAGATAAATATTTAGAATCTTCTGTAAAGATTAATTCACCTATTCTATCACAATTTATTATTCCATCTTTAGGATTTTTAATAGATAAAATAGATCCAGTAATAACCGCATTAACATTAGAATATTCAAATGCTAAATCAGTATCAATCATTTTACAATTAATTAATTTTAAATTTTCACAATAACATAATGGTTGTGTTCCTTCTATTACACAATCAATAAATGTCAAATTTTTTGAATACCATCCTAAATATTCCCCTTTTATATACGAATTTTTAACTGTAACATTTGATGCATGCCAAAAAGCATCTTTAGTATCAAAATTAGAATTTTCAATATTTAAATTTTTTACATATTGAAACGAATATTTACCTTTAAAATTTAAATTATCAATATTAATATTTTCAGCCATTAAAAATAAATATTCACTTATAATATTTGAATCTTTTATTGTTATATTTTTTGATTTCCATCCAAATTCTAAGGAATTAATTTTTGTATTATAAATATCTATATCATTACATTCTCTTAGTGCTTTTATTCCATCAAAAATTGATTTTTTAATTGTTATTTTATTACTATACCAAATAGCCGCTCTACATTTATCAGTTAATTTACAATTATAAATTTCTAAATTATTATCATGCCAAAGTGGATATCTCAAGTTTAAAAAACAAGAATCTAAAATAATATTAGATGCTTCTTTTAACGCTGATTCACCATCAATTTTGCCATCAAAACTACAATTTACTAATTTAATATCATTTACACCATATAAATCTCTTTCATTTGGAAAATTTTTGTTTAGAATTTCTTTCATATAACCACTCCAAATTCATTATAACATTTAAATAATTTTTCACAATAAAATTTTTATACATTAATTGATAATTTAAACATATTTTATATTTTTTTTAAAGAAAGTTTGTTTAAAAAAATATAAATAAGTAAAAGAATAATTATTGTTATAATAAAAATTAAATACATTTTAAAAATTGATACATAATTACCAAAAAAATAAATATTACAATCAATAGAATTTTTAATTTCTTCTAATATAAATAACGGTACACCTAAATTTTTAATTTCTAATAAAGCAGAATTTATTGTGTGATTACGAATAAGAACAGTTCCATATGTTCCAGGTAAACAAGATATTACTTTCTGCAATCCTACTTTAAACGAAGAAATTGGCATGTATGCACCACATATAAACCCATAACCAGAACTGATTATTGTTCCAACAGCTGAAATTTGACCTTGTGATTTTAAAAAGAAATTAATTATAGATGAAAAAGCATTGCCAAATAATACTAAAAGAGTAATATCTAAAATAATCAATAATATATCTAAAATAGACAAATACCATCCTGCAAATATAAGATAAATTAAACCAAATATAAATGCAGAATAACAAATTAAAAGTGATGTTATAAGATTAGCAAAATAATATGATATAGCTAAAATAGATGGTTTAATAGGTGAAACATTAAAATCTTTTATCACACCTGTTACTTTATCTTGAACCATTAACATATTAGAACAAAAAGATACAGTAACACATGAAACAGCTAAAATTGAAGAAATAATTTGTCCTCCAACAAGACTATTAATTAATTTTTCTGGTAAAATAATATCTTTAGGTAAAGAAGAAATAAAATTTTCACGATAAATATCACCTAAAAATGTACTATATAACACTAATAATATTA
The DNA here is from genome assembly GCA_964478425.1 of uncultured Anaeroplasmatales bacterium. Lineage (GTDB taxonomy): Bacteria > Bacillota_I > Bacilli_A > Acholeplasmatales > WRBM01 > CAYZIB01. Next base: position 16,550 of record CAYZIB010000015.1, on the reverse strand, counting down.
TTGGAGTAATTAATGATGTAAAAAACATCGCCTTATCTTTAAAAAACAATTTAATATTTCTCTTAACAAGCTCTTTTATTGTTTTCATTCTTTATTACCTCCAAGATTTTTTCCAGTAACTGCAAGGAATACATCATCCATTTTACCTTTTGTTATTTCATAATCTTTAAAAATATATGGATATTTTATAATTAAATCAGTTGCTATTTTTGTATTAGGTACATGGATTTTTAATGCATTATTTAAACATTCATATTTTAATCCTAAGTTTTTAATATCACACTCATCAGTTTCATATAAAGTTATATAATCACAAGTATAAGTATTTTTTAATTTAAGTGGCGAACCTTCTGCTTTAATTTTTCCATTATCAATAATAATTATATAATCTGCTTCACTTGCTTCTTCCATATAATGAGTTGTAAGAAATACAGTCATCAAATCTTTTTTACGAATTTCATTAATTACATTCCATAATAATTTACGTGTTTGGGGATCAAGTCCAGTTGTTGGCTCATCTAAAATTAATATTTTAGGTTTATGTAGTAATGCCCTTGCTATATCAATTTTTCTTCTTTGTCCTCCTGATAATTTAGATATTGGTCTTTTTAATAGATCTTTAAAATCAAGCATATTAGAAAGTTCTATTAAACGATTGTTAAAATTTTCTCCTGTAATACCATACAAAGATGCTCTACTTTTTAAATTATCAAAAACAGTAAGTGCAGAATCTAAAACAGAATTTTGAAAAACAATGCCTATTTTATTTTTTATACTATTTTTATTATTTTTAAGGTTATATCCATCTACAATAACATCACCACAATCAGCTAAAAGTTGACCACATAAAATATTAATAGTTGTTGATTTGCCAGCACCATTAATCCCTAAAAATGCAAATAATTCTCCTTTTTTAACATTAAAACTCAAATTATTAACTGCTTTTATATCACCAAAACTTTTAGATAAATTTTTGATTTCTATTATATTTTCCATAAATATAACCCTCTTTCTTTTAAAAATAAATATAGTTAATATTATGTTAATATCTTAAAATAAATTATATTACTTATAAAAAATAATTTCAATTTTTTTTATTAAAAAATAAAAAAATTGTCTTATAGGACAATTTAATTAAATGGCGACCGTAAGATGATTCGAACATCCGACCTGTCGCTTAGGAGGCGACTGCTCTATCCTGCTGAGCTATACGGTCATAAAAAATCATTTTTCAAAAAACTATTTAATATAATTATTCGGTGAGTTTTTTTGAAAAAAATTATTTCAATTTTCCTTTTAGTTTCAATTTTCTTTTTTTTATATACTAATCCAATAATAATTAAATACGAAATAAAACAAATTGTATATTTATGGTTTGATAAAATATTTATTAATTTGTTTATTTATTTTATAATCATTGATTTACTTTTAAATTTAAATATTAATAATTTAATTGGTAAAATTTTTTTTAAAATTTTTAACAAACTTTTTAATCTTTCTAATTATAATTCTTCATTTATCTTTTTTTTATCTTTTTTTATTGGAAGCCCTCTGATTCATAAATATATCTATGAATTAGTAGAAAATAATACTATTTCAAAAACTGAAGCAGATTATTTAATAAAGATAACTTCAAACACAAATCCATTATTTACTTTAAATATTTTAAATAAAAATATAGGCATCTTTTTTTTACTAAGTCAATATATAACTAATATTATAATTGGTTTGATATATAAACCAAAAAATACTTTTAAGCTTAATATAAACAATTTTAATACAACTAAAAAAACAACTTTAACAAATTCAATTAAAAATAATATAGACATATTATTTAATATTTTAGGAATTATGATTTTATTTACAGTAATTATTTCTTTTTTTAAAACTTTAAATATTCCAAATATATTTTTAATTCCATTAGAGTTATTAAATGGAATTAATATAATTAATAAATTAGAGTATCAAAAAAAAATTAAATATATATTAATTCAATTTATAATCGTTTTTGGTGGATTTTCAATTCATAATCAAATAAAAACTGTAACAGAAAATTTTATTAATTATAAATCATTTTTATTTTCTAAAATATTAAGTTCTATTATATCCATATTAGTTTTTATTATTCTTTATAATTTTTTCTAAATAAAATATTTTTTCTAATGCATTTTTATTTTTATCTTTAATTTTATTTAAAATGTCATATTGATAACAAAAATAATCTAAATTAGATTTATCATTAATTAAATATTTTCCAAACATTAATTCTTCAATTTTGTATTGTTCTTCTAATATATGAACCTTTTTACAAATTATTATTTCATAATAAAATTTATCATAAACTACTTTTTCATCTTGAATTAAAAAATTATTTAAATAAAGATATTTTCGTAATTTATAATAATTTTTATTAGCACACAATATTATTTTTTTATTATATAATGATTCTTTTTTTTGATCTAATATTTTTATAATTAAATCAGCACCCATTCCACATATACTAATAACATCAACATCCTCACAAAGATCACTTAATCCATTAGATAAACTAAAAATGCAATGTTCTTTATATTTTAAAAGATTTTTTTTTGCTTGTTCTAATGGCATAAGTTTATTATCAATTAACTGAGCTTTTTTTATCTTACCTTGATTAAAACAATATAAAGGTAAATATCCATGATCAGTACCTACATCACATAAATATTCACCCTTTATAAAATTGCTTATAAATTTTAATCTATTCATCTTTTATTTTGAAAATCTTTTAATTTTTTGCATCTAGATGGATGTTTTAATTTTCTTAAAGCTTTTGCTTCTATTTGTCTTATTCTTTCACGAGTAACACCAAATTCTTTTCCAACTTCTTCTAATGTTCTTGTTTTTCCATCTAACATACCAAAACGCATTCTTAAAACTTTTTCTTCACGATCAGTTAATGTCGATAAAACTTCATTTAATTCTTTTTTTAACATTTCTTTTGCAGTAAATTCATATGGATTTAATACATTTGGATCAGATATGAAATCTCCTAATGCAGAGTCTTCTTCTTCACCAACAGGTGATTCTAATGAAATTGGTTCTTGAGCAATTTTTTGAATAGCTTGAACTTTTTCAACACTTATTCCCATTGCTTGAGCAACTTCTTCCATAGATGGTTCTCTACTTAATTTTTGTACTAATTGTCTTTGAACTCTAACAAGTTTATTAATTGTTTCTACCATATGTACAGGTATTCTGATAGTTCTTGCTTGGTCTGCAACTGCTCTTGTAATTGCTTGTCTTATCCACCATGTTGCATATGTTGAAAATTTAAATCCTTTTTCATAATCAAATTTATCAACTGCTTTCATTAATCCCATATTACCTTCTTGAATTAAATCTAAAAATTGCATTCCTCTACCAACATATCTTTTAGCAATTGAAACAACAAGTCTTAAATTTGCATTAACAAGTCCTTGTTTTGCATCTTGACTTTTACTTACTAATTCTTCTAATTCAGTTTTTTCTTCTAAAGTTAATTCGATTTTCCCATTTAAAGCATCATCTAATTTTTCTTGAGCAATTCTACCATCATATACTAAAATAGCAAGCCTCATTTCTTCTTCGCTATCTAAAAGTGGAATATTTCCAATTTCTTTTAAGTACATTCTTACAGGATCATCAACTTTTATACTGTTTGAAAGATTTTCTATATCAACTAAATCTGTAATTGGTTCTATTTTTTCTAATAAACTTGAATCTGGTTCTATTTCTTTATCATCTTCAAGTAATTCTTTTTTTTCTTCATATTCTAATTTTGTACAAACATCAATTCCTAGGTCATCTAATTCTTTTAAAACTGTTTCATACATATCAGAATCTTTTTCAAAATATTCTAATATTGTTTCATTTAAAACACATCCTAATTCTTGATTTTGCTTTTTTAATAATTCTAATATATTTTTATAATCCATGATGATACCTCAATTTCTTTTTATTTTTTTTAAAAGTGTATTTTTTTCATTAATAAGTTTTATTATTTCATCTTGATCATTTATTAAACTAATTTGTTTATTTATTTCATCAATTCTTAGTTTGTCTGAATATAATAACAATTCTTTATAATACTTATATGCATCTTCGCGATTGAAACAATTTATTTCATTTAATTCTTGAATAAAATATTCTTTTAAATCATTATCTAAATAATTTATAAATTCATTTTTATCAAAATTTAAATGTTCTTCATGAAAATTAATTATTTTCATTTTAATTTTAAAATTTCTATCATCAACTACATCATTGATTTCATTATCAATTGCATATGCATATTCTTTATTATACATCATATATTGAATAACATATTTTTCAGCTTCTAAATATCTAGAAATAAATTTATTAGATTTTATTTCTTTTTTTTCTATAGTTTTATTTTTATTATTATTTAATCCTTGTTTTAAAAATCTATTTAAATCATTTTTTAAGATATCATAATCTAAATTTATAAAATTACTTAATTTATTTAAATATTTTTCTAAAACAATAGTTGATTTACTATCTTTTATTAATTTATATATTTCTTTTTTAAAATTATCCAATTCAAAAACATTGTTTTTATTGAGATTACTTTTTAATCTATCAAATTGATATTCATAAATATCTAATTTGTTATTTATAAATTCACTAAATTTTATATCGCCATATTTTTTTAAATATTCATCTGGATCTAAATTATCAGGAAATCTTAAAATTTCAAAAATAATATTTTCATCTTTAAAATCATCAATTAATTTATTTGTTGCATTTATACCAGCTAAATCACCATCATATGATATGACAATATTATTAGTATATTTTTGAATTATTTTTAAATGTTCTTTTGTAAAAACAGTTCCCATTGTGCAAACTACATTTTTTATTCCTGCTTTTAAAAATGCAATAACATCCATGAAACCTTCTACTAAATATACAAATTTCTGTTTTTTTATTTCTTCTTTTGCGTAATATAAATTATATAAAACTTCTCTTTTTTTAAATATAATGCTTTCAGGACTATTTAAATATTTTGGTTCATCTGATTCATAATAAACTCTACCACTAAATCCAACAATTAATCCATCTTCATCTAAAATAGGAAATACAATTCTATTTTTAAATAAATCACGATATTGTTTATTTTTATCATTTACGATTAATCCTAAATCCAATAAACTTAATTCATCAATATTTTGATTTTTAAATAGATTTAAAATTATATTTTCTTTAGGAGCAAGTCCTATCTTTAATAAATTTCTCATTTTTTTATCAATCAATCTATTATCTAAATATTTTATTGCATCTAATCCTTGTTTAGAATTTTCTAAATTATACTGATAAAAATTTGTAGTCTCATTCATTATATTTTCAAATTTATAATAACTTTTATTTTTAAATTGTTTTTGTTCTAACGATTCTTTTATTCCATATTTTATGCATAATCGTTTTATAGCTTCATCTTGGGATATATTTTCAATTTCTTGATAAAATTTTAAAGCAGATCCTCCTTGTTTACAACCAAAACAATATGCAATTTTCTTTTCTGGACTAACTGAAAATGAAGGAGTCTTTTCATCATGAAACGGACATAATCCACGATAATTATTTCCGAATTTTTCAAGTTTAACATATTCACTTACAAGTGATACTATATCTGCTTCATCATTTATTTTTTTAATAAGCTCCCATCTATCCATTATTTCACCACCTAGAAAAGTAGTTTATCATTTATAAATTGAACTAAATCATCAATTTTAATAGAAATTTGTTCCATTGAATCTCTAAATCTAATTGTAACTTCATTGTTATTTAATGAATTATCGTCAACAGTAACAACAAATGGAGTACCTATTGCATCTTGTCTACGATATCTTTTCCCAATATTTTGTGTATCATCATATGTACACATAAAATGCTTTTGAAGTTCATTAAATATTTCATTAGCTTTATCACTATGAAATTTTTTTATAAGAGGTAAAACAGCAACTTTATATGGAGCAAGTGTCGGATGTAAATGTAAAACCTCTCTTGTTTCACCATTTATTTCTTCTTTTTCATATGCATTAAATAAAACTGTTAACATAATTCTTTCAACTCCAACACTTGGTTCAACAACATATGGAATATATTTTGAATTATCAGTCGGATCTAAATACATAAAACTTTCTTTTGAATAATTTTCATGCGATTTTAAATCATAGTCAGTTCTAGAAGCAATACCCCAAACTTCTCCAAAACCCCATGGAAAATTATATTCAATATCAGTTGTAGCATTTGAATAAAAAGCCAATTCTTTTTGTTCATGATCTCTAAATCTTAAATCTTCTTTTTTTATTCCTAAACTTAATAAAAAATCAAAGCAAAATTGTCTATAATAGTTAAACCATTCTAATTCTGTGCCAGGTTTACAAAAAAATTCAAATTCCATTTGTTCAAATTCTCTTGTTCTAAAAATAAAATTACCAGGTGTAATTTCATTTCTAAAAGCTTTACCAATTTGTCCTACACCAAAAGGAACTTTTTTTCTTAATGATCTTTGAATATTTTTAAAATTAACAAAAATACCTTGTGCAGTTTCAGGTCTCATATAAACAACATTTGATTCATCATTAATAACACCTTGATTTGTTTTAAACATCATATTGAATTGTCTAATATCACTAAAATTATGTTTCCCACAAACAGGACATGCGATATGATTATCTTTAATAAAATCAAATAACTCTTGATTTGACATTCCATCTCCAGATATTTCACCGTTTGTAAAATCTTCAATTAATTTATCAGCTCTAAATCTTGATTTACACTCTTTACAATCCATTAATGGATCATTAAAACTACTAACATGACCAGTTGCTTCCCATACTTTTTTATTCATTAAAATTGCAGAATCTAATCCTACGTTTTCTTTACTTTCTTGAATAAACTTTTTCCACCATGCTTTTTTTATATTATTTTTCAATTCAACTCCAAGTGGACCAAAATCCCATGAATTAGCAAGTCCACCATATATTTCACTACCTTGATAAACAAAACCTAAATTTTTTAAGTATGAAACCAATTCTTCTAAATTTATTTTACTCATTTTAGCACCTCTAATCAAATAATTATTATATCATAATAAAATAAAATATAAAACATTTTTATACAAAAAAAAAGAAAAATCTTATATAAACAGAGATTTTATATCATATTCAAAATAATTTTTATAAAATTTCACTGTAAAATTTAAGATTTTATTTTTTAATTCATTGTTTAAAACAACATCAAAATTATAATTTAAAAAATCTTCAATTAAAAAATTTATTTCATCATCATATCTTAAGTCCATTCCTAAATAACTTAAAACATTTAATGAAAATATCAAAAAACAAATATCCTTATCTTTATTTTTTAATTTATCAAGACATAAAATAAGTAAATCATAAACATCAGAACTACTTATAAATTCATCAGAAAAATAGTATGTTATATCACATATCTGTGCCATTTTTTCAAGTTTTAATATATCTTCTTTTATTATAGAATATGTATCAACAATATCAGAATCAATAGGCTTTGGAAAACTTTTATTACTATAATATGAAATATTTACTTTTTGAAAAATTTGGGATAATGCTCTTTTATCTGAGTTAATTTTTTTTACTCCATTAAGTAAAAAACTTTTTTTACCATTTTTAGTAAATAAAAAAATTATTTTCGAAGACTCGTGATAATCAAGAGTTTTTATTATTACCCCTTCTTGTTTTATTATTTCCACTTTTTATCTCCTTAACATAGGCTAAATAATCTTCAATTTTGCCTGACTTAAAAAATTTTTCAAATAAATCCATTTTATCACCTCATAAATTATAATGTGATAAAACTACAAATTTATTCATTAGTTTTCATAATAACCAAAATTTTTTAAATCTGTTTTCCTATTTTTCCAATCTTTTTTTACACGAACATATAGTTCAAGATATATCTTGTTACCTAATAAATTAATTAATTCTTTTCTACTTTTCATTCCAATTTTTTTAATCATTTCTCCATTTTTTCCAATTATAATTTTCTTTTGAGAATCTCTTTCAACAATTATTTCAGCAGAAATATTCAATAAATCAGGATTTTTATCATCAAATTTTGTATTTTCAACAACAACACATACAGAATGAGGTATTTCTTGTTCTGTTAAATATAATATTTTTTCTCTTATAATCTCAGAAATTAAAAATCTTTCAGGATGATCAGTTATTATTCCATCTGGAAAATATTTTGGTCCTTCATCCAAACTTTCTTTTATTTCTTTAATTAAATAATCAATATTTTTATTATATTTTGCACTTATTGGAATACATGCATCAAAATTATAATGTGACATATATTTTAAAATAATGCCATCCAATATCCCATTTTTATTAATTAAATCTAATTTATTAATTACTAAAATTACTTTTTTATGAGTTTTTTTCAATTTTTCAATTATTTTTAAATCAATATCTAATTTATCCTTATCATCAATCATAAAAATAATAATATCTACACCGCTTATACTTTCATAAGCCATATTAGTCATATAGACTCCAAGTTCTGTTTTAGGATTATGAATTCCAGGTGTATCAATAAAAATTATTTGTGAATCTTTATCATTGTATATTCCTTGAATAGTATTTCTAGTTGTTTGTGGTTTAGGGCTCATTATCGCTATTTTTTGTCCAATTAAAGTATTAATTAAAGTAGATTTACCAACATTAGGTTTACCAATTATACTTACAAATCCTGATTTCATTTTAATTCCTCAAAAGCATATGGAAGTAAATCTTTTACAGTAAATTGTTTTTCTAATCCATTTAAATTAGCAAGTATAACTAAACAATCTAAATTCATTAATTCAGACATAACTTGTCTACATGCGCCACAAGGAGAAACTGGATTTTCTGTGTCAGATACAATTGCAATTTTTAATATATCTTCTTTTTTATACCCTAAATTATATGCTTGAAACAATGTATTTCTTTCAGCACAGCTTGATAAACCATAAGAAACATTTTCTACATTGCTCCCTAATATATATTTCCCATTTTTTAAATAGATAGCTGCACCAACTTTAAAATTAGAATAAGGTGCATATGCATTTTCTCTAGCTTTTATTGCCATGTTAATTATTTCTTTATTTTCCATTTGTTACCTCCTTAAATTGGCTTTTTCTAAAATCTCTTCTTGTTTTTTAAACATGATTTTTTCATCTTCTATATTCATATGATCATAACCAAGTAAATGTAAAAAACCATGAACTGATAAAAAACCTACTTCTCTTTCATATGAATGACCATAAGCTTCTGCTTGCCTTTTTGCTTGATCTAAACAAATAAAAATATCACCAATTTCTTTTTCAATTAAATAATCTTCTGTTGTAATATCATTTAATGCAAAAGAAATTACATCAGTTATTTTATCAATATTACGATATTCTTTATTAATATTATGAATTTCAGCATCTAAAACAAATATTATATTCATAATATAATCTTTTTCATTATAAATTTTAAATATATCTAAAATTAATTTTTCAATATTTTTAGTGTTTACTTTTGTTTTATTATAAAAATTAATTTTCATTTTCATATTCCTCATATTTTTCTAATATTTTTTTAACTAATGGGTTTCTTACAACATCTACTTTATTAAATTTGATAATATCAATTTCATTAATTCCTTTTAATATTTCACAAACTTGAATTAAACCTGATTTAACACCTTTTGGTAAATCAATCTGTGTTATATCACCAGTTATAATCATTTTTGATTGAAAACCTAATCTAGTTAAAAACATCTTCATTTGTCTTATCGATGTATTTTGAGCTTCATCTAATATTATACACGCATTTTCTAATGTTCTACCTCTCATATAAGCAAGCGGAGCAACTTCAATTATTCCTTTTTGAATATAATTTTGTGTTGTTTCAAACCCTAGCATTTCATATAATGTGTCATATAATGGCCTTAAATATGGATCTATTTTTTCTTTTAAATCTCCAGGTAAAAAACCTAATGATTCACCAGCTTCCACAGCTGGCCTTGTCAAAATGATTTTTTTTATTTTATTTTCTTTTAATAACTTGCAAGCATAAGTAACAGCTAAATAAGTTTTCCCGCATCCAGCAGGACCAACAGCAAATATAATATCTTTTTCTTTTAATGAATAAATAAATTCTTTTTGATTATAAGTTTTAGCATAAATCAATTTGCCTGTAAAACTTTTAAATAATACTTCATTATCTTTATCATTATTTAAATCAATTATATTTTTATCATCTATATAATTTAAAACATATAAAACATCTTTTGTTTTTAAATAATTTCCATTATTAATCAAATCTAATAATTTAGAAAAAATAATTTCTAACTTTTCAATTTTTTTTAAATCATTAGTATTAGTGATGACATTTTCTCCTCTTATTATTATTTGGCAATCAAATTTTTTTTCAATTAATTTTAAATATTCATCATTTATACCAGATAATAAAATTGCATCTTCAGTTTTATTTATTTTAATATTTAAAACCAAAAAAATCACTCCTTAACAAAATAAGCAATATTTTCTTCTTTTTTTACTATAAGACTTATATAAAATGAATCATTATTTTCTATAATAGAAACATTAAATATCTCAACAATTTTTTCTTTTTCTGAAACTCTTTTTTTTAAAAAATCATAATAAATTGAATTTTTTATTTTTTCTATAATTTCATTTTTATTATATATATTTATTATATCATTTTTTTCTTTATATACTATTTTTTTTATCTTTATAAATCCTAAAATTTTTTTACTATAAATAAATTTATCATAATTATTATATTTTATTTCTTTTTTAAAAAATTCTTTATTAAAAATAGTAATTGTTTTACAATTTTTAATATTACCTGTATATTCAAATTTAATTTCTTTTTTTAAAATATTAAATTCACATTTTTCATATGTTTCAGCAATAACTAATCCCCTTGCTTGAACTTTTTTATTATGATCATTATTTATTCCATATAATAAATTTGAACTTACTAATAAATCACCTTTTTTAACATAATCATTTCTTTCTATTAAAGGTTTGCCATTATAAATAGTATAATATTTTATTATACCATCTTTTATAGCATATAATGAACCAATATCATCATTTATATTTTTTTCATTTAAATCATCTAATTTATTAATTGTAACATATATAGTAGCACCTTTTTTATTTAGATTGATATATTCATATGTTGGATATTCCATTCTTAAATTTTTACTTAAATCATTTAAATTTGTATTTATAAATTTATTATTCAAAATGGTTTTTAAATTCTTATTTATTACATTTTTTATTTCTTGATTAATTAAAAATTCATCATTAAAAACAATATCATTAACTAAATATTTATTTATAAAAAAAAATGATAAAAATAATAAAAACCCAAGAATAAAACCAATTTTATAAAGAAAAATATTTTTAAAAATTTTATTAAAATCATATATTAATTTATAATTTTCATCTAAAATATCATTACTTTTAAAATAACAATAATTATCTACTACAATAATTTTTTTAGCATTTAAATTAATTGAATTTTCATAAAAATATGTTTTTAAAGTTTTATAAATTTTCATTTTTTAAATTCCACTTTATTGATAATTCCGTTAATTAACATATAATCTTTTTTTAATTCTGTAATTCTTAAATTGTTTCCATGAATTAGACAATTATTTAAATCTATTAAATTATTTGTTATATTTATAATTGTTTTATAGTTATAACAAATAATTTTATTTTTAGTATATTCTAACTTAAAATTACCAAAATATTCTTTAGGTATCTCGAAAACTTTTTTTATATTATCCATGTAATCACCTAATAAATTATATGATTAAAGATAAAAAAAAGCACAGAAATGCGCTTATTTTTAATATTTTTTTGTCATGGCAGCCTTACGCTTATTTTTACGCGTTACGCTAGGTTTTTCATAATACTCGCGTTTACGTGCTTCAGCTAAAGTCCCTGAACGTGACACATCACGTTTAAAACGTCTTAAAGCATCTTCGATAGATTCTTTTTCACGAACTATAGTTTTAGGCAATTCGAGCCCTCCTTCCGCACATTTAATACTTCGTATATTATATCCTATTTTTTTTAAAAAGTAAAGATATTTTTAATATTTTATATTAATTTTCCATAAATTTTGTCATCTTTTATAGATAAAACTTGAACTTTACTCATTTTTCCGATTAAATCTTTTTCTGTTTCAACATAAACCTTTAAATAATTTGAAGAATGCCCAACATAATATTTATCATATTTCACTTCAAAAATAACATCAATTATCTTATTAATAAATTTATTTTCATATTCAAATTTTAATTTTTTACTTTCCATTAATAAATCGTTTGCTCTTTTTGTCTTAATAATATCTGATACTTGATTAGGCATATTTGCTGCAACTGTATTTTCTCTTTTGCTATAAGGGAAAACATGTATTTCATAAAAATTTATTTTATTTGAAAAATCAATAGTTTGTTTAAAATCTAAATCAGATTCATTTGGAAAACCTACAATAATATCTGTTGTAATTGCTATATCTGGTCTAACATTTCTTATTTTATTTATTTTTTCTTCATAAAAGTCTAAATTATATTTTCTATTCATTAATTTTAAAATTTTATCAGATCCAGATTGAAGAGGTAAATGCAAATGATTAGCAAGTTTATGATTATTTTTTAATATTTCTAAAAATTTATCATCAATTTGATTTATTTCTAATGATGAAATTCTTAATCTTTCTAAATTTTCAATTTTTAATAACTCAATTAATAAATCATTGAAATTTTTATTATCTTCATAATATGCTCCACTATGAATTCCAGTTAAAACAATTTCTTTATATCCTTGATTACAGATTGTTTTAGCTTCATTTATACAATCAATAAATTTTTTTGATCTTTCTCTTCCTCTGGCATAAGGAATAATACAATAACTGCAAAAATTATTACATCCATCTTCTATTTTCATGAATGCTCTTGTATGTTCAAATTCTTTTACTTCTAAATTTTCAAATTCATTAAAATGAGTTATATCATCGATATTAATTATTTTGGTTTTATTTTTTTCTTGCATTTTTTTTAAAATTAAATCTACAATTTGTTTTCTATTTTTAGTCCCAATTATAATATCTATCCCATCAATTTCTTTAATTTCATCAATATGAGTTTGACTATAACATCCCATAACACAAACAATTTTATTTTCTAATTTAGCTTTTTTACGAATTATTTTTCTTGATTTTCGATCTGCAATGTTTGTTACACTACATGTATTAATAATATAAACATCAGCATCCTCTTCATAATCTACTCTTATAAATCCTTTATCTTTTAATAAATTATAAATTGCATCACTTTCATAACTATTGACTTTACATCCTAATGTATAAAATGCAACTTTATTCATAATCATCACCCATTTCTAAAATATAAGAAATCATACTTAAAAAATACATTGAAGCAGTTTCACATCTAAGTGTTCTTGGTCCTAAAGAAAGCTTTATAAACCCATTTTTTATGAAATAATCAATTTCTTCATTAGTCAAACCACCTTCAGGTCCAACTGCAAATAATATATTATAATTATTTTTATCTAAAATTAATTTTTCAATTTTATTTTTGGTATTTTTATAATCAACAAAGCAACATACAAATTTTAAATCATATTTTGAATAATCTAGTTTTTTAATGTTTTCTAAGGTATTAAAAATTACAGGAATTTGGTTTCTATTTGATTGTTCACTTGCTTCTTTAGCAATTCTATTATATCTTTCAAGTTTATTATTTTCTTTATCACTTTTTTTAGCTATACTTCGATTCATTTGAACTGGTATTATTTCATCAATTCCAAGTTCTGTGTTTTTTTCTATAATATATTCTAACTTATCTTTTTTAGGTAGTCCTTGTAAAAGAGTGATTTTCTTAGGTAATTCTTGACTAGATTTAATTTCTTCTAAAATATTAAACTCAATACATTCATCTATTTTAGTTATTACTGCATAGTAACTTTTTTTATTATACGATACAATAATTTTATCATTTTCTTTCATTCTCATCACATTTTTTATATGATGATAATCACTATTAGTTATTTTATTATTAATAAAATCTGTTTCTTGTAAAAAATATTTTTGCATACTAAATATAAAAAAACTTCTTTCGAAGTTTATTTATTTTTCTTACAGTTTACTAATAATAAAAGTGATAAAATTATTGCTGGAAAATAAGACCAAACTAATAATGATAAAGTATTCATTAAGTCTGTTCCTTCTTTAATTTGTTCAACTAAATATAATATAGAACCAAAACATGAAATAAATAATATCAAATATGAAATAACTTTATAAACAATAAAATTATTTTGTTTTTTATTTTTTTCTAATAAAAAATCATATTCATCAGCACTTAATTCATCTGCAATATAAATAATTCTCCCAAAATCATTTTCTGCATTTAATGGTTTAGCAAATAAAATTTGTTCATTTTTTAAATATACTTCATACCCTTTTGTATTAACATCAGTTTCTAATAAAACATATTCGTCATTTACTTCTTCTATGTCATATGTTTCATATAAACCATTAAGAATAATATTTAATTTTTTTAAAATCTCTTTTTCCAATTTATCTTGTTTAATCATTTCTTCTATTGCTCTTGCCATAAATATCACTCCATTCAAAAATATTTTATCATAAAATGATAAATAATCAATAATATTAAAAAAAATAATACGATTGCTCGTATTATTTAAATTTCTTTTTAAATCTTTCCCATGCAGAATCTTTTGATTTTGATTCACAACCAGCTAATTCATTAAATAATTTTTTTTCAGATTCAGTAAGATTTGTTGGAGTTGTAACCTTAATTGTAACTATTTGATCTCCTTTTTTCTTACTTTTTACATTAGTAACACCTTTTTCACGCATTTTTAATTTTGTATTTGATTGTATACCTGCAGGAATTGTTAATTTACAATCTCCATAGACTGTTGGTACATCAATTTGGCATCCTAATGCAGCTTGTGAAAAACTTATTGGAACATCAAGCAAGATATTATCCCCATCTCTTAAAAATACTTTATGTGGTTTTACTTTAAATTTAATAAATAAATCTCCAGCAGGTCCTCCATTTATACCACTATCTCCATATCCTTCTAAGCGCATAGTTAAACCTGTATCAACTCCAGCAGGAACATTAACACTTACAGTTTTTGTAGTTCTATAATGACCTGCTCCATTACATTTAGGACATTTCTTTTTAATTTCATATCCTTTACCACCACATTTTGGACAAACAGTTTGTGTTCTTGTTCTACCAAAAATTGTTTGTTGTTCTACAACTACGCTACCAGAACCATGACACCTTTCGCATGTTACTTTATCTGATTTTGAATACGCCCCACTACCAGCACATTGACTACATTCTTCATCATGTTCAACTTGAATATTCTTTTTAGTTCCAAATACAGCTTCTTCAAAATCAAGATTCATAGTTTTTTCTATATCTTCGCCTTGCATTGGTTCATTAGTATTTCTTCTTTGTTGTCCACCACCAAAAAATGCATCAAATATATCACTAAATCCACCAAATCCTTGAGAAAATCCACTAAATCCTTGCCCCATATTTTCTGCTTGATCACCAAATCTATCATATTGAGCTCTTTTGTTAGCATCAGATAATGTTTCATAAGCAGCATTTATTTCTTTAAATTTTTCTTCTGCATCGGGTTCTTTATTAATATCAGGATGATATTTTTTAGCTAAACTACGATATGCTTTTTTAATTTCATCTTCACTAGCATTTTTACTAACACCTAATACTTCATAATAATCTCTTTTGGCCATAAAAATCATCCTCCATTAGTTTTTACTTAACTTCTTCAAAATCAGCATCTACAGTTCCATCATCATTTTTTTGATTTTGATTGTTATTTGCACTTGCATTTTGTGCCTCTTGATAAACTCTTGTTGCTAATTCTTGCATAGATTTTTCTAATGTTTCTTTTTTATTTTTAATATTATCTAAATCTGTTCCTTTTAAAGCTTCTTCTAAATCTTTTACTTCATTTAGAACTTTTTCTTTTTCATTTTCTGATACTTTATCCTTTAAATCTTCTAATGATTTTTTAGTTTGGAAAATAATTGCATCAGATTCATTTCTTAAATCAACTTCTTCTTTTTTAAGAGCATCTTGTTGAGCATTTTCTTCTGCTTCTTTAACCATTCTTTCAATTTCAGCATCAGATAAACCTGAACCACCACTAATAGTAATTTTTTGTTCTTTACCAGTACCTAAATCTTTAGCACTAACATTAACTATACCATTAGCATCAATATCAAATTTAACTTCAATTTGAGGTACACCTCTTGGTGCAGCAGGAATATCTTTTAATTGGAATCTTCCAAGAGTTTTATTATCTTGTGCCATTGGTCTTTCACCTTGTAATACATGAATATCAACAGCAGGTTGATTATCAG
>CAYZIB010000014.1:0-29642 GCA_964478425.1 uncultured Anaeroplasmatales bacterium | reverse complement strand
CGAAAAACCTTGAAAAATGGCGGGGGGGGGGTGTATAATTTAAATGTAATTTAAAAATTATATTTAAGAACAAATTTCGTCTTAAATTTATGATATATTTTCTAACAGGAGATGAAATAATGGAAAAAGAAACAAAAGTATCTTTAAAAAATAAAATAATGTTTATTGTTGGAAGTGTTTTATGTGTTATTTTATTACCGCTTTTAATTATGAACATAATAATGATTGTAAAAACATATACTAATTCTAATGAAGTTCCTAGTGTTGGAAAATATGTTCCTTTTATTGTTTTAACAGATTCAATGGAAGGAACAATCAGTTCAGGAGATTTAATTATTGGTAAAAAAATAGATCCAGAAGATATTGAAGTTGGGATGGTTATTTCTTTTTATGATCCTGCTGGTAATGGAACTAGTGTTGTTACTCATAGAGTTATCGATATAAATCAAGAAGAATTATTATTCCAAACAAAAGGGGATGCAAATAACGTTGAAGATGAAATGTGGGTTCCTGCAAAAAATATTATTTCTGTATATAAATTTAGAATCCCATTTTTAGGAAATGTCTCATATTTTATGTCTACAACAACAGGTTTACTTGTTTGTGTATTAGTTCCTATATGTTTATTTGTTGTTTATGATGTTACAAAACATAAATTAAAAGAAAAAGAAAATAAAGAAGATACTAATAAATTATTAGAAGAATTAGAAATGTTAAAAGCAGAAAAGAAAAAATTAGAAGAAGAAAAAGAAAATAAAGAGAAAAATTAATTTATGGTATTAAACTTTAAAAAGCCACTTTAAAGTTTTAATATAGATTGATAGGGAAAGGATGATTAACTATGAAAAGAAATTATATGATGAGATTTGCTTCTTTATTATTAGCATTAGTTTTAGTTACATGTTGTGTAGTAAGTGGAACATTTGCTAAGTATACAACATCAGGCAATGGAAAAGATGAAGCTAGAGTTGCTAAATGGGGTGTTGTAATTTCTGTTGTTGATGATGGTGATAGTAAAATAGTAAAAGAAAACACTGCTTCTGATACTAATGAAACTCATATTTCAACACAAAAAGAATTAAAATTGTTAGCTCCAGGTACTAAAGGAGATTTAGTTAGCGTTAAAGTTACAGGACAACCTGAAGTTAGCGTTAAAGTTACAATTGATTTTTCTTTAACATTAACAGGATGGAACATTGATGAAAATACTGAATACATGCCTTTAGTTTTTACTGCTAAAATAGGAGCAGATGCCCCAAAAACATATAAAATTGGTACAGGATCAGGTGAATATAAGAATATAACTGATTTAATAAATCAATTAGAAACAGATATAGAAAAAACAAATAATGACTATCAACCTGATACATTATTAGAAAACACATTTGATTTGGATCTTTCTTGGGAATGGGCATTTAATACTAATGATACTAATGATACTATATTAGGTAATTTAAAAACAGCGCCTACATTAAATGTATCATATACAATTACAGTAGAACAAATTGATTAATTTAAAGAAATAGTTAATATAAAATATAAAAGTAATAAATCATAAAATCCTACCTAAATGTGGCAAAAGGTAGGATTTTAGATTTAAAACTTTATATTTTAAAGTACCAAATAACTTTGATGTTTTAAAATGTAAAGTTGTTTTAAGAAAGGAGATAATATAATGAATAGGATTTTAAATATAGAGCAAAAAAAATTAACTCGTATCTTTAAAATTTTATCTTTTGTTTTTATTATATTATTCTTACTTTCTTTTTTTATTTTAATCGCAAGAATAGGACATTTAATTCCAGAAAATAAAGATCTATTCTTTATTGAACCAATATCACCTAAATTAGTTATAGCTGATGACGATAAAATTTGGAGTGGTAATACTGAAATAAACATTTTTAATATTGAAAATATAAACGATGAAGGAATAATTACTATTCAATCAGGTACTGGAGATAATATAATTGCTCCAGGTTCTAAAGGAACATATAAATTCAGTTTTAAAAATCTAGGGAATGTTGCTATTGACTATAACTTAAAAATTAAAGCCTATTTTATTGGAAAAGGAATAAATGATTTAGAATACGAAATACCATTTAAAATAAGATTAATTGATTATAAAAACGATTATATAATAGGTTCAAATAATGAATATACCAATGTTGGAGAAATATATAAAGATACTAAAACAGTAGGAGTAGATTCCTATGTATATTATAATTTTGAATGGATGTGGCCATTTGAAAGCAATAACGATGAATTCGATACCCTATTAGGAAATATGTCGACAAATAATAAAATTCAATTAAAAGTAAAAATTGATATAGATGCAACTCAATCAAAAGACATAAACGCTAAAGGTGGAATTAAATGCGATAATAACAATACAAAATTAGGTGGAACAATCAATATAATTCCTTATATAATCTTAAATTTAATAATCTTTTTAATAGCGCTAATAATTTTATATATAAGACAAATTAGAAACACAAGGATATTTTAAAAATGAAATCAAAACTAAATAATATTTTTAAATACCTATTAATTTTGATTTTAAGCTTATTTATAGGAATATCTTTTTATAATTGGAATAATAAAACATTAAATGGTGATATTTTTCCTATGCCATTTAATATAGGATTATCTATTATTAAAACAGGAAGTATGGAACCAACACTAAAAGTAAATGATTTAATAATAGTAAAAAAAGAAAATGAATATAATGTAGGAGATATAATTGTTTATCAAGATAAAAACCAATTAGTGTGTCATAGAATAGTTTTTATAGATGATTCAATAGTAATTACTAAAGGAGATTACAACAATAATAATGATTTACCTATAAACATAAATCAAATCAAAGGAAAAGTTATAAAAAATTATCATAAAATTGGTTATTTAATTAAACAAATAAAAAGTCCATTAGGAATAACAATTATACTTTTATTAGGATTATTTTTATTAAAAAATTCTTATCGTAACCAAGATAAAAATGATTTATCGATAACAAAAATTAAAGAAGAAATAAAAAAATTAAAAGAAGAAATAAATAATAAACAATAAATAAAAAGGAGGTAAAAAAATGAAAAAAGCCATCAAATTTTTAAAAAATAATATTTTTTATTTTAATTACCTTTTATTTATTATGCTTGTTATTATAATAAGTTCAACATCAGCAAGATATATTTCAGGAGATACTAATCAAAATCAAGCAAGTGTTGGAAGTTTCTCCGTATCAGCAAGCATTGAAGGAGTAAGTGGTTTATCATTCACAAATACCTCTTTTTGGAGTAATTCTGATGTGAATTCTCAAATTGCAATGAATGCTTTAAGATCATTACACTTTAAAGTTAATAATTATAAAGAAGATCAAAGTGGAAATAAAAAAATATCAGATGTTGATTTAAAATATAGTTTAACATTTTCTTGTCCTAAAAATTTTGCTATTAAACTTGCTATGCAAGTATTTGATGAAGAAACAAATCCAATATTACCACAAATTGTAATAAGCGATCTAATAAATTCAAATAACAAATATAACACAGCAAATAGTAATGATTATAAAGGAGAAGAAATTAATGAATTAGAATTTAATATCGAAAAACAAAATAATACAATTATTGCTAAAAATAATAATACAATTATTTCGATTGAAGAATACGAAAAAGAAGTTAGTCAAGATTTATTATTTAGAATGTGGGACACAGAAGATTTAACAAGTGAACAAAATCCAACATTAGATCAAGAAGGAGGAAAAGTTTTATCTCCTTTAGAAGTAACATTTAGTCAAAATGTAACATTCTATAAAATAACTATTATAATGGATGAATTTACTTTAAAAGCAGGCAAAGAACAAACAAAAAATTATACAATTAAACTTGCTCCTACAGATATAGTAGATGATATTCATTTAAGTGGAATCATAGTTGATGCAATAAAAGATGAAAATGGAAATATAATTGAATCAAACAAAATTAGTGAAATATATGGTGCAAGTGATAAAGATTGGTACATTAAATCAATGAAAGAAAATATTATCGATAATTATTACGATAATTCTAATTTTACTGGAACAAATATTAAGGATCAAGAAGAAAAAGAAACACTTGTTTCTGGAAATGTAACAATCTATAAAGATGGTTCAACACAAGAACAGACAAAAATAATAGATAGTAAATCCATAACTAAAGAAGAAATAATAACAACCACAAAAACATCTAACGATGATATAAAATGGAATGATTATGAAATAATAACTGAAGAACCTAATATTAATACATATACGAAAAATTATGTAGCTAAAGCAATTAATATAAATAACAATGACATTTTATATTATATACATAAATTAAAAGTAAAAAGAACAGGAACACAAGAATTGACAAAAGAAACTACTAAAACAACTATAACACCAATAGATCAAGTTGAAAAACAAACATCTATTAAAGAAACTACAAATGTAAAAAGAATAGATGGAGAAACAGAAACAATATTACTTAATATTACAAAAACAACAATTACAAATTATCTAGGTAATTTAAAAGAAGTAAAAGAAATTACAACTACAAAATATACTAGAACATATTATGAAGAAGGATATATTTATAGAGCGTATTTTAAAGATAATAATAACCAACTTGATTATATTAACGATGATTCAAATCCATTATTAAAAATAAAAATGGATAATGAATTAGATAATTTAAATGAAAATTATACTCTAACAAATAATAATTATTATCTTGAAAGAATAGATGTTATTTCTCAAAAGTATGATGAAAAAGAATTAGAAAAAACTACAAAAACAGAAATAAATGAAAAATTATCAAATACACAATGTGAAACTACAGAATATATTAAAAGAAAAATTATTAGAACTTATGAATTTTCACAAATAAAAATAGATGAAGTAAAATGGAAACAAGAAGAAAATAATAATAAAACATTTATTTATGATGAAGAAAATAAATTGAATTTTTATGAAAATAATATTCAAAAATTATATTTAGCTCAATGTTACTCAAAAAGTTATCCGTTTTTTATTGATGTAACATTTGAACAGATAAATCCAAATAAATAAAAATTTAAAGGAGGTAAAACATGAAAACTAATAAATTATTATCTTTAAAAAAAATATTGTATTTATTAATTTTTTCTATGCTTTTACTTTCTTTTATGGTAAGTATATCACTTGCTAAATATATTAGTGATGAAAAAGCGTATTACGGTGAAGATGAAAGTATAGATTTTACAATTAATTCAGTTTTTGTTGTTAATACAGCAGATGAATTATTTGCAGCTATAAATCAAGGATATACATATGTACAGTTAGATAAAGAAATTGAAAATCCATTAATAATAACTCAAAAAGCAGAAAATTTAAATAATGATCTTATTTTAGATTTAAACGGAATTGAAATTCAAAGAAATGGATATGACCCTATATTAAATATAAATGAAGGTGTAAGACTTACAGTAGTAGATTCATCAGATGAACAAACGGGAGGATTATATAATCCTGTAGGCTCAGTATTTAATATAAATGGAGGAACACTTACAGTTGTAACTGGTTTTTTTGAAAGTGGGCCTAGATATTCTGAATATTATACGTATAATAATCTTATTTTAAATAATGAATCTAATAGTAATACTAAAAGAACATTAGTAGAAAATAATCCTGAAAAGGTTAATTATCACACAAACTCAAAAAGCGAAATAAAAGAAGCACCAATTATAAAATCGTATCCTACAAAAAAAGGAGAAATAACATATAATCATGGTAATTTGTATTTTGATAGTGATATAACAAAAGGAGATATAACAATCAATAAAGATACTTATTGTTATTTTACAACAAGTGAAACTACAGTAAGTAATGCTACTAATACTTCAATGGCTGATTGGTATTATACATATTATATTGATAAAGATACTTATACTTATACAGGATATGAAAAAAATAATGATACAGATATAGAAGTTACAATCTATGGATATAATAATATAATTTCTAAAGCAGAAAAGAAAACAAAAATAGAAGAATATTATGCTGCTATCCAAATGAATGATGGAAATCTTGAAGTTCAAGATGGGTCATTTTATCAATATTTTGGAGTTAACACTACAGCATGTGTTAATGCACAAGGTGGAAATATCACAGTAAATAAAGGACAATTTTCTTCAAGAATTCCAGATGCTACGATATATGATGAATTAAATTCAGTCAATATTAAAGAATCTGATAAAGAAGCGTTTGATACAAATTATTTTACTAATTTTAATAATGATACATTATCTAAAAAAGGAGAAAGCTATTGTATTTTAAATGGGGGAAATGCTATAGTTAAGATTCATAATGGTAAATATTATTCATCTAATAATAATATTATCAGCATGCAAGGTGGAGATTTATCTATTATGCAGGGTAATTTAACTAAAAATTTGACAAACGGATCAAGTAATGATGTTAATACAAAATCTGCAATAAATATGAAACAAGGTAAACTTTCTATTTATAATTCAAATGTAATTATAAAAGGAGATAAATCATATGCTATTTATTCAACAATAACAGGTGAAAATAACTTTAATATATATAATACTGATTTTGATGTTAAAGGCGATAATTCTACAGGTATTTATTCTATAAAAGGAACAGTTCATTTAAATTCAGATACGGAATCTAATATGGTAATTGAAGGAAATGAATGTAAAGGTATATTAGTTAGTGATGGGGGATCTATAGTATCAAATAGTTATTCTTACAATATTAAAGGCGATAAATCTTATGGTATTTATTCTCAATTTGGAACTATTGAATTAAATAACGGAAATATTATATTAGATAGCAATGATAATTGTTATGGAATTTATGCTGATTCTACTGATGAAATAGATATTAATATTAGTAATTCTACTATTTCAATTGGATTTGATAAAATTAGTACAAAAAATGGGAAAATAAGAGCCAGTGTAGGTGTATTTTTATCAAGTTCTAACACTTCAAGTATTATGAATTTAGTAGATACTAATGTTTATTCAAATGAATTAGGGGTAGTTAGTAATGGTGGAACAATAAATTTAAGTGGTAACGGTAAAATTACCACAAATAAAGCATCAGCTATTGCAATAAAAAATGGAGATATAAACTTTTTAGAAGATAGTAATTATATAATTGTTTCTTCTAATACAACAAGTAATAGTAATAAAAATAGTTATGATTTAACATTACCTACTAGAACTAATGATAAATTAGAAGATGCAGATTATGTTAATACAGATGGTATATATGTAAATGGTGGGTCATTTACATCTAAGGGGTATTTAAATATTACTCACACAGGATTATATAATAATACAGATATTACTAATTATATTTATTCATCATTAGTAGTAACAAGTTATGCTGTAAGAGTTTATGGTGGGGATGTTGTAATTAAAAAAGGTACGATTAATTCTTTAATTGGTGGAGGTATATATGCCGGTAAAAATGGAATATCTAAAGGATCGATAGTGCTTGGAAATAATAATGATAATGATTTGGTTGAAGTTTATGCTAAAGGAAATAAAGTTGGAGAAGAGTATGATGCTATTGGAACTAAGGAAGGATCATGGCAAAGTTATAAGAGTATAACAGGTGGTCATGCTGTTGAACTTGATGGTGGAAATATTACTATTTATAACGGAATATATGAAGCACAATTTGGAAATGGTATATATGTAAATGGAACAGATGATATTAATGAAGAAAATGGAATAATTACTATTTATGATGGTTCGTTTTATGGATATATGAATGCAGAATCTGGAGTATTAGAACAAAAGACAGGACCTAGTGCTTTTTATGGATTAAAAGTTGTTGGAGGATCAGAAACTAATATATATGGTGGATTTTTTGATGGAGGAAATGGTGGAGCATTTATAACAGGTGTTACAAAAATTGCAAATAAAAAAATAATAAGTAGTAAAAAAGCAAACGTTTATATTTATGAAGGTATATTTGGATCAAGCTCAGGAGCACATGATGCATTTAATGTTTATGATGATACAAATATTATATTTGGAGCTTATACAGAAAAAGAATTAAGCGAAAAATATACAGAAGATAATTATGAACAAGTCAAAGAATTAATTGTTTTAAACGGTACTAGTTCTAATGGTTTTAAAGCATCTATTGCTTTAAATCCAATAACAAATAATAGTGACAGTACTAAAACAACAAATATATATATTTATTATGGAACATATAATTTAAGCATGTATTTTGATCCAAATATTCAAGGAAAGTCAAGTTATACTTCATATAATGTAAATAAATATACAATTTGTAATGGAACACAAGATAGTGGATGGGGTGTAAAAAAAATATGGGGAGATCAAGTAAATACAAATCCTATTTGGTATGAAGGAAAAAAATAAGGGCGAATATTTAGCTTTTATTTTTTTAGTTTAATCATTTTTAATTTATTTAGTCATATAATTAAATGGTGATTGAATGCAAAATATTAATGAATTAGAAAGTCAAATAATTTTAAAAAACAGAAATTTATTGGAAATAAAAGGAATAAAAAAGGTAAATAGTTTAAATAAATTAAAATTTGATTTAACAACAAAAAATGGACCTCTATTAATAGAAGGAGAAAACCTTGAAATGATAGATTTGAACTTAGATAAGCAAAATATTTTAATAAAAGGTAAAATTAATTTAATTAAATATAATGATTTAACAAACATTAAAAATACTAAAAAAAGAAACTTTTTTTCTAAAATATTCAAATGAATTTAAAAACAGAAATTTACTTAATTTTATTTTTTATTTTATTTGGATTTTTGATAGAAACAATTTATAAAATATTAAATCTTATATTCAAATTAAAAATTAATTTAAAAATATTAGAAAATTTATTTGATTTGTTATATTGGATTTTGGTTATATATTTATTAAATGATTTTTTTAAAATCAATTTAAAAAATGACTTATCAAAATATTTAATTTTATTTTTTTTATTTGGGTATTTTTTAGCTTATATTTATTTAGATCAATTTATAAAAGATAATATCTATTATTTTTATGCAATAATAAGTTTTATTTTAAAAGTAATACTTTTCCCTATATTTTGTATAAAACAATTAAAAAAATGGTTTAAAAACCCAAATAAACATGGTATAATAAAAAAGATGGAGGAATAATTATGGCAGAAGAAAAATTAACAGAACAAGAAATTATCAGAAGAAATAAAATTGATTTCTTAAAAGAAAATAATGTTTTACCATTCGGAAAAAGATTTGATAGAACAACAAACTCAAAATTAATTAAAGATAACTATAAAAATTATTCTCATGACGAATTAGAAGAAATGCAATTTGAAGTAAAAATTGCAGGTCGTATTATGACTAAAAGAGACATGGGAAAAATTGCTTTTTGTCATATTAAAGATAAATTTGGAATTATTCAATTATATATTAGAAAAGACATTATTTTAGATGATTATTTAATTTTTAAGAGTGCTGATATTGGAGATATAATAGGTGTTACTGGAGTATTATTTGTAACTAAAACAGGGGAATTAAGTGTTAAAGTTACTAAATATGAGCATCTATCAAAAGCATTAAGACCATTACCAGAAAAATTTCATGGTCTACAAGATAAGGAAGAAGCAAGAAGAAAAAGATATGTTGACTTAATAATGAATGATGATTCTAAAGAAGTTTTTATTAAAAGAAGTAAAATTATTAGATCTATTCAAAGATTTTTAGATAACAAAGGATTTATTGAAGTTGAAACACCAGTATTACAACCTATTTTAGGAGGAGCTGCAGCAAGACCATTTGTTACACACCATAACACATTAGATATGGATTTTTATTTAAGAATTGCAACAGAATTATGTTTAAAAAGATTAATAGTTGGTGGACTTGAAGCTGTTTATGAAATTGGTAGACTTTTCAGAAATGAAGGAATGGATGCTAAACATAATCCTGAATTTACAACAGTAGAAGCATATCTTGCATATAGTGATATGGAAGGTATGATGGATTTAGTTGAAGATTTAATAAGTTACGTTGCTAATGATGTTTTAAATACTACAACTGTAATATTTGACAATAAAGAAATTAATTTATCTAAAGGATTTAGAAGAGTACATATGGTTGAATTAATTAAGGAATATGCTAATGTTGATTTTTTTAATCATTATACTTTTGAAGAAGCTACAAAAATTGCAAAAGAACATGATATTGAAGTTCAAAAACATTTTACTGTAGGACATATTATTAATGAATTTTTCGAAAAATATTGTGAAGATAAATTAATTCAACCAACATTTGTATATGGTCATCCGGTTGAAATTTCACCATTAGCAAAAATGAATTTAGATGATAATAGATTTACTGATAGATTTGAATTATTTATTAATGGTAGTGAATATGCTAATGCATTTAGTGAATTAAATGATCCAATAGATCAAAAAGAAAGATTCTTAAATCAATTAAAAGAAAAAGATTTAGGAAATGATGAAGCAAATGAAATGGATAATGATTTTATAGAAGCATTAGAATATGGAATGCCTCCAACAGGTGGAGTTGGAATTGGAATTGATAGACTTGTTATGTTATTAACAGGAACAACTAATATAAGAGATGTTTTATTTTTCCCACATATGAAAAAAAGAGATCAATAATAAGATAATTTAAAAAATAGGATGGACAAATTTATGCCCATCCTATTTTATTTTTCAAAATCTTCTTTTGTGAATGTATATTTTTCTAAACAAAAGTTACAAACTGTTTCTATTTTTTTATCTTCTTCTAATATTTTATTTAATTCATCTTTATTAATAGATTTTAGTCCTTTTAAAAATTTTTCTCTTGAACAATCACATTGATATTTAATATCTAATGTATCTAGTATTTTGTAATCATTAGAAAATAATTTGATAAAATCTTCTAAATTGTCAATGCTTTTTATTATATCTGAGACATTTCCTAAGTTATTAATAATTTCTTCTAATTTATCTATTATTTCATCAGGACAATTTGGTAGAACTTGTAATATAAAACCTCCACTACTTATAGCTTTATTATCGACATCTACTAAAACTCCTAATCCAACAGAAGTAGGAATTTGTTCAGACTTAGCAAAATAATATGTAAAATCATCAGCAATCTCACCATCTATTAATTCTACTTGCGATGTATAAATTTTTCCAAATCCTAAATCTTTTGTAACTGTTAAGAATCCTTCATTACCAACAGCCATACCAACATTTAATTTTTTTTGATCATGATATTCAAAATGAACTTCGGGATGTTCAATATATCCTTTAACTTCCCCTTTTGAATTACCGCCAGTAATAATTCTTCCTGCTGGTCCTTTTCCATCTATTTCGATTGCAATATTGCTATTTTGTTTTAACATTAAACCCATCATTGCTGTTACTGTTAGAGTTCTTCCTAAAGCTGCTAAAGTTGTTGGCCATAGGTTTTGTCTTTTTTGCATTTCATTTACTAAATTTGTAGATGATGCAACATATAATCTTACATTTTCATTAAAAATTAATGATTTAATAACTTGATCTTTCATTCTTTCACCTTTAATAATTTTAATATTTTAGTCATAATAACATCGATTGCAACTTCATTTTCTCCGCCTTCAGGAATGATTAAATCTGCATATACTTTAGAAGGCTCAACAAATGTTAAATGCATTGGTCTGACTGTATTAAGATATTGGTCAATAACAGAATTAAAATCTCTTCCTCTTTCAACCATATCTCTTTTTAATCTTCTAATAAATCTAATATCATTTGGTGTTTCAACATATAATTTAATATCAAATAAATCTCTTAATTTTTGATTTTGAAAAATCATTATTCCTTCTACGATAATTACATTACAAGGATTAATTAATTCAAATTCTTTTTTTCTTGTATGAGTTACAAAATCATATATTGGTTTATATATCGGTTTTTGATTTTTTAAATCTATTAAATTATTTATTAATAGTTCCATATCATATTGGTCAGGATGATCATAATTAACATTTTTTCTATCTTCAAAAGATAAATGGGATAAATCTTTATAATAATCATCTAATTTAATAACGATAACAGAACCATTTTTTTTAGAATTTTCGTATAATTTTTTTGCAATTGAAGTTTTTCCGGAAGCTGTACCACCAGCAATCCCAATTATTGTAGTTTCCATAATTCCTCCGTTTTTAGTTTATTATATATTTAAAAAACTGGTAAGTCAATATAAAATATGGTATTATATTTATGGTGTTTATAATGAAAATTGGAAATGTAGAATTAAAAAATAATATTATAATAGGGCCTATGGCGGGAATTTCAAATCAAGCGTTTAGAAAAATATGTAAAGAGTTTAATCCTGGACTAATATGTGCAGAAATGGTTAGTGATAAAGCAATAATTCACGAGAATAAAAAAACTTTAAATATGATTTTAGTTGATGATTTTGAAAGACCTATTTCAATGCAAGTTTTTGGCTCAACAAAAGAAGAAATCACTAAAGCAGCAATCTATATCGATAAATATAGTAATGCTGATATTATTGATATTAATATGGGATGTCCTGTTAATAAAGTAGCCAAAAAAGGTGAATCTGGAGCAGCTTTATTAAAAGATCCTAATTTAGTATATGAAATTGTTAAATCAGTTAAAGAAAATGTAAAAAAACCTGTTACTGTTAAAATAAGACTTGGTTGGGATCATAATAGTATTAATTATTTAGAAGTTGGAAAAATGATTGAAAAAGCAAAAGCTGATGCAATAGTTCTTCATGCAAGAACTAGATCAGATATGTATAAAGGTAAATCTGATTGGTCACATATAAAAAAATTAAAAGAAGAATTAAGTATACCTATTATTGGTAATGGGGATATTCTAACAAAAGAAGATGCATTAAATATGCTTAATGAAACAAAATGTGATGCAATAATGATTTCAAGAGGAGTATTAGGAAATCCTTGGTTAATAAGTGAAATAATTGATTATTTAGATCATAAAGAAGTTAGATTTGTTTCGTTAGAAGAAAAAAGGAAAATAATTTTAAAGCATCTTGATTATTTGATTGATTTAAAGGGCGAAAAAATAGGTATTTTAGAATTTAGAACACATCTTGCCTATTATGTTAAAGGAATGAAGGAAGCTACTAAATTTAAACAAGAAATATTTAAAATTAATGATTATAATACTTTAATAAATAAAATAAATGATTTTATAAAATAAAGCCAAGAAATTTTGGCTTTTATTTTTGAGTTATCTATCTTTCGTTAATTCTAAATTAATATTTTTTAAAAGATCAGAAAGTTTTTTTTTATGATATTCTAAGTTCTTGACTATTTATATCACTTTGATATATTGATTCTATTTCTTGATCTATTTTTTGATTATATATATTTTTTTGCTTGTTTTAAATTAAAACATTCACATTTTTGAGAATTATTCTCAAAAATTATTTGATATTTTTTAAAATTTGGCATATTACAAATTAAAGAGGCTTCTTTTAATGTTATTTTTTTGTTTCTCCATGCATCATGAATTTCTTTGAAATTATCAGGTAATGGAATAGCTGGTCTTCCAAATTTAACTCCTCTTAATTTGGCAGCAGCAATTCCTTTTTTTGTCTTTCATGAATATTTAATCTTTCATTTTCTGCTACAAACGATAAAATTTGTAATACTATATCTGAAAGAAAAGTATCAATCAAATCCTTTCCTTGTCTGGTATCTAAAATTGGCATATCAATAACAACAATATCAATATTTTTTTCTTTAGTTAGAATTTTCCATTGTTGTTGAATTTCTTCATAATTTCTTCCTAAACGATCAATGCTTTTAATATATAAAACATCTCATTTTTTTTAAATTTTTTAATAATTTTTTATATTCTGGTCTATTAAAATCTTTTCCTGATTGCTTATCAATATAAATATGTTTATCTTTTATGCCATATTCTTTTAGTGAAATTATTTGTCTATCTTCATTTTGTTCATAACTACTTACACAGATATATGCATAATTATTCAAATATAAAATCTCCTTTCTAATAAAAAAAAAGCCAAGAATTATCTTGACTTTATTCGTTATTATTTTTAATAAAATTATTGTAAAAATTATCAGATAAATCAATAATTTGATTAATATTTAAAGCTTCCGCTCTAATATTTATATCTAAATTATTAAATTTAAAAAAATTTTGTAAATCTTCTTTATTTATTTTATAACATTCATTTAGATTGT
This sequence comes from uncultured Anaeroplasmatales bacterium, assembly GCA_964478425.1. GTDB lineage: Bacteria > Bacillota_I > Bacilli_A > Acholeplasmatales > WRBM01 > CAYZIB01. The sequence goes on along the minus strand of CAYZIB010000014.1, from coordinate 15,379 downwards.
TAATCACTGTTTTTCTTCTTTGTTTAAATATATTTTTAACAAATTCTTTAAAAAAAACCTCATTTAAAGCTTTTTTATACTCTAGTTTTCTTTTTAACTCTAAAACCATACTATCAACATTAGGCTTTGGAATAAAAACATTTTTTGAAATATTTAATAATTTTTTTGCATTCATTTGATATTGGATTAAACAAGATAAAGCATTATAATCTTTTTTATTTGGTTCACTTAAAAATCTATCTCCCATTTCTTTTTGAACCATGATTACAAATTTATCTATTTTATCTGTCTCTTCTAATAGATACATTAAAATTGGTGTGGTTATATAATAAGGTAGATTAGCTACTACATATATAGCTTTAACATCATTAAAATAATCTATAATATCTTCTTTAACATTAGATTTTAATATATCATTATAAATGACTTTTAAATTATTAACATTTTTAAATCTTTCTTCTAAAATACTTTTTAAATTTAAATCAATTTCATAAGCTAAAACTTTTTTAGAATTATTAACTAAATATTCTGTTAAAGTTCCAACTCCTGTTCCTATTTCTATAACTCCGATTTCATTATTTAAATTTGCTGCTTGGATTATACTTTTGATGATATTTTCGTCGATTATAAAATTTTGACCAAAATTTTTTTTGAATTTAAAGTTATATTCATCGATATATTTTTTTGTTTTTAAATATAAACTCATAAATTTAAAAAATAGTCCAAAAGGACTATTATTTTATTATTTCTAGTACATCTCCTGTACTTAATCCAAATGCAGCGGCATCATCTGTATCGATGTGGCATTCAAGCTTAAAATTAGGTTTAACACGACATAATACATTAAACATTATTCCACCTTTAACACCAGGAACTTTTACGCTTACAACTTGTCTATCAGTTACACCAAAATTTTTTCCATCTTCTAAAGAAAAATGAATATGTCTGTCAGCAACAATCACACCTTCATTAAGTGTAACTTCACCTTTAGGTCCAATAACTTTGCAACTACCACTACCTTTTACATCACCACTTGAACGAACTGGTGCAACAAATTTATGTCTAATTGCATCACTTCTTGAAATTTCAACTTGTGATTCAGGTCTTGTTGGTCCTAAAATTCTAACTCCTTCTAAAACTTTTCCTTCTGGAGATACAACATTAACTTTTTCAACTGCTGCATATTGACCAGGTTGGCTTAAATCTTTTTGTTTTGTTAATTGATAATCTTTTCCAAATAATATATCTAAATGTTCTCTTGTTAGATGAATATGTCTTCCTGAAACTCCTACTGGGACATTCATTTAAATCACTCCTTTTTTCTTTTAATATTATATATTAATTTAGTGTTAAATACAAGATATATGGGGATTTTTATTTTTTTTTGCATAATATAAAATAGGTGAAAATATGGTAATTGGTTCATTGGTTACAAGAAAGTCTTATAATAAGGATATTATTTTTGAAATATGTAAAATTGAAAATGATATATATTATTTAAAAGGAGTATATGTTAGACTTTATGCTACTAGTTATTTAGATGATTTGGTTTTAGTAACAGATGAGATGCTTAGAAATAAAGATAAAACAGAAGAAAATATTGAAACATATATTATAAGTCAAATAAAAAAAAATAAAAATTATTTAACAGGTAAAATATTACATTTAGATGGGGATAAAAAATATTTAGAAAAATGTATGAATTTATATAAAGATTTAGGAATTTATGCAATTGGATATAGTTTAGATGAAAAAGATTTTTCTAATCACATATTAAGTTTTATAGATGATTACAACCCAGATATTATTGTTATAACCGGACATGATTCATATAATAATAAAGGCTTAAGAAACTTAGATAATTATAAAAATTCTAAATATTTTTATGAAACAATAAAAAAAATAAGAAATAAATTTTATAAAAATGAAATTTTAATTATTGCAGGAGCGTGTCAATCTAATTATGAAGCTTTAATTGCAGCAGGTGCTAATTTTGCGATGAGTAAAAAAAGAGTTAATATTCATGCTTTTGATCCTGCAATAATTGCCATTAAATCAGCAATAACACCTTTTAATAAAATTATTAAAATAGAAGATATTTTTAAATATTCACAAATAAAAAATGAAGGAATAGGAGGGGTTGAAAGCTATGGGAAAATGCGACTTTTAATTTAAATATAGTATGTTATAATATTAATGGTGATTAATAATGAAATCATATGCAAAAATCAATCTTGATTTAAAAGTTCTCGGTAAAAGAAATGATGGGTATCATAATTTAGAAAGTAAAATGGTTTTAATTAATTTTTATGATCTTATAACTATTAAAAAATCTAAAAAAATGATTGTTGATTCTAAAATTGAAAATGATATAACTTTAAAAATATTGAATAATTTAAAAAACAAAAATTTAATAAGAAATAATTATAAAGTTAAAATAAAAAAGAAAATTCCAATAGGTGCAGGACTTGGTGGTGGGTCAAGCAATGCTGCTTTATTATTAAATTATTTAAATAAAAAAGAAATGCACTTATCTAATTCAGATCTAATAAAAATATCTGCCGAATTTGGCTCTGATATACCTTTTTTTATTAATAATAAAAATGCAATTATTAAAGGAAAAGGTGAAATACTAACTCCATATGAATATAAATTAGAAAAAAATATTTTAATTGTTAATCCTAATATTTTTATTAGTACAAAAAATATTTTTTTAAATTATAATCATGAAAAACATGAATATAATGACCTTGTTCCAACTATTTATAAATTATATCCCAATTTAAAAAAAATAATTGATGATTTAAATAATTTATTTAATGTTGAATTTAAAATAACTGGATCTGGGTCTACATTTTATTTAATTGCTAATAAAAGTAAATTAAAAAAAATTAAAAAAAATCTTAAAAATACTGGTTATTTTACTTGTATTACAAAAATTTTATAAAATGAAAGCATTTAACTTGCTTTTTTTCAAAAATGTTATTTTAAAAAAAAAAGAATTTGTTATAATATAATTAAGAAACGAGGTAAAACATATGCCAATAATTGAAGGACAAAAAGTTAAAATTTTTTCATTAAGTTCAAACAGACCATTAGCTGAAGAAATTGCAAAAGCTATTGGATGTGAACTTTCAAACTTAGAAATATTAAGATTTTCAGACGGAGAAATAAATTTGAATATTTCAGAAACTGTTCGTGGACATCATTGTTTTGTTATTCAAACAACTTCTACTCCAGTAAATGAACATTTAATGGAATTATTAATTATGTGTGATGCATTAAAAAGAGCATCAGCAAAAACAATTAATGTTATAATGCCATATTATGGATATTCAAGACAAGATCGTAAAGCGCGTCCAAGACAACCTATTAGTGCTAAATTAGTTGCTGATTTAATTCAAACAGCAGGAGCAAATAGAGTTATATCAATGGATTTACATGCATCTCAAATTCAAGGTTTCTTTAATATTCCAATTGATAATTTCTTAGCTCAACCTATTATTGCTAATTATATTAAACAACATATAGATACATCAAATGCTGTTGTTGTATCTCCTGATCATGGAGGAGTAACAAGAGCAAGATCTATTGCAGATAAAATTCATACTAATATTGCAATAATAGATAAAAGAAGACCAGAACCAAATAAAGCAGTTGTAATGAATTTAATTGGAGATGTTAAAGATAAAGTATGTATTATTGTAGATGATATAGTAGATACTGCAGGATCTTTAATTGCTGCTTGTGATGCTTTATATGAAAATGGATGTAAAAAGGTTTATGCTTGTTGTACACATGCAATTTTATCTGGTAATGCAATAGAGAAAATTAAAAATTCTAGATTAGAAGAACTTGTATGTACTAATACTATTAAATTAAGTGAAGATAAGAAAATTTCTAAAATAACTCAATTAAGTGTTGGAGAATTATTAGGAAAAGGTATATTAAAAATTTTAGATAACGAAGCTATTAGTGATTTATTTGAAGAATGATTAAATTAGTAGTTGGATTAGGTAATCCTGGTATTGAATATGAAAATACTAGGCATAATGTTGGTTTTATGGCAATTGATAATTATATAAAAAATTATAATATTGATATGAAACTAGAAAAAAAATTTAAAGGATATGTTGGATCATTTATTAAAGGTGATACAAAAATTTATTTTTTAAAACCTGTAACTTACATGAATTTATCTGGTGAATCAGTTATTTTATTAGCAAACTTTTATAAAATAAAACCAGAAAATATAATGGTTATCCATGATGATCTTGATTTAGATATAGGTTATTTAAGATTAAGAGAAGATGGATCAAGCGGAGGACATAACGGAATTAAAAATATTATCCTGAATTTAAAAACTGAAAAATTTAATCGTGTTAGAGTTGGTATAGGAAAAAATAAGTTATATCAAACAAATGATTATGTACTTGGAAAATTTTTACCAAACGAACAAGAAAAAATAGATTTAGCAATATCTAAAATAAAAGAAATAATTGATTGTTATATATTAGAAGATAATTATAAAAAAATAATGTCTAAATATAATATAAAAAAGTAGTAGCGATTTTTTAAAATCGCTTTTCTTTGTTTGGAGGGAATAAAATGATTTTAGATTATTTAAAAAAATTAGATATTTTTAAAAATTTAATTAATATTGATGATTATAATTGTATTAAAGGTTCAAATGAAGATGGTAATTGTCTTATTATTATGAATATTTTTAATAATATAGATAAATCAATTATATTATGTCTTCCTTCATTATATGAAGCACAAAAATATTATGATAAGTTATCTTTTTATTTAGATAATGATTGTTTATTCTTTCCAAGTGATGAATATATTTTAAATGAAATGTTAATTTCAAGTGATGAATTTAAATTTGAACGATTAGAAACAATCTTTTCATCTTTTAAAAACGAAAAAAAAGTGATTGTAACTAATCTTTCTGGACTTACAAGAAAATTATTTTCTAAAGAAGTTTATAAAGAAAATATAATTAATTTTGAAAAAGGGAAAAATTATGATTTAAATATAATCAAAACAAAATTAATTAATATGGGATATAAAAAAGTATTTAATGTTAGAAAATATGGTGAATTTTCTATAAGAGGAGATATATTAGATTTTTATTCTTTTTTAAAAGATCCAATAAGAATTGAATTTTTTGGAGATGAGATAGAAGATATTAAAATATTTTCTTTAGATACGCAATTATCTACATCTCATGTTAATAGTGCTATTGCTTACCCTATGACAGAAATGGTTTATGATGATAAAGATATAATTGAATTTAAAAATAATTTTTTAAAATTTATTGATGAATCTAATGAAATAGAAAAAGAAAAATTTTTATTAGATTTAGATAATATAGAAAATAGAAATTCTTTAAATATTTTAAATAGATATATAAACTTTTTTAACAAAGAAAAAAGTTCTATTAAAGATTTTTTTGATTCATATTTATTTTTGGTTGATTATAATAAAATAGTATCTGAGCAAGAAAAAACTTTTAATGATTTAAATGAATATGCAATAAGAAATAATTCTTTTAAATCATTAGAATTAAAATATTTTTATAATATATTTGAATTATTAGATAAAACTCATTATATTGTTTTTGAAGGATTGACTTATCATAATTCAAGCAAAAACAAATATTTTAGTTGTAGAAATGTTAATGATTATGAAAATAATATTAAATTATTTTTAGAAGATATAAATAAAAAATATTTAAATTCTATTGTTTGCTATAGTTATGAAGATATTAATAAATTAAATATAATAAAAGAAGCATTAAGAGAATATGATATTTATACACATGATGCTAGTTGCTATAATTTTAAAAAAGGAGTATTAAATTTAATTAACGAAAAAACATTGTCTTTTGAATTAGTTGATGAATCATTTTATTTAATTAATGAATCAAAAATATTTAAAAATACGAATCCTTTTAAAATTAAATATCGTTCAATAAAACAAGAAGGTAAAAATATATCTTCAATAGATGATCTAAAAATTGGAGATTATGTTGTTCATTATGATCATGGAATTGGTAGATACATGGGAATAAAAACGATAAAATCTATGGATATATTAAGAGATTATATTTATTTAGTTTATGCTGATGATAATGCATTATATATTCCAATAGAACAATTTAAAAAATTAAAAAAATATGTTGCAAGTGAATCAATGGTGCCCAAATTAACAAAACTTGGAACAAAACAATGGGAAAATCAAAAGAAAAAAGTAAAAGAAAAAGCTAATGATATATCAGAAAAATTAATTAATCTTTATTCAGAAAGAGAAGCCTCAAAAGGATTTAAATTTTTAAAAGATACATTAGAACAAAAACAATTTGAACAAGAATTTAAATTTGAAGAAACAAAAGATCAATTAAGAATAATTGATGAAGTTAAAAAAGATATGGAAAGTTCAAAGCCAATGGATAGATTAATTTGTGGAGATGTAGGATATGGAAAAACAGAGATTGCTTTACGTGCGTGTTTTAAAGCTATTATGAGTGGTAAGCAAGTGGCATATTTAGCTCCAACAACAGTTCTATCAAAACAACATTTTAATACTTTTATAGAAAGATTTAAAAATTTTGGAGCAGAGATTAAATTATTAAATAGATTTACTACAAAAAAAGAAGAAAAAATAATTTTAGAAGATTTAAAATCTGGGAAAATTGATTGCTTGATTGGTACACATAGAATATTATCAAATGATATAATTTTTAAAGATTTAGGCTTGTTTATTATTGATGAAGAACAACGATTTGGTGTTAAACATAAAGAAAGAATTAAAGAAATGAAAATTAATGTAGATACTATAACTTTAACAGCAACCCCTATTCCAAGAACTTTACAAATGTCTATTATGGGGATAAAAGATCTTTCGATGCTTGAAACTCCTCCTAAAAATAGATATCCAGTTCAAACTTATGTAATAAAAAGAAATGATCAATTAATAAAAGAAGTAATAGAAAAAGAACTAGCAAGAAATGGTCAAGTATTTTATTTATATAATAGAGTTGAAGATATTGAAAATATAGCTTTTAAAATTAAAAGTTTAGTAAAAGATGCTAGAGTGTGTTATGCGCATGGAAAAATGGATAAAAATAAACTTGATTTAATTATAGATAGTTTTGTTAACCATGAATTTGATGTTTTAGTATCGACAACCATAATTGAAACAGGAATTGATATTCCTAATAGTAATACATTGCTTATTCATGATGCTGATATGCTTGGATTATCGCAATTATATCAGTTAAGAGGAAGAGTCGGTAGAAGTGATAAAATTGCTTATGCATATTTAATGTATGCTCCAAATAAAAATTTAACTGATACCGCTTATAAAAGATTAGAAGTTATTAAAGAATTTACAGAACTTGGTAGTGGATTTAAAATAGCAATGAGAGATTTAAATATAAGAGGCGCAGGAGATATTTTAGGAAGTGATCAATCCGGATTTATTGATACTGTAGGACTTGATTTATATTTAAAGATATTAGATGAAACAATTAAAGAAAAAAGAGGTATTAAAAATATAACTCAAGAAAAAACTGAAATAGGTCAGGTTTTATATTCTAGACATATAAGTAAAAAACTTATTGAAAATGATGATACAAGAATTGAAATGCATCAAAAAATAGATAATTTAAATAGTATAGAAGAAATGGAAGAACTTAAAAAAGAATTTAAAGATAGATTTGGTAAATTATCAGATGATATTATTTTATATATGGAAGAAAAATTATTTAAAAATATTTTAAATAAATTAAATATCACAAAAATCACTTATACATCTTTTGAAGCTATTATTTATTTAAATAAAGAACTATCTAGTAAAATTGATCCTGGTAAAATGTTTATGATTGCGCAAACAATATCAAGAAATATTAATTTTGAATATCATGATAATTCCTTTACTGTTAAATTTCATATGTTAAGATCTGAAAAATGGATGATGGATGCTATTATGTTTTTTTCTAAACTAAATAATTTATTGTATAAAAATAATTAATTTACATAAATTATTTTGTAGGAGGAATATTATTTAATTAATATTATGGATATATGAAAGTAACTGGAATTGTAAGAAGAATTGATGATTTAGGAAGAATTGTCATACCAAAAGAAATTAGAAAAGTTTTAAAAATAAGATGTGGAGATTCTATTGAAATATTTATTAATGAAAATAATAATATAGAATTAAATAAATTTTCTTTGTTAGAAAATCAAAAACATTTGATAAATACTTTAATTTTAACTTTAAAAAAAATATATGATGTAGATATTATTCTTTTTAATGATGAATCTATTATAGGTTATAGTAAAAAAAATTTTGAAAATATAATAATTGAAAAAAATATCTATAATATTTTAAAAACAAACGAAGAATATTTTATATCTAATGAATATCTAAAAATATCTAATGAATTAATTATACAAAATGGATATTTAAAAGTTTTTAAAATATATGGAGATATTTTAGGTGGAATAATAGCTTTTTCTAATAAAAAAGATATTGACTATAAAAAAATAGTAAGTATTTTAGAACATTTTTTAAATGAAATAGAAAACTAATAAAATAAATTAAATGCATCCTTTGTGGATGCTTTTATTTATACATTTTTATTAAAAGAATTATATATAAATTCTTTTTTATTAAAAAAAATATGGTATAATATTTAATGACTTTTAAAAGAGGTGAAAATATGGAAGATACAATATGTGGTATTGCAACAACATTAGGTCAATCAGCAATTAATATAATCAGAATAAGTGGAGAATATGCAATAGAAATTGCAGATAAAATATTTTCAAGAGATTTAAAAAAAGTTAAAAGTCATGAAGTTGTTTATGGAAACATTATAGATAATAATGAGATTATTGATGAAGTTTTATTATTATTATTTAAAAAACCAAGAACATATACAAAAGAAGATATTGTTGAAATACAATGCCATGGAGGGTCTTTTGTTACCAAAAAAATATTAGAATTAATACTAAAAAACGGAGCAAGACTGGCTGAACCTGGTGAATTTACTAAAAGAGCATTTATAAATGGAAGAATTGATTTATCACAAGCAGAAGCTGTTATGGATTTAATAAGTGCTAAAACAGAACAAGGTTTAAAATATGCCAATAAAGCTTTAAATGGTGAAGTTTATTCTTTAGTTTCTGGTTTAAAGGAAGAATTAATTGAAATAATAAGTACAATTGAAGTAAATATAGATTATCCTGAATATGATGATATTATTGAAATGACATCTGAAATATTAATTCCTAAGATTAAATCATTATTATCTAAAATGGAATTGATATATGAAAAATCTCAGACAGGGAGATTTATAAGAGAAGGAATAGATGTTGCTATTATCGGTAAACCAAATGTAGGTAAAAGTAGTTTATTAAATAAATTAATAGATGAAGAACTTGCTATTGTTACAGATATACCCGGAACTACCAGAGATAAAATATTAGGTTCTTTAAATATTAATGGAATATTAGTTAATTTAATTGATACTGCTGGAATACATAAAACAGATGATATAGTTGAAAAAATAGGTGTTGATAAAGCTATTGAATCTGTTAATATGGCAGATATTGTGATATTAATGTTAGATAATAGTAAAAAGTTAGATAAAGAAGACGAAGAATTAATAAATTTAATACAAAATAAAAATCATATAATTGTTTTAAATAAATGTGATTTAGAAAATAAAAATTCATATAATGGTATAAATATATCAATAAAAGAAAATAAAGGAATAGATGAGTTAAAAAATCTTATTTATGAAAAAGCAGGAATGAATGATTTTCATAATGAAATGGATTTTTTAACTAATATAAGACAAATTGATTTATTAAAAAAAGCTATAGAAAGTTTAAAAGATTGTTTAAATTCTTTAAATTTAAATATAGGTATAGATGTTGCAGAAATTGATTTAAAACAATGTTGGAATCGACTTGCATTAATATTAGGAGAGGTTTCAACAGATGATTTAATTAATGAAATATTCAAAAGATTTTGTTTAGGAAAGTAGGTATATTATGTCATATCAAGCATTATATCGAACATATAGACCCAAATGTTTTAGCGAAGTTATCGGGCAAGAATATATTGTTCAAACTTTAAAAAATGCGTTAAAAAATGATAAAATATCGCACGCTTATTTATTTTGTGGTCCTAGAGGAACAGGTAAAACAAGTATTGCTAAAATATTTGCTAAAGCCTTAAATTGCAAAGAATATCCAAATATTGAACCGTGTTTAGAGTGCAATAATTGCAAAGAAATTCAAAAAGGAAGCTTTGTTGATGTAATTGAAATGGATGCTGCAAGTAATAATGGAGTAGATGAAATAAGAGAAATTAGAGATAATGTAAATTTTTTACCGAGCGAAGGAAGATATAAAGTTTATATTATAGATGAGGTTCATATGTTAACACAACAAGCATTTAATGCGTTGTTAAAAACGTTAGAAGAGCCTCCAAAACATGTGGTTTTTATTTTAGCAACAACAGAACCATACAAAATACCTTCAACAATTTTATCAAGATGTCAACGTTTTGAATTTAAAGCTGTTAGTAAGGAAAATATTAATAAAAGATTAAAACAAATTTGTTCAAATGAAAAAATTAATATAACTGATGAAGCAATTAATATAATTAGTAATCATGCTAGTGGTGGAGTAAGAGATGCATTAAGCTTACTAGATCAAGTAATATCTTTTAAAGAAAATGATATAACTGAAGAAGATGTTCATAAAATAGCAGGGAGTGTCTCTAATAAAAAAATTATAGAAATTTTAAATTTAATTGAAAATAAAAATATTGCTAAAGCTTTAGATATAATTGAGGAATTAATTATTGAAGGAAAAGAATATAATAATATTGTTAATGATTTTATTTTGTTTTATAGAGATATTTTAATGTATAAAACTTTAGGAGAAATAAAAGAAGTTTTTAAAAATGAGAATTTTAAAAATTTAAGTAGTTCATTGACAAATAAAAAAATATATCAAAATATTCAAATTCTAAATGAAGCATTGAATAATATGAAATATACAAATTTAAAAAGAGTGTATTTAGAAATAGCAATAATTAAACTTGCTGATGATATTAATGATAAAGAAACATTTGATACTACTATTATTAATAAATTAGAAGAAAGAATAAAAAAACTTGAAATAATTAATAATAATGAAAGTCCTATAAAAGTTGAAAAGAAAATTGAAAATAGAGGAAAAGTTAAAATAGAACAAATAGAATATATTTTAAATAATCCTGATAAAGTGAAAAAAGAAAATTTAATTAAAAATTGGAATTTTTTAAATTCATTAGAAAAACCAGGTTATACTCAAATATCTAAATTATTATATAATGCAAATTTAGTCGCATGTAGTAGTAATGAAATATTATTAGTTTTAGATGATAAAATTTCATGTAATAAAATAATGTCATCAGATAATTTAAATAAAGCATTATCTTTATTTAATAATAAAACTAAAGTAATTGATAATATAATCGCAATAACTAAAGATAAATGGAATATTATTTTTAGTGAGTATATGGAAAAATGGAAAAATGGAGATAAAAAGCCTAAACTATCAGATTTAGATTTAGAAGTATCATATGAATATAAGACAAATGAACAAGTTTTAGATACAAGATCTGAAATAACTAAGGTTACTGAGGAATTTTTTGGTAAAGAAAATATAATTATAAAGGAGAATTTAAATGATTAATAAAAACCAAATGATGTTACAATTAAAAAAAATGCAAAAAGAAGCAGAAGAAGCTCAAAGAAAATTAGAAAGTACTGAATTTTTCGGAACAGCTGGTGGTGGAGTTGTTTGTGTAAAAGTAAATGGAGCAAAAGAAGTATTAAATGTTGTAATAGACAAAGAAGCAATACAATCAAGTGAAGATGTAGAAATATTAGAAGATGCAATTAAAGCTGCATTAAATGATGCTTTTAAAAAAGTTGAACAAGAAACTCAAAAATTATTAGGTCCTGCTATGGGAGGAATGGGTGGTTTCTTCTAATGAAATATCCAAATTCATTAGAAAAACTTATTGAATCTTTTGAAAAATATCCTGGTATAGGTCATAAAACTGCTGAAAGATTAGCATTTCATACATTATTAAATTTAAGTGAAGAAGATATTAATGTTTTTAAAAATGCTTTAATAGATAGTAAGAAAAAAATTAAAAGATGTCCTATATGTGGAAATATTACAGAAAATGAAATATGTGATTTGTGTAATGATAAATCAAGAGATCAAGAAGTTATCATGATATTAGAAAATGTTAAAGATTTAATGGTTTTAGAACAGTTAGAACAATATCATGGATTATATCATATTTTAAATGGAGTAATTAATTTTAAATATGGAATTTCAGCAGATGATTTAAATATTAAACCACTTTTAAAAAGGATAGATAATATAAAAGAAATTATAATTGCTACAAATGCAACAGTAGAAGGAGAAACTACTGCAAAATATTTAAAGATTTTACTTAAAGATTTTAAAGGTACAATCACAAGGCTTGCCTATGGACTTCCTGTTGGAAGTGATTTAGGATATGCAGATGAATTAACTATTTTAAAAGCAATAGAAGGAAGAAGAAAATACGAATAATAATATAAAAATAAAGAATATAATTATATGGTGATAATTTGAAAATTATTAAAAAATTATGTTTTGGTATTTTTATATTATTGTTAATAAATATAATTGGACAATATTTTAACTTTTTTATTCCAATAAATTTAATTTCTATTGGATTAGTAAGTTTTTTTAGATTATATGGACTAATTTTAATGCTTATTTTGTTGTTTTTGTAAAAAAGACTTGAAAAAAATTGTCCGTTTATATAAAATAGATAATGTATTTAATTAGGAGGAAATTATGGAAATAGAACAAATGTCTTTAATCGAAGTAGCTTTAATGCTTATGGAGAAAAAAAGAACACCTCAAAACATTCGTAAATTAATTAAAGAAGTGTTAGAAGTAAAAGGAAAATCAGAAGATGATTTTGATAGTATGACACAATTATATTTAGATATAACTACATGTGCAGATTTTGTATATTGTGGTGATGATAATTGGGATTTAAAAGATAGACAACCTATAGAATTTTGGGAAAGAGATGGTTCATCATTTAATCAAGGTATTGAAGAAGACGAAGATGAAGATGATGGATTAACAGTTGATGATTATAGTCTTGATTCTAATAGCAAAAATGATTTAGATGAAGAAGACGAAGATGAAGATGATTTAGATTTAGAAGATGACGATCAAACTAATTTAGATTTAGAAGATGACGATTTATCTGATGACGATGACGATATATTAGATTTAGAAGATGATGAATTGGTAATCGATGCTGAATCATTAGAAGATGAAGATTATATGGACGAAGATAAATATAATGAAATAATGGATGATTACGAAGATATGTATGATGAATAGGAATTTTATTCCTATTTTTCTTTAGGAGATAATTTTGAAAAATAATGTATTTAAAATAACGTTAGGTGCAATGTTATGTGCTTGTTATATTGTATTATTTTTAGTATTAAACACTTTTTTTAATATAGCTGATAGTGTTATATTTATTTTCGTCCCTGTTGTTATTGCTTTATATTCTTATATATATGGATTTAAATATGGATTTATATGTTTAATAGTTATAACGTTAATATCATTGCTTATTTTAAGTCCTATTAATGTACTGTTTTTTGTTTTACCTAATTTATTTATTGGAGTTTTATATGGAAAGCTTTATAAGAGTTGTAATAATAAAATAATAGTTTTTTCAAGCACTATTTTATTATGTTTTATTTTTGATTTTTTAGCGACTTATGTTTTTGCATATTTAATAGGAATGGATAATTTATATGAGGTAAATGAAATTGTTATGTTATTACAAAACTTTTTTTCTGATATAAATGAAGATATCATAATTCGTTTAATAAAAAATATTATTCCAGCTTGTTATATAATTATTGCATTATTAAAAACTTTTATAATTTTTATATTATGTGAATTTATTTTAATTAGATTAAAGAAAAAAGAACCTGTTAAAATTAAACAAGTTTCATTTAATAAGAAAAATGGTTATTTTTATATTATTGTTTTATTGATGTTTTTATGTAGTAATTTTATTAACACTACTTCTAATATATTTTTAATTATTCTTTATAATATTACGATAATTATGTTTATTTTAGTTTATTTATTAATATTTATCCAATGTTTTACATTTTTTAATATTGTTTTTTTATCGAAAAATAAGAAAAATAAATATTATATTTTTTCTATTTTATCAATATTATTATTCCCGATAACTTATTTATTTGGCATATTAATTAATTTTTTAGATATTAAAAAAATAATTTTATATTTATAAAAAAATAAAAGCATATCATTTAATATTTTTTTTATTAAGATATGCTTTTTTTTTAATATTTATTATAAAGTCTTTTTGCATGTGTTATTGGTTCTTCTGTAACTTCAATTCCAAGTTTTTTAAAAGTATTTAAATCAGATTGTGCTAAGATAATAGAAGAATGAGCTTGACATCCTTTAAGTTTAGGAAGTTGTTTTAAAGCTAATTCTGATAATGAATTAGTTGTAGCTTGAATAGCTAATGCAATTAATACTTCTTCAGCATGTAATCTTGGATTTCTATTATTAAGGCCATTAACTTTAAGATCTTGAATAGGTTCAATAACATTTGGTGAAATAAGAGTTAGTGTATCATCAATTTTAGCTAGTGATTTTAATGAATTTAATATTAAAGCAGCTGGTGCACCAAATAGTAGTGATCTTTTACTTGTGATAATTTTTCCGTTATTTAATTCTAATGCCATACAAGGAACATTTTCTTTTTCTTTCTTTTTAAGACATTCAACAACGCATTTTCTATCTTCAATAGAAACTCCTATTTGATTCATTAAAATCTCTTCTTTTTCTACACATAAATCAGAGAATTTACCAAAATAATTATTTTTTAATGCTTGATAATATCTTCTAATTATTTCATCTTTACTAGCTTTAATTGCTTCATCATCATTTTTTATGGCAAAACCAGCCATATTAACTCCCATATCTGTTGGAGATTGATATGGGCTTTTGCCATAAATTTTTTCAAATATTGCTTTTAAAAGAGGAAATACTTCAACATCTCTATTATAATTTATAGCCATTTTTCCGTAAAACTCTAAATGAAATGGGTCAATCATATTTACATCATTCAATTCAACAGTAGCTGCTTCATATGCTAAATTAACTGGATGTTTTAATGGTAAATTCCAAATTGGAAATGTTTCATATTTGGCATAACCTGC
>CAYZIB010000013.1:0-34722 GCA_964478425.1 uncultured Anaeroplasmatales bacterium | reverse complement strand
GAGGACATGATGAAAGAGAACAAACATTAAATCAATTATTAGTTGAAATGGATGGATTTAGTAATCATACAGGTGTTATTATTATGGCTGCAACAAATAGAGCAGATGTTTTAGACCCGGCATTATTAAGACCTGGAAGATTTGATAGACAAATTATTGTAAATTTACCAGATTTAAAAGGAAGAGTTGAAATTTTAAAAGTTCATGCAAGAAATAAACAATTAGATGAATCTGTTAAATTAGAAGATATCGCCCCTAGAATTCCAGGATTTTCAGGTGCAGATATAGAAAATTTATTAAATGAAGCAGGATTACTTGCTGCAAGAGCAAATAGAGAAAAAATATTAACTACTGATATTGATGAAGCAATTGATAGAGTTATGATGGGTCCTGCAAAAAAATCAAGAAAATATGATGAAGATGAAAAGAAATTAGTTGCATACCATGAAGCAGGACACGCAGTTGTTGGTATTAAATTTGAAAATGCTAATATTGTTCAAAAAGTAACAATTATTCCAAGAGGAAGTGCTGGTGGATATAATTTAATGATGCCAGAAAAAGAAAAATTCTTAGAAACAAAAGAAACATTAATTGGAGAAATTACAGGATTATTAGCAGGTAGATGTAGTGAAGAATTAGTATTAAATGTAAATTCAACAGGTGCTTATAATGATTTTCAAAGAGCAACACAAATTGCAAGAGCAATGGTTACTGAATATGGAATGTCTAATTTAGGACCTATGCAATATGAATCAAGATCAGGAGATGTATTTTTAGGTAGAGATTATTTAAAAGAAAAGAATTTTTCTGATCAAGTTGCATTAGAAATTGATAAAGAAGTTAGACAAATTATTGAAAGTTGTTATGAAAATGCTAAAAAATGTTTAGTAGAAAATAGAAATTTATTAGATTTAATTGCTAAATATTTAATGCAATATGAAACATTAACAAAAGAAAATATTGATGAAATTGTAAATACTGGTAAACTTGAATTAAACATTAATTCAGAAAAAAAAGAAAGTGAAGAAACTTTAAATTAAATGAGATTAGATAAATATTTAAAAGTATCTAGAATAATTAAAAGAAGAGTAGTAGCAAAAGAAATATCTAATTTAGATAGAATTTATATTAATGGTAAAATTGCAAAACCTTCTACAAATGTTAATATTGGTGATTTGATTGATATACATTTTGGAAATAAAATTGTAAAAATTAAAGTTACATCAATTATTGATTCAACAAAAATCAAAGATGCAAATTTAATGTATGAATTTGTTGATGAATAAAAAAATTCTTATGAAAATACTCAAGGTGAATAAGAAAGTATTTTAGAAAATGTGGTGTAACCTCAGAATAGTGGGGTTACACCATTTTTTCTTTATGCAGATTTAGACATGGGGTGATTTTTTAGTTTATGAACCGCTTTTAATAATTGCTGTTCCTTAGGAATATTAAAAGTCCGATAGCGGTAAAGTAAATATCTGCTTTTATATTCACTTATTTGAACTGCAAGAGGTAAAGTGTGAACCTTAATTTTAAAATATGATTATATTAGTGAATTGCTTGATACTTTAATAGTTCGAGATATATGAAAAAAATATAAAATCTGTAATGTGCAGTTAATGGATAGAATTGTGGATTATTTAATGGATAATATTTCAAATCTTTCATCTGCCAGAAGCATAACTAATAACTTGGAGGTTGCTATGGAAAAAATACATCATACAACTATCGGTTCATATGCAGTATCTTTGTAATGCGTTCGCCTTTTACATGGTGCGTAGATATGATATTAAAGGAAAAAATATCTTGCATCTAACGATAAATATTATTTGAGTGAACATACTTTCCGTTATGTAAAACTCGGAACAAAAAAAATCGGCTTTGTGGTTATCAAGCGTAATGAAAAAATTTACATTCAGGTATCTGATAATATTAGTGATGATAAAACCTTTGATCAAGAAGTATCACCATTACTGCAAATTAAAGATGATTATCCTAAAATGGTAATTGCCCGTACACGACACAACTAGTATTAATACGAGGGTATAAGAATTATAGATATTGCAAATTGGTTGTCCAATTAGCTAAAAATAACAAATATATTATTTTGACTAATAGGTTATTATTTTACAAATATCTTTATTTTAAGCTAATGATGGTTGGGATGAATAGTGAAAAACGTAAGAATCTATAAGCATTAATATATAAAAGCAAAATGTATAAATCAAAAAATTTTACCACTTAACTTCCGTTAATCCAAATTATCGTATGCGTTACAGGTTTTATTGTCCATAATGAGTACCTTTTTTAGTCACAGGAGTAAAAACAGTTTGTTTATTAAGAATAAATTTACAAATTTAAAGGCACAATCAACGAATTTTTTGTTCGTTAGTTTGTGCCTTTGCTGTTTTTATGGTGTTAAAATCTTAACTTTTCTCATTTTTCTTTAGTCTTCTATATTGTTTGGTTTAAATAACAAAATTAAATTAACGATTCCTGATAAACCAATAATTGTATAGATTATTCTTGAAATTAATGATCCTTCTTTAAATAAATAACTTACTAAATCAAAATCAAATATTCCAACTAATCCCCAATTAATTGCACCTATTATAATTAAAACTAAGAATATTCTGGATAAGATATTCATTTTATTCCTCCTTTTAATTTATTTTGTGTATTTGTTTATTTTATATGCATATTTTAGTTTTTTGTGCATATTAATTAATGAATAGTAATGGGGGAAGAAAATGAAAAAAATAATTATTTTAGCTTTATTATTTATAGTATTTAGTGGATGTAAAAAAGCACCTACTGAAGATGAATTTTTTGTTGAATTAAGTGAAAAAATGGAAGAAATAACAAAATATGAAGTAGATGCAAAAATGTCTTTAAAAAAAGAAGAAGGATCAATTTCGTTTGATATTAATGTACTTTATTTAAATCCAGATTATTATAAGGTTACATTAAAAAATAATAATAATGACAATATTCAAGTGATTATTAAAAATGATACAGGAACTTATGTAATTAATCCGGCTTTAAATAAAAGTTTTAAATTTGATGGATCTTGGCCTTTAAATTCATCGCAAGGATATTTGATTCAATCTATATATAAAGATATTTTAAATGATGAGACAAAAACATTTAATTTAGAAAATGAAAATGTAGTTATTGAACATAATATAACTCATAAAGTTCATAGTAATTGGACTAGACAAAAAGTTGTTTTTGATGTTGATACTTTAATGCCTAAAGAAGTATCTATTAAAGATACTACTGATAAAGAGGTTGTTAAAATTACATTTCAAAAATTTAATTTTGATAAAAATATAAAAAAAGAAGAATTTGATGTTGAAGAAGCAAATGAGTCTGTTAGATCTTCATTAACTGAAAATGTTTTTTTAGAACAAGAATTCAAAGAAGTTACGTTTATTCCTGATGGTGTAAGTGTATTACATGAAGCAGAACAAATAACTGATGATATTGTAATAGCAACATTTTCAGGTGAATATAATTATACTATTGTTGGAAAATTTGTAGAAGAAGAAAAAGTTTTAGGATGTAATTATTTATATAGTGATATTATTTATCTTGATGAAGGAATAGGATTAATAGGTGAAAGTGTATTAACTTGGTATGTTGGTGGGGTTGAATATAATATATACTCTAGTGATTTAAATTATAGTGTTATGCAAGAAATAGCCAATTCCTTGAATTAGAAATAAAGCCTTTTGGCTTTTTTTTCTTGCATATTTGTATTTAGTTTAGTATAATAGTATTGCTATAAATAAATATGTATTAAGGAGATGAAAACATGGCAAGAGTAATTGAAAAAAAACCAGCCAAAAATAAAAGAGTTAGTAAATTGAAAATTAAACCTGTTGTGGTTTATGGAGTTATATGTTTTTTATTAGTAGTTGGACTTGTGTTTGCTATTTTATATAGAGTGGGAGCATTTGAAAAGAATGATAAGGTAATAAGAAAATTTACAGAGTATAATGGTATTCAAATTTCATATGATAGTTCTGATAACGGTCTTAAATTCGGTGAAGAACACACAGATGAAGAAGGTTCATATTATCTTTTCGAGCCAGGAGATTTTTTATTAGTTTTCAACAGTGATTATAGAGTTTATGAAGATACATTAATTGAAACTTGTTTGAATGGAACAAGTGGAGGATTCAATCTAGAAGCTTCATTAAAATCATTATTTGAATGGTTAAATTTAGATGAAAACAGTGATAGAACATTATATATTATTGATACATCAAGAAAAGTTAATGAAAAAGCAAATGCTACATTAATTTTAGGAAATTATACTGAAACTGAAAATGATGATGCAGAAAGATTAGTTATTAATAATACAGCATTTTCATTAGTATATTATAATCCAAGCAGTACAGATGGTGGATATAAAGTTTATGATTTTTCAGTATCTGGAACAATTAGTGAATTTAAAACAGAAATATTAGAAATGATAAAATAAAAGAAGAAGTAAAACTTCTTTTTTTAGTATAGTAGGAGGAAATATGGAATTTAATGAAATAATTGTAAAAGAAATTGCAGATTCTTTAGGTATAACTTCTAAACAAGTTATTGCAGTATTAACTTTATTAAATGATGGAGCAACCGTACCTTTTATTGCTAGATATAGAAAAGAAGCAACTGGTGCTTTAGATGAAGAACAAATAAGACAAATTAATCAAGTTTTTGAATACCGTGTTCAATTAGAAAAAAGAAAAGAAGATATAATTAGATTAATTGATGAAAAAGGTATGCTTACAGATGATTTAAAAGAAAAAATTAATAATTGTAATAAGCTTATAGAATTAGAAGATTTATATAGACCATATAAAGAAAAAAAGAAAACTAAAGCAACAGAAGCTATAAATTTAGGTTTAGAACCACTTGCAAAAAAAATTATGGCATTTCCTGTTAAAGGTAATATTGATGATTTAGCTATGCCTTATATTAATGAAAATGTTCAATCAACAGATTTTGCTATAACTAATGCGAAATATATTATAGCTGAATGGATAAGTGATAATGCAAGTTATAGAAAATATATTCGTCAAGAAATGTTTAGACAAGGAATGATTGCAACAAAAATTAAGAAAAATGCTGTTGATGAAAAAGAAGTATACAAAATGTATTATGACTATATAGAACCTGTTAAATCAATCAGATCTCACAGAGTACTTGCTATTAATCGTGCAGAAAAAGAAAAGGTTATAAATGTTTCTATTGACTTAGATATTGACATAATATCTAATTATTTAGAAAATAAAATAATTAAAAATAATGATAGTTTTGTTTTAGATATAGTTAAAGATGCAATTTTAGATTCAATAAAAAGATTGATTTATCCTTCTATTGAAAGAGAAATAAGAGCAGAATTGACTCAAAATGCAGAAGAAAAAGCAATAGATATATTTTCTTTAAATTTGAAAAATTTATTATTACAACCACCTCTAAAAGGAAAAATCATACTAGGAGTTGACCCTGCATTTAGAACAGGTTGTAAATTAGCTTTAATTGATGTAGTAGGAAAAGTAATAGAAAAACAAGTTATTTATCCACATGAAAAAAGAAAAGGAGATATTGCAGATCCTAAATTAGTTTTAAGAGCAAAAGAAATTGTTATTAGATTATTTAAAAAATATAAAGTTGAAATATGTGCTATAGGTAATGGAACTGCAAGTAGAGAAACAGAAGCATTTTTTGCTGATTTAATTAAGGAATATAATTTAAGTGAACATCAAAATATTAAATATATAATTGTATCAGAAGCAGGAGCATCAGTATATAGTGCATCAGATTTAGCAAGAGAAGAATTCCCTGATTATGAAGTTGAAGAAAGAAGTGCTGTAAGTATAGCAAGAAGATTACAAGATCCATTAAGTGAACTTGTTAAAATTGATCCAAAATCAATTGGTGTTGGTCAATATCAACATGATATTACTCAATCAAAATTATCTAGCTCATTAGATGATGTAGTTATTGATGCTGTAAATAAAGTAGGAGTTAATATTAATACTGCTTCTAAATCATTATTACAATATGTTTCAGGATTAAATAAAAGTGTTGCAGAAAATATTATTAAATACAGAGAAGAAAATGGTAAATTTAAAAATCGTGAAGAAATAAAAAAAGTTCCAAAATTTGGAGCAAAAACATACGAGCAAGCAATTGGATTTTTAAGAGTTCCTGAAGGAACTGAACCATTAGATATGACTCAAATACACCCAGAAAGTTATAATATTGCAGAAAAAATAATAAGATTATATAACATTGATAAAACTAAATTTGGTACAAAAGAAATGATTGATTTAGTAAATAATATTAATAAAGAAGAATTAATTGAAAAATTAAATTGTGATGAATATACATTAAACGATATATTAGATGCTTTTATAGCACCATTAAGGGATCCAAGAGATGAATTAGAAAAACCAGTTTTAAGAAGTGATGTATTACATTTAGAAGATTTAAAAGTTGGAATGGAATTAAATGGAACTGTTAGAAACGTTGTTGATTTTGGATGCTTTATAGATTGTGGTTTACATGAAGATGGATTATTACATATTTCAAAAATGTCAAAAGGATATATCAAACATCCATCTGATTTATATAATGTTGGAGATTTAGTTAAAGTTTATGTTGAATCTGTTGATTTAAAAAGAGAAAAAGTAGCGTTGACAATGTTTCCTAATGGAAAATAAAAAAACAGCCTATAAAAATTATTTATAGGCATTTTTTTTAATTTTATTACATAAATTATTTAATTCATCGTTACTTAATTTTAAATTACTATTAAAATTAAAATCAAATGTGTCATTGTCATATCTTGGAATTAAATGAACATGAAAATGTAGTACTGATTGTCCTGAAACAGGGCCATTATTATTTAAAATATTTAGACCTTTAAAATTTAATGTTTCTTTTAAGATGTTGCTTAGTTTAACAATAACATTTCCAAGTTCAGTATAAATATTTTTTGGAAGATCAAAGATATTTTCGTAATGATTTTTTGGAATTATTAATGTATGACCTTTTGTTACAGGTGAGATATCAAGAATTGCTATAAAATTATCATCTTCATATATTTTATTAGATGGTATTTCATTTTCTACTATTTTACAGAATATACACATATTTTATTCCTCCTTATTTAATTTTAACATATTAAAAGCTAAAATTAAATAAAAAAAAGTTCAATTTGAACTTTTTATCTTGGACTTGTCATATCATATGGATATTGATAATTTATTTCTTCGTCAAAAGTAATATAGTCTAAATATACAGTTAATAAAATATATCTTAATGAGGTATTTACATCACTTAAAATAATATGATCTGTTCCCGCAGCTTCAATTCTTCCTTTAAAAATTTTTGATCCCCATTGACTATTTTCAAAGTTCATATATACTGTTGCGATTTTGCCTTTGTTTAATCTTAGGATATTTTCAATATATGATTGTTCAGTAAATTGATTTTGCATTAGATCAGGCATTGGAAATTGTTGATACGGAAACATCATTTGATATGGATTTTGATAATATGGATTAATAATAATCGTTCCTTTCTTTTATTTAATAACATTTTTGACTTTCTGTTGGTGCATAAAAACAATGGCTTTTATATTTTCCAGTGTTCCACATATTATACCAACTACTTCTACATCCTGTACCAAAAGGATTATAGAAAAAAAGTGCTTTGGTGGCTGGTACAAATCTTTCTCCGTTAATTACTCTTTTAGCAAGATTAATTTCGGATGTTCTTGCGTGTTGGTAAAAGTATGAAAATTGAGTTGCTTCAAATCCTCCTGGATTTTGAAAAACCATTTTTGTTATTGATGTAATATTTTTAAAATCAAAGCATTTTGCTCTTACTCTATTAACACCAACATTTCCAACTAAAAGCATACCTTGTTTACCTTCTCCTTCAGCTTCAGCACGCATTAATCTAGCTAAAAGTTTTATTTCTTCAGTAGTATGTTTTATTACTGACATTTTTTCACCTCATTAATATTTATGTTTTTCTTTATAAAATATGCATATTATTAACAATTCTAAAATTTTTCTTTTTTTTATTTAGTAAATAGTGTATAATATATAAGAAATTATTTTAAGGAGTTGTTTTTATGGGAAGAGCCCATGAGGTTAGAAAAGTTGCAATGGCAAAAACTGCTGCTGCAAAATCAAAGTTAAATAATAAATACGGTAAATTAATTTATATGGCTGCTAAAAATGGTTCGCCTGATATTAATGCTAATCTTGAATTAAGAAGATTAGTTGAAAAAGCAAAAAAAGATCAATGTAGTGCAGATGTAATTAAAAGAGCAATCGATAAAGCTGCAGGAAATTCAGGAGAATCATACATTCCTTCTAGATATGAAGGATTTGCTCAAGGTGGATCAATGGTTATAATTGATTGTTTATCAGATAATGTAAATAGAGCTTTTGCTGAAGTTAGAGCTAAATTTACTAAATGTGGTGGAAAACTTGGAGTTAGTGGATGTTGTTCACATAGTTTTTCTGATAAATCAGTTTTTGTATTTAATGGATTAACAGAAGAAGAAGTTATGGATGTTTTAATTTCTAATGATATTGATGCTGATATTGAAGCTGATGACGAAGGAATTGCAGTTTACGGGGAACAAAGTGATTATAATAATATAAAAACTGCATTATTAGATTTTAAATCAGATTTAGTTTTTACTGTTGATGAAATTACATGTTTGGCACAAGATTATATTTCTTTAGATGGAGAAGATTTAGAAAAATTTGAAAAATTAATTTCTGCATTAGAAGAATTAGATGATGTTCAAAATGTTTATCACAATGTATCATTAGATAAATAAAAATGGAAACCAGATTTCTTGATTTTATTACTTTAAAAAATAAATATCAAAGTAAAGATTTTGGGATTATAAGTATTTTAGAAGATACTGTAATTAAAGTTAATGGGATTAAGTATGAGGTATCTAAATTTGATTTGGTTTTATTAAAACCTGATAATGAATATTGGTTTTCAAAAACAGGAATAAATGTAATTTTATTAGATATTGAAAATTATTACGTATATTTTATAGATCAGATTAAATATCCATTAACTATATATAAAAAAACTTATGATATTGAAAAATTACTTAATCGTATCTATAGTGAATTTAATAAAAAAGATATTTATTATGAAGAATATATTAGTAATATTTTAGGTGTTTTAGTTATTAACTTATTAAGATCTTTAAATAATAAAAATGAAAATGTGATATTACTTATTGATTCTTTAAAACTTTATATTGAAAAAAATTTGAATAAAATTATAACTTTAGATGAATTATCAGTATTATTAAATTTAAAAAAATCAACTATGAATTATTTTTTTAAGAAAAATTTTGAATTAACACCTATTGATTATGTTAATCGTTATAAAATTGAAATTGCAAAAGAAATAATTTATCAAACAAAAAAAATTGATGATGTAAGAATTAAACTTGGATTTAATTCAGTTTCATCTTTTTCAAGGTGGTTTAAAAATATTGATGGTAAAAATCCAGGTTATTATAAAAAAAATAAAAATTAAAAAAGTCAAATAATTATATTTGATTTTTTTTAATATATTTTTTAAATCCACATAAAATTAAATGGTGAAAACATGAAAAATCAAATTGATTTAATTGGTAATACTCCTTTAATTAGACTTTTTAATTTAGAAAGAAAATATAATTTAAATGCTGAAATATATGTAAAATTAGAAAATTATAATTTAACTGGAAGTATAAAAGATCGACCAGCTAAATTTATTTTAGAAGATTTAAAAAAACAGAATTTATTAATTCCTAATCAAACTAAAATTGTTGCTGCAACAAGTGGGAATTTTGGGATTTCTCTTGCTTTTTTAGCAAAATATTATAAATATAAATTCATATGTGTTATGCCTAAAAAAACGCCTAAAAAAGTCATTTTATTAATAAAAAAATTAAATGCTAAAGTAATTTTAACAAGTAAATATAAAAAAATGAAAGGTGCTATAAAAAAAGCTGAAGAGATTGTAAAAAATAATAAAAATTGTATAAAAATCGATCAATTTAATAATTGTAATAATCTATTATCACACTATAAAACTACTGCAAGAGAAATATATAATAATATAAAAGATATCGATTATTTTATATCAGGAATTGGAAGTGGCGGAACAATAAGTGGAATAGGAAATTATTTAAAAGAAAAAATTAATAATTTAAAAATTATTGGAGTAAAATCTGATCTAAATAATAAAATAACAGGTATTGGCACTAATTTTGTTTCAAATATTTTAAATGAAAATATAATTGATGATTATTTTATTGCTGATTATAAAAATGCTATAAAGTATAAAAAAGAGATATTAAATTCTGAAATGTTAGATGTGGGAATATCTTCTGGAGCAAATTTAGAATGTGCGATAGATATTGCTTTAAAAACAAATAAAAGAATAAAAATTGTAACAGTTTTTCCTGATAGAGGAGATAGGTATAATAATGATTTATAATTATATTAATAAAAAAAATGTTATAAATATTTTATATGATATAAGAGATTTATTATATCCTGGATTATATAAAAAGATTAATCATAGTATAGATTCATTTATATTAAGCAAAAAAAAGAAAATAAAAAGAAAAATATATAATTTTTTATTAGAAATTAATGATTATAAGAATTTAAAATTTGATTTTAATAATATAGATATTTTAATAAACGAATTAGATAAAATAAAAAAATTATTGATTTTAGATTTAGAAGCTTTTATATTAAATGATCCTTCTATTAATGATAAATATGAAGTTTTATTAGCAAATACAAGTTATTTTGCAATATTTTGTTATAGAGTTGCAAACTTGTTTTATAATTTAGATTTTATTTATATTCCTTATATAATTTCTAATTATGCTCACGAAAAAACAGGAATAGATATTAATCCTAAAGCAAGAATTGGTAGAAGTTTTTTTATAGATCATGGTACAGGTGTAGTAATTGGAGAGACCTCTATAATTGGTAATAATGTAAAAATATATCAAGGTGTAATATTAGGAGCATTAAAAATTGATGATGTCAAAAAACTTAAAAAAATTAAAAGACATCCAACTATATTAAATAATGTAATATTATATGCTAATTGTATTATATTAGGCGGAAACACGGTAATAGGGAATAATGCTATTGTTGGTTGCAATAAAATTGTAAAAAATTCTATTAGTGATTGGAGTGTTATTTAATTTATGGTAAAATATAAGTAAATATGATTAAAGGAGTATTTGCTTTTTTAGTAAATGAATAAATTAATGTCTGAAACAAAAAAATTATGTATATCAAGTATGCTTGTTGCATTAAGTATAATTTTATCATACCTAATCCATTTTATCGGGGGAATGGAATTAGGAAAAATGCTTTTACCTATGCATTTTATTGTTTTTTTAATTGGATTTATTTGTGGGATGAAATATGCTGTTATTTCTGGAATAATAATTCCATTTATTAACTTGATTATAAACGGAAATCCTCAAATGCCTAATACAATTTTAATGTCAATAGAACTTTTAAGTTATGGATTAATAATTTCGTTATTAAAAAATAAAATAAATATATATATTACCTTATTTACATCGATGATTTTTGGTCGATTTGTTAATCTTATTTTAAATATTATTTTATATAAGATTAATAATTCAAATTTTATTTTAAGTTTGTTTATTGTAAATAATATTTTATCTGGTATAGTTGGGATTTTAGTTGAAATTATTTTTATACCAATTATTATTTATGCATTAAAAAAGAAAGGCTTGGTTGATGTTAAATGGTAATTATTACTGTTGGTAAAATTTGTAGTGGAAAATCTACTTGGGCAAAAGATCAAAAAGATTATTTTGTTTTTTCAATTGATGAAATAATTTTATCATTATTTGATGAGTGTTTAGGACCTAATCATGAAAAAATGGTTTTAAAAATAGAGGATTATATTTTAAATAAAATAGTTGAATTAGATAAACTTAATATATCTTGTATTATTGATGATTCATTTTTAACAGTTAAAAGAAGAAAGAAAGTTATTGACTTTTTAAAGAATAATAGTATTGATGTTAAAATTAAATATTTTAATATTGATCCTATTATAAAAAAAGATCGTTTAGAAAAAAGAAATAAGATAAATTCAAAAAGTACAAAAAGACAATTTATTATTTCTTATCAAAAAATGTGTGATTTAGATAGTAAATTTGAAGAATTAACAATCGATGAACAAAAATACTTAATTTAATTGACAAAAAATAAAATATTTCATATAATAAAATAAATCTTAGAAAAGAGAAGTAATAAATTCCTCTTATTAAAGCAAGATAGTGTTGATGTGAGACTATTATAATGAATTTATGAATAACACTTGGAGAGTTGGAAGAATTTAACTAGAACCAAACGTTTTCCGCGTTAAGGAATTTAAGAGCTAGTTTACTAGAATTAAGGTGGTACCGCGATAATTCGTCCTTGTATATTTTACAAGGATTTTTTTTATATAAGGAGATAATTATGTATGAAAGTAAATTAAATATATTTGATACTCAAATTGCAATCAAAAAAATAAAAGATATATTTGAAAAAAGATTAGTTGAAGTTTTAAAATTAAAAAGAGTAACTGCACCACTTTTTTTAGATGTTAATAATGGGTTAAATGATAATTTAAATGGGTTTGAAAAACCTGTTACATTTAATATAAAAAACAGTAAATTAGAAATAGTTCATTCGCTTGCTAAATGGAAAAGATATGCCCTTTGGTATTATGGGTTTAGGCCATATCAAGGGTTATATACAGATATGAATGCAATTAGAAAAGATGAAAACATAGATAATTTACATAGTATTTATGTTGATCAGTGGGATTGGGAAAAAATAATTTTAAAAGAAGATAGAACAATCGATTATTTAAAAGAAACTGTAAAAAAAATATATGGTGTTTTAAAAGAAACAAATTTATATATTTGTAATGAATACCCAGTTTTAAAATATCAATTGCCTAATGAAATTTATTTTATTACTACTCAAGAACTTGAAGATTTGTATCCAAATTTAAATGCAAAAGAAAGAGAAAATAAAATTGTTCGAGAAAAAAAAGCTGTATTTTTAATTGGAATAGGTGGAAAATTAAAATCAGGAAAAATTCATGACGGAAGAAGTCCTGATTATGATGATTGGGATTTAAATGGAGATATTATTTTATATCATGAACAATTAGATATTGCTTTTGAGTTATCATCAATGGGAATTAGAGTTGATAAAGATAGTTTAATTAAACAATTAAACGAAAGAGGAGAATTAAATAAATTAGAGTTTGATTTTCATAAAAATATTATTAATGAAAAGTTACCACTAACAATAGGTGGTGGAATTGGTCAATCAAGAATGTGTATGTTTTTTTTAGAAAAAATGCATATTGGTGAGGTTCAAAGCTCTTTTTGGCCAGAAGAAGAAAAAGAAAAATGTTTAAAAAATAATATAATTTTGTTGTGAGGAGAAAATATGAGAAAAAGATTATCATTATATGAATTAAAACAAGAATTAAATGACAAACAAGAAGTATTAATTAATGGTTGGGTTAGACAAAACAGAAATCAAAGTTCTTTTGGATTTATTAATTTAAACGATGGAACAACCTTAGAAGGATGTCAAATAGTTTATGAAGATAAATTAGAAAATTTTAAAGAAATTGCTAAAATAAATGTTGGATCATCAATTATGGTAAAAGGAATAGTTATTTTAACACCAAATAATAAACAACCATATGAAATAAATGCTAAAGAAGTAATAATTTTAGGAGATGTATTAGAAAATTATCCAATTCAACCAAAAAGACACACAAGAGAATTTTTAAGAGAGGTTGCACATTTAAGACCAAGAACAAATTTATTTCAAGCAGTATTTAGAGTTAGAAGTTTAGCTGCAATGGCAATTCACGAATTTTTCCAAAATAAAAACTTTGTTTATGTAAATACTCCATTAATAACTGCAAACGATGGAGAAGGTGCTGGACAAATGTTCAGTGTTACTACCTTAGATTTTGATAAAATCCTTAAAGGAAATGTTAAAGAAATTGATTATAAAAGAGATTTCTTTGGTAAAAAAGCTAATTTAACAGTTACTGGACAACTTGAAGCAGAATGTTATGCAATGGCTTTTAGAGATGTTTATACATTTGGTCCAACATTTAGAGCAGAAAATTCTAATACACAACGTCATGCATCAGAATTTTGGATGATTGAACCAGAAATTGCTTTTGCAGATTTAAATGATGATATGGATTTAATGGAAGAAATGCTTAAGTATGTTATTTCCTATGTTTTAAAAAACGCTAAAAAAGAAATGGAATTTTTTAATTCTTTTGTTGAAAAAGGAATAATTTCAAAATTAGAAAAAGTTATTACTTCTGATTTTGCTAAAGTTACTCATGAAGAAGCAATTAATATTTTAAAAAATGCTAATGTAAAATTTGAAAATGAACCTAAGCAAGGAGAAGATCTTGCTACAGAACATGAAAAATATTTAACAGAAAAACATTTTAATTCTCCTGTGTTTGTTACAAACTGGCCTAAAGACATTAAAGCATTTTATATGAGATTAAATGATGATAATAAAACTGTTGCTGCAGTCGATTTATTAGTTCCAGGTAGTGGAGAATTATGTGGTGGATCACAAAGAGAAGAAAGATTAGATGTTTTAATTAATCGTATGAAAGAATTAAATATGCAAATTGAACCACTTGATTGGTATTTAGATTTAAGAAGATATGGTGGATGTAAGCATGCTGGATTTGGTATGGGATTTGAAAGATTAATTATGTATATAACTGGTGTTGAAAATATAAGGGATGTTATTCCATTTCCTAGAACACCAAAAAATTTGGAATTTTGATTATGAATGATATAAAAAAAATAGAAAGAAGTATAATTACCACTTATAGAAAAGATATTTGGGCTAAGTTTTTAAAAGCATGTGAAAAATATGATTTAATAAGTGAAAATGATAAAATTGCTGTTTGTATAAGTGGAGGAAAAGATTCACTTTTACTTGCTAAACTTTTTCAAGAATTAAAATTACATGGTAAAATAAATTTTGATTTAGAATTTATTTGTATGGATCCTGGGTTTACAAAAGAAAATTTAGAGTTATTAATAAAAAACTGTGATGAATTAAAAATTCCTGTAAAAATTAAAAATTCAAATAATTTTTTAGTAGCAAAAAAACTTAGTCCTAATAATCCTTGTTATATGTGTGCAAGGATGAGAAGAGGTTTTTTATATGATTTTGCAAAAGAATTAGGATGCAATAAAATAGCGTTGGGACACCATTTTAACGATGTTATAGAAACAACTTTATTAAATGTTTTTTATGCAGGTAATTTTAAAACAATGGTACCAAAATTAAATGCTCAAAATTTTTCTAATATGCAGCTTATAAGACCACTTTTTTTAGTAAAAGAAGTAGATATTGAAAGATTTATTATTAAAAATGGAATCACACCTATGTCTTGTGGATGTGAAGTAGCTAAATTAGAATTACCTTCTAAAAGACGTGAAATAAAACAAATGATTGAAAATTTAAAAAAAGAATTTAATGATGTTGATATTTCGATTTTTAGAGCAAGCGAAAATATATCTTTAGAAGCTGTATTAGGATATCAAATAGGAGATAAAAAAGTTGATTTTAATGAAATATATGAAAAAAATTCTATGCTAAGAAAATAATGTGAAATTTTTTTGATATTTTGATGTACTTAAATAAAATTTAAATTTTATTGTGTAAAATACTATTAACGGAAGGAAGGTGTTTTACATAATGAGAGAAGATTTAAAAATATTAGTTCAAGAAGGGATAAATTCATATGTTAAATGCCATGAACTTTTAGAACGAATATTTAAAAAAAATTAATTTATTAAGACCCTTTATTAGGGTTTTTATTTTTTTCGGTTGAAATAATAAAAAAAGTAGTGTATAATTGGCTTGAATTAATATAGATAGTGAGGTTCTATTATGGAAAATCAAACAAATGCAGTAGAAAATAAAACAAGCTTATGGGGGAAAATAAAAGAATTTTATTATAAAAACCAAAAAGTATTTTCTCCAAAATTTTTTCTTGGAGCTGGATTAATTCTTTTTATTTTAATATTTGTTATTTATGTTTCTATCGTCCAAGTTAGTAATACAGAAAAAAGTGGTGTTATTGCTCTTGAAACAGGATATTTAAAACTTGCTAAAGATAATAATTCTGCTACATTAGTTGATAAAAATACAGAAACTTATGATATAGATTTTACAATGTCTGTAAATGATATTAGAGTTAATGAAGTAATTGTAGAATTAAATTCTAGCAAATATTCATATTATTATGTTTATGTTGATTATACTGCTGTTACTAGATCTAAAGAAACAGTGTCAGGTATTTATTTATGTAAGATTTATAAACTTGGTAAAACTTTAGAAGTTGAATTTGTTGTTTCATTACATGATGGAGAAACTGCCGATTCTAATAAATCAAATGTTAAACAAATTGTTGAAACAGATGGCGTTACAGATATAAAAGATGTTAGTGATTATAATGTTTTAGACTCTTATTCATTTTTTACTTTAAAAGATGAAATGCAAGAAAAAGCTAGTAAAGTTAATAGAAAAAAAGTTTTATCTTATACTGAATGGGGATTTAAAGCAAGAGATAATAGAGATGCTAACAAAAACGATAATTATTCAAATTGGTTCGTTATTTAACGGACTTTTTTTATTGCAAAAAAATGAAAAAAATGTAGATATTTTTAGAAAAAAATAGAAATATATATAATAATTTATTATATGTAGTTGATTTTATTCTGAAAAAAGTATATAATCTCAAAGAGAAGAAGTAATTATTAAAAAGGAGAAATAAATATGGAAATTAGATTGCAAAATTTGACCAAAGTATTTCCTAATAAGACTGGAGGAGTAGTAGCAGTAAACAATTTAGATATTGTTATTCCGTCAGGAAAATTAGTTGGATTATTAGGGCCAAGTGGATGTGGAAAATCTACAACTCTTTATATGATTAGTGGATTACAAAAACCAACAGAAGGAAGAATATTTTTCGGTGATGAAGATGTTACTGATTTAGCACCTGAAAAAAGAGGAATAGGATTAGTATTTCAAAACTATGCGTTATATCCTCATATGACAATCGAACAAAATATTCGTTTCCCTTTGGAAAATTTGAAATTTTCTAAAGAAGAAATGGCTGAAAGAGTAGCATGGGCTGCTAAATTAGTTCAAATTGATGATTTATTAGACAGAAAACCAAGCCAACTTTCAGGGGGGCAACAACAAAGAGTTGCCATTGCAAGAGCAATAGTTAAAAAACCAAGAGTTCTTTTACTAGATGAACCTTTATCTAACTTAGATGCTAGATTAAGACTTCAAACAAGAGAAGAAATTAAAAGAATTCAAAAAGAAACAGGAATAACAACTATCTTTGTTACACATGACCAAGAAGAAGCAATGAGTATTTCCGATGAAATTGTGGTTATGAATTTAGGTGTTAAACAACAAATATCAGAACCACAAACTGTATACAATGATCCTTGTAATTTATTTGTTGCTAAATTTTTAGGAACTCCACCTATAAATGTATTTAAAGGAAAAATTCAAAATAAAAAAGTTTATATCGGTGAAGAAGCTATTTTAGATACAGAAGAACAAGACCAAGATGTATTTGTTGGAATTAGACCTGAAGGATTTAAAGTAAATCCAAATGGATGTTTTAGTGCAAAAATTGAATATATCGAAAGAATTGGTAGAGATATGTCAATTATAGCTAAAAATGCTAATTCTGAAAAACCAACATTTAGAGTTATTATTGATTCTGAAACAAATGTTCCAAATGAAGGAACTATTAAATTTGAATTAAGAAAGGAAAAATGTTTTGTATTTAAAGGCGAAACAC
This sequence comes from uncultured Anaeroplasmatales bacterium, assembly GCA_964478425.1. Lineage (GTDB taxonomy): Bacteria > Bacillota_I > Bacilli_A > Acholeplasmatales > WRBM01 > CAYZIB01. Next base: position 16,722 of record CAYZIB010000013.1, on the reverse strand, counting down.
AAGAAAGGTTAATATAATATGGTAGATGATAAGAAAACGCCTATTAAAGCGTGGTTATATTTAGCACCAACACTTATTTTAATGGCTATCTTTACTTTTTACCCTTTAATTAATACAATTAGACTTTCTTTTGTTGAAGGATATCATACTTTCAATTATAGCGTTAAAGTAAGTTATGGTTTTGCGAATTATATAAAATTTTTTCAATATTCTGAACTTTGGACTATTGTTAAAAATACACTTATTATAGTGTTTGTAACAGTCCCACTTTCAACAATTATTGCATTAGTAGTTTCTGTAGCTTTAAATTCGATTAAATGGCTACAAAAATTATTTCAAACTATTTTCTTTATTCCATATGTAACAAATGTTATAGCAATTGGTATGGTTTTTACAGTAATGTTTAACCAAAATTATGGATTAGTTAATACAATACTTGGTGTGTTTGGTATTGATAAAATAAATTGGATAAATGAAGGAGCAAGTTGGCTAACTTCAATGACAGTTTTAGTTATTTATATTGTTTGGAATGCTTTACCATTTAAAATATTGTTATTTTCAAGTGGATTACAAAGCATCAATGCACAATATTATGATGCAGCAAAAATTGATTCAACTCCAAAAAGTAGAGTATTTTGGAAAATAACAGTTCCATTATTATCTCCAACAATTATGTATGTATTAGTAACATCATTAATTGGAGCATTTAAAGAATATTCATCAATTGTTGCAATTTTTGGATCAAAAATGGGACCAGCTGGTGCTGATGGATTGATGAATACAATAGTTGGATATGTATATGATCAATTAGCAAGCCCTACAACAATGGGACTTGCAGCAGCAGCGTGTGTGTGTTTATTTATCGTTATTATGTTCTGTACTGCTATTAATTTCCTTATTGGAAAAGATAGAGTTCATTATTAGGAGGTTAATATGGAAAATACAATTACAAAAAAAGAATTATCTCCTGCAGAACTAGCAATTAAAAGACAAAATAGAAATGAAATTATAAGAAAAGTTATATGCTATATATTTTTAACATTTATGGCATTAGTTGTTTTAGTTCCGTTTTATTGGATGATTAATACATCTTTAAAAGATGCTAATGAAATATTACTTACACCTCCTACAATGTATCCACATTCATGGGCGTTTGTAAACTATGTTACTGCAATGCAAAAAGCAGCTTTTGGTAGATATTTTATAAATACTATTGGTGTTGGGGTTGTGTCTACTATTTTGACATTAATTACAACAATTATGGCAGCTTTTGCGTTTGCTAGATTAAATTTTAAAGGTAGAGATGCAATGTTTGCTTTAATTTTAGCAACTATGATGATTCCTGGTGAAATGTTTGTTTTATCAAATTATGTTACAGTTGCTAAATTTGGTTGGTTAAAAGGAGATGCTACATATTTATCTTTAATTGTACCTTTTATTGTTAGTGTATTTTATATTTATCTTTTGCGTCAAAGCTTTAAACAAATTCCAAATGAATTATATTTAGCTGCAAAAGTAGATGGAACATCTGATATAAAATATCTAGTAAAAGTTATGATCCCTCTTGCCATGCCTACAATAATTACAATTACAATATTGAAATTAATGGGGTCATGGAATTCATATATATGGCCAAACTTAGTTGCATCTAGTGATAAATATAAATTGATCACTAATGGATTAAGAACAGCCTTTACTGATGCTGAAGGATTTACATCTTTCCATTATCAAATGGCAGCAGCAGTAATCATTTCTGCACCTTTATTCGTAATATTTATTTTCTTTAGAAAATATATTATGCGTGGAGTTGCAAGAAGTGGAATTAAGGGATAAAAATTAACAAAGGAGAAAAAAAATGAAAAAAAGATTAATTGTTTTAACATTATTATTCACTTGTGTGTTAGCAATGGTTGGTTGTGGACAAACTGAAACAAAAACAGTTGTTACTTTCTGGCATACAATGGGAAAAGAAAATCAAGAAATATTAAATAATATTATTACACAATTTGAACTTGAAAATCCTGATATTAAAGTAGAACATGTTCAAAAAGGTGATTATGATGATTTAAGAGATTCTATTACAAAAGCATTCCGTGCTGGTGAAGAACCATCTTTAACATTCTCATATCCTGACCATGTAGCTGTTTATAGAAATGGTGGACATGTTGTTGATTTATTAACATATATAAATGATCCTGTTTATGGATATACTCAAGAAGAATTAAATGCTTTTGTTCCTGAGTATTATACTGAAGGATTAGTAGAAGAAGATGGAGAAACTTTCTTATATAGTTTACCTTATGCAAAATCAACAGAAGTTATGTTCTATAATAAAACATTTTTTGATGAAAACAATTTAACTGTTCCAACAACATGGGATGAAGTTGTAACTGTTTCACAAAAAATTAGAACAATCGTTGATAAAAAAATTGAAAAAGAAGTAAATGAAGATCCAACTATTAAAGACGCTGATAAAAAAGAAACAATAGCTACAAGACAAGCTGATGTTACTCCATTTGGATATGATAGTGAATCAAACTTATTTATTACAATGGCAGAACAATTACAAAATGAATATACTTCATCTAAAGGTGAATATTTATTCAATAATAAGGGTAATAAAGAATTTGTTACTAAATTAAAAGATTGGTATGATCAAAAATTATTTACATCAAAAGAAATGTTACAAGGAAGTTATACTTCAACTAAATTTACAACTGAAAAATTATATATGAGTGTAGGTTCAACTGGAGGAACTCGTTATAATATTCCTGATGCTGATGGTTCAACTGGTGAATTATCATTTGAAGTTGGTGTTGCTGCTGTTCCTCAATGGAATTTAAGTAGTCCAAAAGTTATTCAACAAGGACCAAATATTACTATTTTAAAAAGTGATGAAAAAACACAATTAGCTTCTTGGAAATTTTTAAAATATTTATTAGAACCAACTAATAATGCTACATATGCAATTGCTACTGGTTATTCACCTGTAACAACAACTGCACAACAAGTACAAGCTTATCAAAATTTATTAGTTGATGATAATGAAGAATTATTTACAGCAAGTGATGTTCATAGATTAGTTAAATTACAAACACTTGCATATGAAGAAAGCCATTCATATTTCGTATCTCCTGCATTTGATGGTTCAAGTCAAGCAAGAACTCAAGTAGGATCACTTATTTCATCTGTATTTGCAGGTACAAAAACTGTAGAACAAGCATTTGATGATGCATTAAATAATTGTAAATATTAAAATGAAAAAAGTTTTCTTAAGTTGTATTTTATTCCTACTACTTTTTGTAGTAGGATGTAATACTACTAGTAAAGAAAAAATTGATTATGTTTCACAAGTTTCTTTACCTGAAGGATATGAAACAAAATCATTTTTTAAAAATGGTATTGGTAGTGTTAAATTAAAAAGATGTGTAGATGGAGATACAGCACATTTTGCTGATGAGAATGGTAATTATATACAAGCAAGATTTTTAGGTATTGATACACCTGAATCTACAGGACAAATTGAAGAATATGGTAAACAAGCTGCAAGATATACATGTAACATGTTAAGTAATGCAAAAGAAATCATTTTAGAATCTGAAGGAGATAAACCTGAAACAGATTCAAATGAAAGATATTTAACATATGTATGGGCAGATGGAATATTAGTTAATTTAAGCCTTGTTCAAGAAGGTCTTGCTATTACAAAAGGTGTCAGTGGAACAAAATATGCAAATTATTTTTTAGATGCTGATAACCAAGCTATTAGATTAAAATTAAATATGCGTAGTGGAGAAAAAGATAGCGATTTTTATTATGGAGATGGAATAATTACTTCATTAAAAGAATTAAGATTAAATCCAGAAGAATATTATGGTAAAAGAGTAGCTGTTTATGGATATGTTACAAGAAAACTTGGAACAGATGCATATATTGAAGAGTATGATGAAGCTACTGGTGAAAGCTATGGAATGTATGTATTTACTATGTATAAGACTTATAAATGTTTAGCTGTTGGGAATTATTTAAAAGTAGTAGGAATTTTATCTAAATATGATGTTACTAATTCATATCAAATTGTGGATGTAACATATAACGAAACAGTTCCTGGTGTTAATGATATGCAAATAATTGAAACAGGAAAAACAGTTACAGCAAAAGAAATTAAAGCTTCTGATATTGGAACACCAGAATCTAATCCTAATATCGAAGGAACTTTTGTAAAAATTAAAAATTTAACAGGGATAACAGGCGGATATAATAACAGTGATACTGGAGCAATAACTGCTAAAGCTAAAGATGAATTTGGTAATGTAGTTACAATCAGAATTGATAAGAAAGCTTCAGTTAAAGGAATTAAATCGTATGCGGATTTTGTGGATAAAAATTTTGATTTAAGTGGATTAGTATCAGTTTATGATGGAGCATATCAAATAATGCTTGTTTCTAAAGCTGACTTAAATTTTATTCAATAAAAAGGAGAAAACTATGAGAAAAATAGCAATACGCTTAATTTTATTAGCCTTTTGTTTAGTTGGTTTAGTGGGATGTACTAACACATCTGTAGATGCTGAACAAAAAGTATTAGAAGCTTCTAATGCAATTGTATTTCAAAAATTTCAAACTGTTGATTTTGAATTACCTTCTACTTTAAAAGGTGGAGTTACTGCAACTTGGGTTTCTAACAATACAGATGTTATAAGAATAGTTACAAGAAAAGGTGTTGTGTATGCAGATACAATCAACCCTGAAAAAAATACTGAAGTTGAATTAGTTGCCACTTTATCTTGGGGTTCTTGTGTTAAAGAATTTTCATATAGAGTTGTTGTTCAACATAGAGATATTAACGAAGTAAAAAATATTAAAGATATTTTAGATGGAAAATATGAATCAAATGCAACAATTATTGTTCAAGGAACAATCAATGCTGTAAGTGAATATAGTGAATCATATAAAAACTTTAATGTTTTAATCGAAGATGAAACAGCTGCTGTTTATTTATATAGAATAAAAGCTGATAGTAAAGAAGCATATGAAGAATATAAAGTTGGTTCTTTAGTTGAAGTTGAAGCTACATATAGTCCTTATAGTGGATTACATGAACTTGCTAGTTGTACAGTTACATTCTTAGATTATGATGAAAATTATAAAACTAATGTTATTGAATTAAATGAAATTCCAGAAGATTGGTCAAGTTATCAATCAAGAGTTGTAAGATTAAATTTAACTTATGTATCTGGTGATATTGCAAATAAAACAACATCTACATTTAAAGACGCTAATGGTAAAGAAGTACCATTATATCCAAATAGTGATTGGGGTACATTAGAAGATATTACATTAGTAAGTGGTCAAGAAGTTGTTGTTACTGCATTTGTTAACTGGTATAATAAAGCTCAACTTACTCAAGTTCCTGGTTTAGATTATATTAAAATTGGTGAACAATCAGAAGAACAAAAAGTAGAAACAATTAAGAAAAATATTGAAAAAGCAGTTTCAAGCAAAGTAGATGCTGATTTCGTTTTACCTGAAACAGTAAGTGATGTTAATGTTTCTTGGACTTTAACTGAAACTACTAATGCAACTTTAAGCGGATTAAATGTTACAGTTGTAAGACCAGCTTTAGGAGAAAATGATGCAACAATTGAATTAAATTATGAATTTACATTTAATAATACAAAATATACTGGAAAAGTAAATGTTGTTGTTAGTGCTATTCAACCTGAAATTTTAGCGATTAGTGAAGTTTATAAATTAGCAAAAGGTGATAAAGTTACTGTTAAAGGTACTGTTATTGGTGTTAATACAAATAAAACTGGATTACCTATTTTAATTGATGATGGAACTCAAGCTATAATGGTATTTGGATATGATGATCCTACTAATTATACTGTTGGACAAGAAGTATTAGTATCTGGTGAACTTGATATTTATAATGGATTATATGAAATTAAAAATCCAACTGTAGAAGTTACAGGAAGTAAAACTGCTAGTGTTGTTACATTAGATAAAGCACCAACTGATTGGTTAAGTTATCAAAATAAAGTTGTTAGTATTGAATTAACATATACTAATGGTAAATATGTTGATTCTGAAGGTACAGAAGTTACATTATTTGCTACAAATAAAAACTGGAAAGCTGATTTGTTAACTTTAAATGAAGGCGAAGTAGTAGTTGTTACTGGTTTTGTTAACTGGTTTAATAAAGCTCAACTTTCTCCTGTTGCTGATAAAGATTTCATGGTTAAAAAGGAAGAAGTAGTTGAAAGAGATTATACTTTAGTTAGTGAAATTGCTAATTTAGAAGCAAATACAGAAGTAACATTACAAGGTGTTGTTTCAAATTATAATTCAGCTTGGAATTCTAAATATAGTAATATGTCTGTTTATTTAACTGATGAATCAGGAACAATTTTATTATATAGATTAAAAACAAATGTTACTGTTGGTCAAGTTATTAGAGTTGTTGGTCAAGTAAGTTTAAATAGTAATGATAATACTGTAAAAGAAATTTCTAATGGAACAGCTACAGTTGTTAAAGAAGCACCTCAAACAGAAGTTAATACTATTAGTGCTGCATTAAGTGCTAGTTGTGGGGTAAAAGCTGTTATTACTGGAGAAGTTTCAGAAATTTATTCAAGTTGGGATAGCACTTATAATAATATGTCAGTTTATATTACTGATGGAGAAAATAAAATCTTAGTATTTAGATTAACTACAGAAGTAAAAGTTGGAGATAAAGTTACTGTTACAGGTTATGTTGGATCACATAATGGTGTAAATCAAATTGTTCAAGGAGCTACAGCTACTATTGAAGCTAATGGTGGTAATGGAAATACTGGAACTGATACTCCTGTTACTGATACTAATAAACTTGAAGATTTAGTATTTACTAATTTAGCAAATAAAGCATCTGGAGACACTTATTTAACAACAAATTTTCCTAATTGGACTATAACAGGAAAATTAGGAAATGGATATGGGGGATATCTTGGATTTGGTAGAAGTGGAGATAAAACATCTGCTATTACATCTAATACATTTTCTACAGAAACAGAATTTGATGTTAAAGTTGTATTAAAAGGGAATGGGTCTGATGGTGTTATGACATCAACATTAACTTTTGAATTAGTTGATAAAAATGGTAATGTAGTTGCTACAGGGTATGCAGAGGGGGCTACAGAAGCTTCAATTTGTCCTATAGATCAAAAAGATACAACATATACAATTTCATTTACATTTGCTGAAGGAAAAACAATTGTTGATGCAACAAATTTAAAAATATCTTTTGCAAAAGAAACTGGTAATATTGGATTTAAATCATTAACAGTAGTTACAAAATAATTAATCTTTCTAATATAGAGAAACCCATTTGGGTTTCTTTTTTTATTTTATCTATCAAATAATTTAATAATATGATATAATATTTTTGGGTGTTTAAAATGAAAAAAATAACTTTAATTTTTATTAGTGCTTTTATATTATGTTTTACAGGATGTAAAAATACAAATAAAAATATAAAAACAAATTCTAATATCTTTTTTTCTAAATATTATGATTCATTAAATCCAATAAATAATATGTTAGAATTATATAATAATAAAACTGAAGCAATCGATTTAAAAGATTATACAATAAAAATTTATAAAGATGGAAGCATTACTCCAACTTATGAATATAATTTAACTGGTACAATTAATAGTAAATCATTTTTTCTAATTAAAACTAATGAAAATTTAAATAATAACGCAGATTTAAGTTTAGATTTAAAATATTCTGGTAATGATGCTATTGTATTATATAAGCAAAATAAAATCTGTGATATATTAGGTGAAATAGGAAACCCAATAGATTTTGGTAGTGATATTACTTTAGTAAAAAAATTAGAATATTTAAATGGATATAATACATATGAAGGATATTATTATATTCCATATAAAGTTGATTATTATGATATTTTAAAAACATTTAATTATATGACAGAAGAAGAACTTTTACTTGGTCCGAAATTAACTACTGATGATTATAATAAACCATTTAAATTAACTGATTCATTAGCTGGTGGAGGAGTAATCACTGTTAAACTTAAAAGTTGTGTTGATGGTGATACTGCAAAATTTACTTATCCAACTGAAACAGGAATTTTAAATGGAACTAAAGTCAGATTTTATAATATTGATACTCGTGAAACAATGCAAAATAATACTCAAGAATGGGGAATACCTGCTAAAAACTTTACATGTGATAAATTAAAAAATGCTAATAAAATCGAATTACAATCTATAGAAGGAGCAAGTTTATTTGAAACATATGGTAGAGTTTTAGCGAATGTTTGGGTAGATGGTGTATTATTAAATTATGAAATAGCAAAAAAAGGTTATACTGATGTTGCTTTTGGAACTAATTTATTAGAATATAAAGGAATTTCTTATACAAATTACTTAGTAGATGCAACTAATTATGCTACATTAAATAAGTTAGGAATACATGGAGAAAAAGATCCTTATTGGGATTATGAAAATTTAAAACCCAAAAATTAAAAATAGTCCTAAAGGACTTTTTTATATTTATAATTAAATTAAGATAGGTGATACATATTGATTCAAGAAGTAAAAGTAAATAAAATGTTTAACAATAAAACATTAAAAGATTTTTTTGATTTTTATTATGTTTCAAGTAAATATTACGATAACTATAATTTAAACTTAATTTTAAAAGAAAATGATATTTTAAAATTTGATTTAAAAGAAAAAATTGATTATATTCCAACATATTACAATTTAGATATATTATATGAAGATGAATTTTTATTAATTATTAATAAAGAAGCTAAAGTAATGGTTCACCCTGATTCTATTAATAAAACTAATACATTATGTAATTATGTCGCTTATCATTACTATCAAACAAAGCAATTTATAAGAGTTAGGTATTGTCATAGATTAGATAACGATACATCAGGAATAATTGTTTTTGCTAAAGGTTTTTTTGTGCATAGTTATTTAAATCATTTATGGGAAGAAAAAAATATAAAAAGAGAATATTTAGCAATTACACTTAATAAATTCAAAAACAAAATAGGAACAGTAAATGAAAAAATTGCTATGGATAGACATAGTAAAAATAAAAGAAGAGTTTCTAAAACAGGAAAAACAGCAATCACTCATTATGAAGTAGTAAAACAAATAAATAAATTTTCAGTAGTTAAACTTAATTTAGAGACTGGAAGAACTCATCAAATTAGAGTTCATATGGCCCATATAAATCATCCATTATTAGGTGATACAATTTATAATGTTAAAAGTGACTTGATAGATAGAACTGCATTACATTCTTCTAAAATTGAATTCAATCATCCTATTTATTTTAATAAAATTATTATTAATTGTAATATGCCATATGATATGCAAAAAGTTATTAATAAGGAGGAAAAATGATTAGTAATTATAAAGAATTTTTAAATTTTTTAAATACTTTAAAAACAAAGCCAAGATTATTATTACATAGTTGTTGTGGACCTTGTAGTAGTCATTGTTTAATATTTCTTTTAAAATATTTTGATATAACTATTTATTATTATAATCCTAATATTTATCCTGAAGAAGAATATTTATTAAGACTTGAAAATCAAAAGAAAATAGTTGATGCAGTTAATAAAGAATACAATGAAAATATAAAAATTATGGTAGAAGAATATAATGAAATAGAATTTTTAAATGAAATAAAAGGATATGAAGATTGTCCTGAAAGAGGGAATAGATGTTATAAATGTTATGAATTTAGATTAAAAAAAACATTTTTAATTAAAGAAAAATATAATTTTGATTTTTTTACAACAACTTTATCTATTAGTCCTCATAAAAATTCTATTTGGATTAATGAAATTGGAAGTAAATATCAAGGATTTTTATATTCTGATTTTAAAAAACAAGAAGGATATAAAAATTCAATTTTATATTCAAAAAAGTATAATTTATATCGTCAAGAATATTGTGGATGTAGATTTTCAAAAAATTGGTATGATAAAATAAGAAATAATAATTAAAAAAGCAATAAGAAAAAATTAAATTTGACAAATTATAATTTTTTAATAATTGCTTTTTTTTATTTGTTTATAAAAAAAATTAAAAATATTTTTTTAAAAATACATATTAAGTTATAATTTTTGTAGGGGTGTTATAGATGAAACTAATTATTTTATTAATGATTTTTTTAGAAGGATGTAATTTTAGTTATAAAAAAAATAAATTAGATGATCCAATAATTTCTTTAGAAGAAAATAAAATTGTTTGGGATATAATTAAAAATGCTTCAGCTTATAAAATTTATTTAAATGATAATTTTATTGAAGAAATTTCTTTAAATTATTATGAATTATCTAAATTAGATATTGGTAGTTATGAAATCAAAATAAAGGCAATAAATAATAAAAAAGAAAGTAATTTTAGTAATATAATAATATATGAAAAAAAACAAAAATTAGAAGCAGTAAGAAATATTAATATTAAAAATAATAATTTAACTTTTGAAAAAGATACATTAAATAAAGCATTAATTTATATAAACGGTATATTTTATCTTGAAATAGAAGAAAATTTTTTAAATCTACCTAACTTAAATGATGGAGATATAATTAGTATTATTTTAATTCAAGAAGGATATGATGATTCAGATAAAATCGATTATGAGTATCATTATTTAGATGAACCTAAAAATCTTGTTGTTAATAATAATATTTTATACTATGATAAAGTAAATAATGCAAATAGTTATAATATCTATTTAAATAACGAATTATTAACAAATACAACAAATAATTATTATAAATTAGATATTTTAATTGATGGAACATATATAATAGAAGTTGAAGCAGTAAATGAATATAATGTGTCTTTAAAAACAAAATTTATATATGATTATAAGACTACATTAAAAATTATTGATTCGCCTAAAGTAAAACTTGAAAATGGATATTTAGTTTGGGATATAGTAGTAGGTGCAATAGGCTATAAAATTTCTATTGATAACTCAAATTATATTGATATAGGAAATGTTAATGAATATAATACAGAAATAATAAAAAATGGCTCACATAAGATAAATTTAATTAGTGTATCTTCTAATCCATTATATAATTCTATTGAATTTACAGGAGAATTTGTAAAATTAGATGTGCCTAAAAATGTTTTTATTAATGATCAAAATATTAGTTGGTATTCTGTAATTAATGCAAGTAGTTATCAAGTTAAAATTGTTTATAGTGATGATGTTGTAGATATTATAGATACTATATATACATCTATTATTATTGATAATCCAAATATTAAAGAAGTATCTGTTAAGGCTTTTTCTCCAGGATTTTTATGTTCTGATTATAGTAGTAGTTTTGATATTCAAAATGATAATAATAAAGATTTTTATTTAGGAATTGGATCAAGGAAAAGACCATTTATAATTTCAAGTTATATTCATTTATTAAATATGAATAAATATTTAAATCAAAATAAATATTTTGAATTAAATAATGATATTGATTTAAATGGAAATGAGTGGATTCCATTTGATTTAGAATTTAATGGATTTTTTAATGGAAATAATTATAAAATATTTAATTTTGTAATTGAAAATAACCAGCAAGAAACTTATTTTATTAAATCATCGAGTGGCAATATTAAAAATTTAAATTTAGATTATAAAATAAATTTAAAAGAAAATAATGTTAATATAAACGGATTGTTATTAACTAATAATGGAGTATTAGAAAATCTTAATCTTAATTTAAATATATCTTTAACAAATCCTAAAAATGTAATTATATCAGGTTTTACGAATTCAAATTTAAGTTTAGGAAGTATTATTGATTCAAGTTATAATATTTTATTTAGTTTAAATGAATATAGTAATTTAGAAAATTTAAAAATGAATTCCATATGTCTAAATAATGAAGGTTTTATTAATAATATTAATGGTAGTTTAAATTACACTAATTCATTTAATAATTTAAAAGGTGATTTAGATATATGTTTAGGAGCAACCAATAATTTGGGTATAATTGAAAATATAAATGTTGATGGAAATTTAAAATTAAATGGAGATATTTTAAATAAAATTAATATTAATGTTTCTTCTATATCTTTAAATAATTTAAGTAAAATTCATAATGCACATTCAAAATTTAATATATCTATTAATATTACAAATAATAATTATTTAGAAAATATATTTATATATGGAATATCAAAAAACGGAAAAATATTTAATTCTACTTATAATGGTGATGTTGATATTATTGGAAATAATATAAATGTATTTGGAATAGGTGGAGACGAAATTAGTAATTGTAATTGTAACTCTATATTTGTTTTTAATAGTTTTAATGGGGATATTAATACATCAGGTATTGCTTATAATCCAGTTGTTTTGAATAATTCAAATTTTGAAGGAACAATTAATTTAAAAGGTGATAATATTAATTGTGGTGGATTAGTTGTTTTTAATAATAAAATGGATTTTTCATATTTTATAGGAGAAATTTATATTACTGGAAATAATATAAGTGTAGGTGGACTATCTGCAATTAATAATGGATTAATAGAATATTGTGATTCGACTATTAATATTATAACTAATTCATCAAAATTAGTTAAATCAGGAGGGATAACAGGAATAAATTATGGACATATAAAAGATTGTAATAGTATAACAAATATGGATGTTACAGCAGATGAATTATATTTGGGTGGAATTGTAGGTGAAAATAATAAGTTAAATAATGTTATTGAAAAAACTTACTCATCTAATAATATTAAATCAAATGGTAATATTTGTTATTTAGGAGGGATTACTGGTATAAATAATGGTGGAGTAATAAAGGTTTGTTATAGCATTGGAGTTTTATCAGCTCCAACAAAAACAATGTATTGTAAATCAGGAGGATTAGTTGGATTTAATACTGAAAATAGTGTTATTTCTAATTGTTATAGTATAGTTAATATTGAACAAAGTTTTTATGCAGGAGGATTAATAGGTCATAATAAAGGATATATTAATTATTGCTATTCTCTAGGTAGAGTTGAAGCAAATGCTTATGCAGGAGGATTAGTAGGGTATAACGAAGGAAATATAATTGATTCATTTTATGATATTGAAAAATCTAATCAAACTGATACAAATAAAGGAATAGGATTAACAACTGAACAAATGAATAGTCCTGGAATTTTTATTACATGGCCTAAGTTTATAAGTTTAGATGATTTGAATAGTAATATAAATAATGTTTGGATATTTAATGAAGGATCATTACCAAAACTTTATTTTCAATAAAAAGTCCTAAGCACTTTAAATTAATCTTCATATATTATTTATGGAGGTGAAAATATGTGTTGTGGATCAACTGGTCAAAAAACAACTAATGGAAGTGGTTATGCATTAGTTCTTGTATTATTTATTTTAATAATTATTGTAGGAGCAGCGTGGTTTTATTAAGATATAAAAAAAGAAAGAGTTAATCTTTCTTTTTTTTAAACAAACTATAAATTAGTAATATTGTTAATGTATAAATTAAGCTGTAACATGTAGTTATAAGAAAATCTTTTTTTAATTTGGTATCAATTTTAAATAATTCAAAAAATGATGAGTTATTTAATTTACAACAAGCAATAAAAAATATTAAATAAGATATGATATATGTAAATAAAAATAATATGATTGAAATATAATAAATATATTTTTGTTTATTTGATTTGCCGATTTTAAATCCTATTAATACCATTATTGGAATAAAAATAAAACATAATGCATTAACTTCTCCAAATCCAATTAGATAAAAAAATTCAGGAATAGTACCTATTAAACCTAAGATAAGTGATAAAAAAATGCTTTTTTTAGGATTAATAATTTTATTTTCAATGATTTTATCTTCTATTTTTTTTTGCATAATATAATCACTTAAATAATAACCTTGTCCAATATTAGTTGTTTTATCGTTGGTAATTATAAAATTTATTTTTTTAAAGTATTCTAAAGAAATATTATATTTACTTATTTTAATTTCAATATAAGGTTTATTGAATTTTTCTTCTAGATATTTAATTACTTTTTTTAAAATTCCTTTATTTTGATATTTATTTAAAATATATATTGAATCTAATTGTAAAAAATCATTAAATATTTTGTAAGAAAAAAATCCTATTGCATAATTATTTTCGTAGATTATTTCAAAATTATAGTTGTTTTCAATTTGATTAATAATTGCTTCTTCTTGATAATAAAGTTTTAATATGTAGTTTATTTGATTTAATGACATTATACTTTCATATGTTTCAGGAAGTATAATTGAAGCTAATTTTGGTATTTCATGAATGTTTTCTTTTGTAACTTTAATATGGTTCATAATAAACCCTCCGAATATATTATACACTATTTTTTAATTATTTGAAGAAACTTCACGAAATATATAATATAAATTAATTAAGATTGCTGTTAAAAATTGTGATTGAAACTCGAATGAAAAAGCATCATCAGTAAATAAAATTTTGGTATTTAAATAGTCATTATGGTGTCTTAAAGGGACATGGATATTTCCTTTATAGATAAATGCAAAAATTATTGATGTAACAATTGAATCAAAAATTATACCATAACTTAGTTCTAGATTACTTATAATTTCTTCATTAGTTAATTTTGCATATTCATTTTTAGAGTAAGAAGTAATTGATGTAGAAAAAATATTATTTGCTATAGGATCTAAATAAAGAGATGTAATTCCACCTAAAAAACCTGCACTACAAGTTGCCATGTAATCACTTATTTGTGATCTAATATTGATTATATCGAATATATTTTTCTTTTGATCAATTAAAATATTTTTTATAATATCCCCTAAATAAAATCCTGTTATAGCTCCAATTACCCCATCTTTACTAGCGAGTATTAGATCATTTTTATCGATATTTAATTTAGTTTTAACTGGGAATCCAAAAAAGTTAGTTATATCATTCATATAATTACTCCTTATTAATAAAATATGAAAAATAATATAAAAATTTATTAAATTAAAGAAAATATTTCTTTTAGAAATATATTTTGATATAATAAAAATAGGTGATAGCATGAAAACTCCCAAATTTTTAAAACAAAATGGAACAATCGGTATTTGTGCACCTTCATTTGGATGTAATATATATCCTTATAGTGAAAAATATGATAAATCAAAAGAGTATTTTTTAAGATCAGGATATAATATTATTGAAACTAAAAGTGTAAAAAGTTATTATAAAGTAGCAAGTGCTAAAAAGGAAGTAAGAGCAAAAGAGTTTTTGGATTTATGGTTTGATGAAAAAGTTGATTTCATTTTTTCTTCTGGTGGAGGAGAAATGATGATGGAAATATTGGAGTATATAGATTTTGATTTGATAAAAAAATCTGATAATATTAAATACTTTATGGGTTATTCAGATAATACAAATTTAACTTTTTTATTAACAACCTTATCTGATGTAAAAACTATATACGGACAATGTTTTCCTGAATTTTCTATGTCTAAATTAGATGAATCATTAATTGATGCATTAGATATTATAAATGGTAAAAAAAATGTGTTATATAGTTATCCTTTTTATGAAGATAAAAATAATATTTCAAATGATATTTTTTCTGGATATAATCTAAAAAATCCAAATATTTGGAAGAGTTTAAATTATAATAATAAGAATATAAAAGGAAGAATCATAGGTGGATGCTTAGATATTTTAGTTATGTTATGTGGCACAAAATATGATAAAGTAAAAGAATTTATTGATAAATATAAAGAAGATGGTTTAATTTGGTATTTGGAAAGTTGTGATTTAAATTTAGTTGAACAAAAAAGAGCTTTTTGGCAACTTAAAAATGCTGGATGGTTTTGTAATGCAAAATGTATATTAGTAGGTAGACCATTAATAAACGAAGAAATGTTTGATTTAACATATTTAGATGTTTTAAATGAATTAGGTGATATGCCTATTATCTATGATATAGATATAGGACATATAGCTCCAACTTTTACAATTATAAATGGAGCTATGGTTGATGTAAAAATGGAAAATGGAAAAGGATATATAAAATATTTAAAGGAGGAATAATATGAATATATGGCATGATATTAATGAAAAAAGAATTAATGATAATGATTTTATTGCGGTTATAGAGATTCAAAAAGGTTCTAAAAAAAAATATGAATTAGATAAAGAAACAGGATTAATAATTTTAGATAGAATTCTTTTTACTTCTACTCATTATCCTGCAAATTATGGATTTATTCCTAAAACTTATTCTGAAGATCACGACCCTTTAGATGTACTTGTTATATGTTCAGAAGACTTAGAACCAATGAGTTTAGTTAGATGTTATCCAATAGGTGTAATAAGAATGATTGATAACGAAGAAATAGATGATAAAATAATCGCAATTCCTTTTAAAGATCCAATGTGGAATTATTATAAAAATCTAACAGAATTACCAGATCATGTTGCTCAAGAAATTAGTCATTTTTTTCAAGTGTATAAACAATTAGAACACAAAGAAACAGCTGTTTTATCAGTACATGATGCAACTACTGCAAAAGAAATTATTAGAAAATCAATTTTAGATTATAAGAAAAAGTTTGATTAAAAATATTTTTATTATTTAAAGACAAATTTGAAAAAGAATTTGTCTTTTTTTGTTTATTATAAGATTTTTTTG
>CAYZIB010000012.1:0-36573 GCA_964478425.1 uncultured Anaeroplasmatales bacterium | reverse complement strand
TGAAACAGAAGGAACATGTCAAGTAAAATCTTCTTATGATGAAGTAATATATTGCCTAGATTGTAATGAAGAAATAAGTAGAACTCATATTATTGGAGAATATGGAAATCATAGACATGGAGAAGAAGTAATAGAAAATGAAACTGAAGGAACATGCCAAGTAAAATCTTCATATGATAAAGTAATATATTGCTTAGATTGTGGTGAAGAAATAAGTAGAACTCATATTACAGGTGAATATGGTAATCATAGACATGGAGAAGCTGAAATAGAAAATGAAACTGAAGGAACATGCCAAGTAAAATCTTCATATGATGAAGTAATATATTGCCTAGATTGTAATGAAGAAATAAGTAGAACTCATATTATTGGAGAATATGGAAATCATAGACATGGAGAAGAAGTAATAGAAAATGAAACTGAAGGAACATGCCAAGTAAAATCTTCATATGATAAAGTAATATATTGCTTAGATTGTGGTGAAGAAATAAGTAGAACTCATATTACAGGTGAATATGGTAATCATAGACATGGAGAAACTAAAAAAGAAAATGTTATAGAAGCTATATATGGTTATCAAAATAGTGGACAAGATGGATCATATGATGAAGTAGTATATTGCGAAGTTTGTAAACATGAAATATCAAGAATAAATCTAACTTATTCAATTAGTACAAATGAATATTATTCTCAATTTGATTATTTAGAATTATCAGATAAAGTCAATTCTATTGAAAATTTAATTGATAATAACGATGGGACATATCTTTTAAATGCAAAGACAAATAAAGGTAAAACAGTAAGATTACTTATTGTTGGTAAAATAGATAAATTAGAAAATGGATGGGGATCATTTTCAAGTGATACAGTCATTTATTCATTAGATGCATTACCAGGAATTAATTATATTGATTATGAACTATCATCAACTAATTTTTATTTAGGACAATATTTTAATCTAGATAATAAAGATAGCGTTGAATCTAGCGATGAACTTATTTATATGTTTGCTGAAAATCTTTTTAAACAAAAAGGAGATATAGAATTAGGATATTATTGTGATTATTTTGATTTAAGGACTTATCAAACTGAAAATATTGATTTAACAAGTATTAAAATATATTATTGTGATAATTTTGGTGAAATTGCAGATGTTGATTTTTATTTAGATTTTTATCAATTATATCTTCCAGGAGAAATGTACGATCAAAGTGCAGAAAGTAAAGGAATGGGATTTCCATTAACTATTTTATATTATAATTCATTAAGCTTATCAAAAAAACAAGAAACATATATACCTTTTATTGATTCTAATTTATTTACTATTGGTAAAATCAAACAAAAAGATGGAACTATGGTTAGTAGATTTGATAAAGTTCTTGATATAGATGATCAAATTGAAGTAACTATCGGTAATTACAAACATTATATTAATTTATGTGTAGAAACATTTTCAGGTACATCATTTTATGAAACAAATACAAATGCATATTTAAATTCAATAGGTACACAAAATATTTTAGTTATACCAATAACATTTAGTGATACAGTAGATAAATTTAATGATGTTACATTAAATGCTATTAAAACAAGTCTTGGTAACACAATAAATGAAGATGGTACAATTACAACTAATAAAAATAGTAATGGTAATTTTACTTTAAGCGAATATATTAATAAATCTTCATATAATAAATTAACAGTTAATTCATATATAACAGATCCATATATGATTAATGAAATTACTAATGATTATTATTACTCAACATTAGATAATAATTTATTTACAAACATTGAATTATGGTTAAAATTACAAAATATAAATTTAAATAAATTCGATCAAAATAATGATGGTTATATTGATTTAGTTATTTTTGTTGAAATGTTTGATTTAGCAGAAGATGGATTTTATTATAGATCAGGTATGTCTGGTGCTTATGCAAGTTTTAGAACATATTACGATACATATGCAAATAAAAATAATACTTTAGGAATTAATGCATATACAAATTTACCTTTATTTTTCTTATATGAAAACTATGATACAAGTGATTATTCAAAAGGTATAAATTCAACTGTAATGATTCATGAATTTGGACATAATTTAGGTGTAATGGATTTATATGATGATAGTACAAATAGTGATGTATTAGGAAGATTTGATATGCAATCTAGTAATGAAGGCGATTGGAATCCATTTTTTAAATTTGGTTTTGGTTGGATTACACCAACAATTATTGATGGCAAAAAAGATGAATATGAAGTTACTATTAAAGCATATTCAACAACAGGTGATGCAATTGTTATTCCAATTTTAAATTCAGATTATAAGGGAAGTCCTTTTGATGAATATATTATTATAGATTTATTTGCTCATGATGGATTATATAGTAAAAAATCTGAATGGTATGGTTTACAAAACACAGTAGGTGTAAGAATTTTCCATGTTAATAGTAAATATGAAAAAAGAACATATACTAAAGAAGATGGAACAGTAGGAGTACTAGCAACCCCACATTATTCTGCAACTAGTTCATCTAAATTTGCTCATCAAGGTAAATATATTCTTGAATTAGTTCAAAATGGAAATGTTAATACACTTACAACAGGAATAAGAACTACAATTAGTTGTGATGATTTCTTTTATCAAAATGATACATTCGATGTTAAATCATATGATAATTTCTTTTATAATGGATTAATGGATAATAATATGGAATTAGGTTATAAAATTACAATCAAAAATATTGTAAGCGATAATGCTAATTCAACAGCAACAATTTTAATTACAAAAAATTAATATATAAGGTTATTAGCAATCGCTAATAACTTTTTTTATAAATATGTTAAAAATATATAATTTTAACCATATAATTATATGGTGATAATATGATTAAATATTTAAAATCAATTTTAATTATTTTAATATTTTTAATTTTAAATTTTGTTTTTGTTTGGTTTTTAAAAAAAGATTTTAAAAATAGTGTTGAAACAATATATAAGATAGAAACTGATAATGAAGTTATACTGAATGAAAATGAATTTTTTGTATATTTATATGATGAATTAAATAATATTACAAAAGCAATTAAAATTAATAAAACAGATAAAAATGATCAAATTTTAAATATTATTAATATAATTTTATATGGATATAACGATATTTCTGGATTAAAAGAAAATATTAAATTTATAAACTATAAATTAGAAAATGAAGAAATTTATTTATATTTTGATTTATTAGATATTAATCAAAAAAAACAAATGTATTTTTTAGAAGAATTATATTTGAGTTTTAAAGAAATAGGAATAAATAAAGTATATTTAAAATTAAAAAACGAAATATGTAAAATGATTGGTAATTATTATATTTTAAATGGATTAGATAATAAATATATGACAAATATTTTTTATTTAAATTCAGATATAAAAAATTATAAAGGAATAAGAGTATTTAAATATGAAAATGATATTTTAAATATTAATAATTATATTATTGATAAATCAGATAGTACAATAAATTTTATTTTAGATATATTTAATAAAGAATATCCATATTTAAAAGTAGAAGTTAATTTTGACAAGATAAAATTAAATATTTCACCTAAAACAGATGATAATATAAAAAACAATATTATATTTTCTATTACTAAAACAATAAAATTTAATTCAAATAATATTAATATTGATATTATTTAAATTAAATTATGGTATAATAAAAAGAAAAAAGGATACGTATTATGGAAATTTTATTGGTAACAAATAATAAACATAAATTAGAAGAAATAAAAAATAAAATTACAGATATCAAATTTATTTTATTAAGTGATATTAATTTTAATGAAGAAATAATAGAAAATGGTAAAACATTTAAAGAAAATGCCAAAATAAAATGTGATGCTTTAAAAAAATATTATAATGGAATGATATTATCAGATGATTCTGGATTAATGGTCAGTTCTTTAAATAATTTACCAGGAGTTCATTCTAAAAGATTTTCTAGTAGTTGTTCTGATAGTGATAATAGAAAAAAATTATTAGAAATGCTCGAAAATAAAAAAAATAGGAATGCATGCTTTAAAACAGTATTATGCTTATATTTTAATAATCAATATTTTTATTTTGATGGAACTTTAGAAGGTAAAATAACTTATTTTGAAAAAGGAAATAATGGCTTTGGATATGATAGTATTTTTATTCCTAAAAATAAAAATAAAACATTAGCAGAAATTTCATTAGAAGAAAAAAATGAAATAAGTCATAGATCTGAAGCATTAAAAAAATTAGAGGTGTTTTTAAATGAAAATAGTAATAACAGCTGATATACATAATAATTTTTCTGATTTTTTAAAAATATATGAAACTGAAAAAAATGTAGATTATTATTTTGATTTAGGAGATTCATTATTTAGTGATGATATAATTGATGAATATAATATAATTGGTGTAAGAGGAAATGCTGATAGTAATACATTACCATTTTTTTTAGTAATGGAATTAGATGGACATCGATTTTTACTTACACATGGGCATTTAGAAGGAGCATATTATTCTTTAAGTGGAATGCTTAATTTAGCCAAAGAAAATAATTGTGATGTTTGTTTTTATGGACATACTCATTTACCTAAATTAGATAAAATTGATAGTGTACAATTTATAAATCCTGGAAGTGTAAGAACAACTAAAACATACATTATTTATGAAAATAATGAAATATTTTTAAAAAAGATTTAGGATGTGATATTTTGAAATTGGATGATATATTAAAATTAGAAAAAAAATCTGAAAATATTGATGAAATTTTAAAATATAATAAAAGTGTTGAAAATAATTTTTCTCCATATGAATTTACATATAGTAAGGCTTTTTTAGCTTCAATTTATTTTGAGTTAAAACAATATGAACATAGTTTTAAAATTTATATGGAAATATATGATAATATAAAACAATATGAAGATATTTTTAAAAATTATATTGATCAAATAATTTATATTGCAATAAAATTAGAAATGTATGAAAATGCATTATTATTTTATAAGGATAAAAATCTTTTGATTAGTAATTATTATGATGCAAAATATATTATTGATATTTCAAATATTTATCTATTAAAAAATTCGTATAAAGAAGCTTTAGATATGATTTTACAATATAATTTTTTAGAAACATTAGACAAGCTTGAAAGTAATTTAATTTTAATTAAAGCTTATTATTATTTAAATAATATTGATAGCATGTTTTTATCATTAAATAATTTAAAAGATTTATCTATAAATTATAATAATGAATTTTATTATGATTACTATTTATTATATTTAGCTAAATATTTTTTTAAAATTAATAAATATGAAGATGCAATTTTAAATTATAAAGAATTATTAACTTTAAAAGAATCTTTAAAAAAAGATTTTTTAATGGAAGTTATAGTAGATTTATTAGAGATTTATAGTTATATTGGAGATTATCATAGAGCAAGTATTTTAGAAAGTGAATATGAAGAAATTTTTGATTCTGGAATTTTTAAACTAAGAAAAAAATTTTATGAATTATGTGTTAAACTTTATAAAAAATATAACAATAAATTTTCTTGTGATGCATATGAACAAAAACTTGATATTTTAATAAAATCTAATAAAAAGAAAACAAATAAAGAAAAAGATATTAATATAATAAATAAAAAAAATGCTGATGAGAATTTAGATTTAATAAAAAATAATTTAAATTACGATACATTTAAAGAAGAGATTTTTAACTATAATTTAAATATTGATATCAAATTAGATTTTTTAAATTATTTTATTTTAATTAATAACTTTTTAGAAAAAGAAATCTATTTTAACGAAGTAATTTTTGTAGATTTTAATAATTATTTGACATATCAATATAAAAAAAATAGATGTTATGACAGAAAAAAAACAGAAATAGATTTTTCTAATACAATATTTTCTATTTGTAATTTAGAACTTATCATTAACAACATAAATAATTATCAAGAATATATGGACTTAATTTCTAATAAATATTATAAAGATTTATTTTATAAACATATTGTTTGTTTTAAAAATGAAAAATATGGGATTTTATTTCAAACATTAGATGATTTATTTATTAATGATGATATAAAAAATAAATTAAAATTGTTTTTTGATTTAGTAAGTAAAAGATATAATTTAAATAATTTAATCCAAGAATATAAAAGTGATTTAGAATCATTTAAAATTATCTTTGATAAAATAAACATTCCATTAAAGTTTATAATAGAAGATAATTGTGACTCTTATATTTTAAATGATTCGTTTAATAAATTGTTATTTTCATATAATCATAATAATTTAGTTACACAAAATGAATTTTTAAATTTATTAAAAATAGATTATTATAACCAATATAAAGAATATTTAAATTATATTAAGAATAATGATATTTTGTATAGTAATTTTTTATATCAGTTTAAGGATAATGATACATATTATAAAGAATACATGCAAAAAGTTAAATTTAATAATAAATATATTTATTTTTTCTATTTGTTAGTTGATAAAGATCAAAATAAACAAAATATTAAACAAGATAACACTATAGAGTATGATTATTTAACAAAATCATATAATCGTAAAACTTTTTATGAAGATATCAAAAATTCAATAAAAGATAATAAATTTTCTCTTTTATTAATTGATATATTTGATTTTAAAAATATAAATTTAAAATATGGAATAAATATATCAGATAATATTTTAAAAGAGATTTCTAGTTTTTTAATGGAAAAATATAAAACATATAGGCTTAAATCTGATGAATTTATATTATTATTAAATTTAGAAAATGATAAAAGAAATCTAAATAACGAAGGAACTTTTTTAATAAAAAGTTTAGAAGAATTAATAAAAAATAAATTTAATATTGATTTAACATTTATTATTTCTTCTTTAAGATATCCAAATCAAACAAAAGATAATAAAGTAGAAAAATTATTAATGTATTTAGATTATACATATAAAAAAGCTAAAAAAATAAAAGAAAATGGCGTATCTATATACCAAGAGTTTTTGTTAGATGATTATAAAAAAGAAGTACAAGAAGAACAAATTTTATTAAATATAAAAGAAAATTTAGTTAATAATAAATTTAGTATTTCATATAAACAAATTGTAAATCTTAAAGATATGTTAGTTATTGGGTTTATTCCTTATATAAATATAAATGGTTTAAAAATTAATGAAGAATTAATTAGAAAAATATGTTTTAATTCTAAATATATTGTTGAATATGATTATTATTTAATAAAAAAAGTAATAAATAGTATTATAAATATTAAAAAAGAAACAAATACATATATAAGAGTTTATATTTTTATTGATCATTTATCTTTTGAAAAACCTAATTTTGTTGATTATTTAGGAAATTTAATTTTAGAAAATAATATCTTAAAAGATTCTTTAAATTTATTATTTAAAGATTTAAAATATGATAATAAAACTAAAGAAAAAATAACAAAAATTAAAAATTTAGGGGTAAATGTTTATACTAATAATATAAATAACTTATTTTCATGTGATTATTCTGGCTTATTCTTAGAAGATTTTTCTTCTAGAGAAAATTTAATTAAACAAAATGTTTTATTATTTGAAAAAATGTTAGAAGAAATGAATTTAGATTTAATTGTAGGTAATTTAGATTCAGAAAATAATTATAATTTATATAAAGAATTAGGAATTAAAAAAACATATGGTAATTATATAAAAAAAAGTTTTACAGAATTAGATATTGTAACAAAAATTTTAAAAAAATAAATTATTTCTAAAAGACTATAAAATTAGTCTTTTTTTATATATATTTGACATTTTTATTTATTATATGTATAATATACTGGTTTAGTAATATTTAACAAAAAGTTTAAAATAATGAAAGAAGTGATAATGTGACGATTGGTAATAAAATTAAAAGTTTAAGAAACTTGTGTAATTTAACTCAAGAAGAATTAGCAAATCGTTGTGAATTAACTAAAGGTTATATATCGCAACTTGAAAATGATCTAACAAGTCCTTCTATAAGTACATTAACTGATATTTTATTTGCGTTAGGAACCAATTTACATGAATTTTTTAAAGAAGAAGAGGAAACCCAAATTGTATTTACTGAAAAAGATTATTTTTTAAAAGAATCGGATGGTATTAAAACAAAATGGTTAGTTCCAAATGCTCAAAAAAATGAAATGGAACCAATTATGTGTGAATTATTACCTAATAGTGAAGTTGTAGTAGATATGCCTCATGAGGGTCAAGAGTTTGGTTATGTTTTAGATGGAGAAATAACATTAGTTTACGGTAATAATAAATATAATGTTAAAAAAGGAGAAACATTTTATTTTACAACTAATAAAAATCATTATATATGTAATAATAAAAATAAAATAGCAAAATTAATTTGGGTTAGCAGCCCACCAAATTTTTAAGTACGGGAGATTTGAAATGGAAAAAAAAGATATAATTTTAGAATTAGTAAATGTTAATAAAATATTTAATGAAAGTTATGCAGTTGAAAACTTTAATTTGTATGTAAATAAAGGTGAATTTATAACTTTTTTAGGTCCAAGTGGTTGTGGTAAAACTACAACATTAAGAATGATAGCTGGCTTAGAAATGCCTAGCAGTGGTAAAATTTTATTAAATGGTAAAGATATTGCTCAATTACCACCTTATAAAAGACCATTAAATACAGTTTTTCAACGTTATGCCTTATTTCCTCATTTAGATGTATATGATAATATTGCTTTTGGTTTAAAATTAAAAAAAATACCTTATGAAATAACTGACAAAAAAGGTAACAAAAAAATTAAATATCGTAAATATACAAGAAGTGAAATAGATGAAAAAGTTATTAAAGCTTTAAAAATTGTTGATTTAGAATCTTTTGAATGCAGAAATGTTACAACATTAAGTGGAGGACAACAACAAAGAGTAGCAATTGCAAGAGCAATAGTTAACGAACCTGAAATCTTATTATTAGATGAACCTCTTGGGGCTTTAGATTTAAAAATGAGAAAAGAAATGCAATTAGAATTAAAAGAAATGCATCGTAAATTAGGGATAACATTTATTTATGTTACTCATGATCAAGAAGAAGCATTAACAATGTCTGATACGATTGTTATTATGAAAGATGGTCAAATTCAACAAATAGGAACTCCTATGGATATTTATAATGAGCCTAAAAATGCTTTTGTTGCTGATTTTATAGGTGAATCAAATATATATGTAGCAACCATGATAGGAAATAAGAAAGTTAGATTTTTAGGCCATAACTGGGATTGTATTGATGATTTTCCTTTAAATGAAAAAGTAGATGTTGTTGTAAGACCTGAAGATATTATTATTCATGAAGAAGGATATAATATGGTTAAGGCTAAAATTGTAAACAAGATTTTTAAAGGAATTCATTATCAATTTACTGCGATGATTGGGAATAATGAAGTATTAATTCAATCAACAGTTGATCATCCAATTAATGAAATTGTATCTTTGAGTATAGAACCAGATTTAATACAAATAATGAAAAGAGAATATACAACAAATATTTATCAAGATGCCTATATAAATAAGAATAATGAAGTTGTATTTGCTGGAGTTAGTTGGGAATGTGATGTAACACAGCTTGTAAAAGGATCATATTTAGATGAAAAAGGATATTTTATTACACCAAATAATAAAAAATATGATTTAACAGATATTGATGTTATTGCCTCAGTTGATATGAAGGATATAGAAATTAGCGATAATTTAGAAGATGGTAATATTACAGGACAAATTATTCAAATGGTTTGGAAAGGTGACCATTATCAACTTATTGTTAGAACGATAGATGAAGAAGATTTTGTTGTTGATACAGTTTGGACATGGAATGAATTTGATACAGTAAGTGTTAAAATAGATAAAAGTAAAATCAAATTAAAATTGAAAGAAGATTTGTCAAAATATGAGATTTAAAAGAAAATATTTATCTATTCCATATTTTTTGTTTTTAATTTGTTTTATAATAATTCCTATTGTCTTTATTGTGTATTATGCATTTACTAATAAAGGAGGAGAGTTTTCGTTTAGTAATTTAACTAAATTTTTAAATGATCCAACAAATGTTAATGTATTATTAATTTCATTAGTATATGCGATTTTAACAACTTTTATATGCTTAATTATTGGTTATCCACTTGCGATGATTTTAGCAAATAAAAAATATAATAAATCAAGCGTTATAGTTATGCTTTTTATAATGCCAATGTGGATTAACTTTATTATTAGAACTAGTGCCACAAGAGATGTATTAAATTGGATTGGTTTATCAACAGGTGCAAATTCTTATTTAACAACAATAATAGGACTTGTATATAATTATTTGCCATTTGTAATTTTGCCACTATATACTACAATGCTTAAAATGGATAAATCACAAATTGAGGCAAGTAATGATCTTGGAGCAAATTCTTTTATAACTTTTTTTAAAGTTATTATTCCAATGACTATGCCAGGTATCGTTTCTGCAGCAACTATGGTTTTTATGCCTACAATATCTTCTTATGTAATATCTGATATTTTATCTGAATATAATGTGGTATTATTTGGAAGTTATATTGATTTATATTTTAATCAAGCTGATTGGAATTTTGGCTCATTTATGGCGCTAATTATGTTATTATTAATTGGAATTAGTGTTTTAATTTCAAGAAAATTTGCTAAGGATGAAGACGGAGGCAAAAGATCAATATGGTAAAAAATGAAAAGTTAAAAAATGTTTTAGCTAAAAGCTATTTGTATTTAATTTTACTTCTAATGTACTTGCCAATTTTAGTGTTAGTTATTTATTCATTTACTGTAAGTGATCAACTTGGAATATGGCGTGGTTTTTCTTTTCAATTATATAAGGATTTATTTAATAATAACGCATTAATGCAAGCAACAAAAAACACATTAATAATTGCAGTTGTTTCTGCATTGTGTTCAACGATACTTGGAACATTAGGAGCAGTTGGCGTTTATTATTCAAATAAAAAATATAAAAAAACTTTAGAAACAATGACTCAATTGCCTGTAGTAAATGCTGAAATTGTTATGGCATTATCGCTTGCTGTATTATTTAAAGTGTTTGATGCTAGATATTCATTTTTAACATTATTAGTAGGACATGTTGTATTAACTGTAGCTTTTGTTTATTTAAATGTAAAACCTAAACTTACACAAATGGATCCTAATATTTATGAAGCGGCTTTAGATTTAGGATCTAATCCTTGGTATGCCTTATTTAAAGTTGTATTACCAGAAATATTACCGGGTATTTTTTCAGGTTTTTTGATTTCTATGACATTATCATTAGATGATTTTGTGATAACTCAATATTTAAAAGAACCATCATTTGAAACTATTTCAACATATATACAAAAAATCGTTGCAAAACATCCGATTCCACCAGAAGTTAGAGCTTTAAGTACACTTATTTTTGTAATTGTTTTAGTAGTTGTAATTAGTATTACTATTTATAATAATAAAAATGCTAACAAAGTTAACAAATTAAGGGGGAGTAAATAATGAAATTGAAATTATCGATATTTATTAGTATTTGCTTAATTAATTTGTTTATTAGTTTAAATGATGTAAGTGCAAATGATTTTAAAGGTCAAACTCTAACAATCTATAATGTTGAAGATTATATTTCTCAAGGAAATGATGGATATGTTGATTTAATTGGAAATTTTGAAAAGCAATACGGTGTTAAAGTTAATTATTATACATACGATACTAATGAAACTATGTATAATCAATTTACTTTACAAAAAGAAGGAACTTATGATCTTATTTGTACATCAGATTATATGATTCAAAAATTAATAAAAGAAGAATTAGTTATTAAAATGGATGATTATAAAACTAATATTCCAAATTATGATAAATATGCATCAAGTATATTAAGATCAAAATTAAAAGAAATGGAAGTAACATATAAAGATGAAACTGTGAATTTAGATGAATTTGCGGTTGGATATATGTGGGGAACTTTAGGAATAGTATATGATCCAACTTACACATCTACAATTAAAGAAGATGTTAAATCATGGGATGTTTTTTGGGATAGTAATTATAAAGATGTTATTTCTATTAAAAATTCAATTCGAGATGCATATGTTGTTGGTTTAATGCATTCATATAGTAAAACTGATTTATTTAAAGATGCAATGAACAATTATTTAAATAATCCAACAATTGAAAATAAAACAATTTATAAAAATATGATTCAAGAAATATTTGATTTTAAATTAGATTCATCAGTTGAAAGTGATGTTGAAAATTTAAATAAGATTGAAAATGTAAAAAATGAATTGATATCTTTAAAAGATAATATTTTTGGGTTTGAAGTAGATTCAGGAAAAAATGATATTATAACCGGTAAAATAAAATTAAATTTAGCTTATTCTGGTGATGCTGTTTATTCGATTTCAACAGCATTAGAAGAACAAAATAAAAAATTAGAATATTATGTGCCTGAAGATGGAAGTAATATTTGGTATGATGCATGGACTATTCCAAAAGGGGCAAATGAAAAACTTGCTTATGAATTTTTAAATTATTTATCAGATCCTAAAAATGCTGTTAGTAATATGGAATATATAGGATATACTTCATATATTGTCGGAGATGAAGTATTTAACCTTGCTGGTGAACTATATGGGGCAACCTATTATTCATCAAAAGAAAATTATAAGGTTAATGCACATGTTATATATAATGATACATTATATAAATGTATTAAAGATAAAGATAATACAAATATAATTTTTCCAACAAATAAAGAGTATTTTGTGTCATTAGAATATAATAGTAATAATAAATATTATATTGGTGATATGGTAAGTTTAAATGGAAAAATATATAATTGTATAAATAATACAAATGAAAATCCATTAAATAGTGGCTGGGAAGAAGTAAATGCATATGATTTAACATATTTATTTTCTGAATCATTAAAAGATAATAGAAAAGCTATAATATATCCATTTTATGGAAAGTTAAATCAACTTGAAACTCAATATCCTGATGAATTGATTGTATCAAGGTGCGCAATAATGAACGATTTTGATCGCTATAATGAAAATGTAGTAATAATGTGGGGACAAGTTAAAGCTTATACTAATATGTTACCAATATACATATTTTTATCTGCAATTTTGTTATTAGGAATTACTTTTATTATTATAAGTAGTGTTAGAAAAAATATTTCCATGAAATATAAAAAAAGAATTAATAATAAAAAAGAATAATTTAAAAAGCCTCCTCATATAATTTATTGAAATTTAAGGGGGCTTTTATTATGAAAAGAAAAAAATTAACAATTTTTTTGGTAGCAGTTGCTTTGATGTTAACTATTTATTATATTAAAATGCCGGATAATACAGGAAATACAAATCCAGTTGATAATGAAGTAACATCAAAAAATAAAGAAATTTTAGAAACTAGAACAGCATATTTAGAAACAAGAACAAATTTAATTAATGAATTAAATTTAAAAATGGCATCTAAAGATAATACATTACAAGATAAAAAACAAGCGTTAGAAAAATTAGAAGCAATGAATATAATTTTTAATTTAGAAATGTCCTTAGAAAATTCAATTTTAAGTCTTGGCTATGATGAAGCAGTAATTAAAATTGATAATCAAAATGGATATAATGTTTATATTACAGTAGTAGCTGATAATTTGTCTGTTGATGAATTTATTGAAGTTGCAGAAATAGTTAAAAGTAATACTGCATCATATTATAAGGTAAATGTTAATTATGTAAGTTAGAAGCTAAAAGCTTCTTTTTTTTAAAATTTATATTTATATATATAAATATTTGTGGTAAAATAGATTTAGTTATGGAGTGGTAAAATGAATAGTAGTAAAAGACAATCTAGGCAATATGCCTTAAATTATTTATATAATCTAGATTTAATGAAAGAAAGTGATATTACACTTTATAACAATCTAGATGATTATGCTTTAGAATTAGTTACAGGAGTTAATAATAATTTAAAAAAAATTGATGATATTATTATTAAAAATTTAACAAATTATACAATTAATAGATTAAATTATGTTGATAGATCAATTATAAGAATTGCGGTTTATGAGCTTATGAATGGTCTAGCAAAACCGATTGTAATTAATGAAGCTATTGAATTATCAAAAATATATTCAAAAACTGATGATTTTAATTCTGGTGCATTTAATAATAAATTACTTGATAAAATATCAAACAATTTATGAAAGAATATCTTACTGTTACAGCATTAAACAAGTATTTGAAATATCGTTTTGATAATGATGAACATTTAAATGAAGTATATTTAAAAGGAGAAATTACAAATTTTAAAAGACATTCTAAAGGTCATTTATATTTCACAATAAAAGATGAAAATAGTCAAATTCAAGCTATCATGTTTAAAACAGATGCAATTAAGTTTGATTTGAAGATAAATGATGGTATGAATGTTTTTGTTATTGGAAAAGTCTCTTTATATGAAAGTGCAGGAACATACCAAATATATGTTAAACATATTGAAGTATCTGGAATAGGAAATTTATATATCAAATATGAACAATTAAAAAGCAAATTAGAACAAAATGGTTATTTTCAAGAAAAATATAAAAAGCAAATACCCATTTTCCCAAAAAAAATAGGTGTAATAACATCTAAAACAGGAGCAGTAATAAGAGATATTTATAATACGATAAATAGAAGATATCCTTATTTAGAAATTATTGTTTATCCATGTTTAGTACAAGGAGAAAATGCTAAATATGAAATTAAAAATAAAATAGAAGAAGCAAATAATGATTTGATTTGTGATTGCTTGATTCTTGCAAGAGGTGGAGGATCTTTTGAAGATTTATTTTGTTTTAATGAAGAAATAGTAGTTAATGCTATTTTTAATTCGAAAATTCCAATTATTTCTGCAATAGGACATGAAACAGACTATACATTATCTGATTTTGTAAGTGATAAAAGAGCTGCTACACCTACTGCAGCAGCAGAAATTGTCACTCCTGATATTATTAATTTAAAAAAAGAATTTTATAACTATAATATTTTACTTACTAATAATTTTAAAACAATTTTTTTAAAAAGAAAAAATGATTTAATAAAATTAAATGACAGTTTAAAATTATTAAATCCATTAAATCAATTAAATAATTTTAAAGAACAATATAAATTGCTAAATAATAGCTTAAATAAAAATATTATTGAAATATTTAATAATAAAAAAAGATCTTTTTTATTTACATATGATAAATTTATAAAAATGCATAATTTAGAAAAAATTAATTTTTATAAGGAAAAATTATTAAATTTAAATAATCAGTTAAATTTAAGAAATCCCCTTAATGTTTTAAATAGAGGTTATGCATTAGTTAGTAAAAATGAAAAAATAATAACAAGTATTAACGAATTAAATGTCGATGATTTAATTAACATTAAAATAAAAGATGGAAATATTAAAGCAAAAGTTATAAGGAAGGAATAAAAATGGAAAATATTACTTTTGAAGAAGCATTAAAAAAATTAGAAGAAATTGTAAAAGAACTTGAAAATAAAGAATTAAATTTAGAAGAAGCTGTAAAAAAATATAGTGAAGGATTAAAAATCAGCAAACTTTGTACAGAAAAGCTTGGTTATAGTGAACAATTATTACTTAAGATTATGACTGAAAATGGGCTTGAAAATTTTACATTAAAAAAGGAAGAATAATCAATGTTTGATTTAGAACAAATAACAAATCCAAATTTTATAAAAAAATTATCTAAAAAAGAATTAGAAATATTAGCCTCAGATATTAGAAATTACTTAATTGAAAATATAACAAAAACAGGAGGTCATTTATCATCTAATTTAGGAGTAGTTGAACTTACTATTGCCCTTCATTATTGTTTTGATTTAGAAAATGATAAATTAATATTTGATGTTTCTCATCAAATATATACTCATAAAATTTTAACAGGTAGAGCAAAAGAATTTCATAAATTAAGAAAAATAGATGGCTTAAATGGATTTAGTGATCCAAATGAATCTAAATATGACGTTTTTAATATGGGTCATTCATCAACATCTATTTCTTTTCAAACAGGGCTTATTTTAGATAATAAAGAAAAAAAGTTAAACAGATATATTGTATCAGTAATTGGTGATGCTAGTATGTCAAATGGCCTTGCATTTGAAGGATTAAACCATTTAGGAACTTTAAAAAATGAAAAAGGTATAATAATTTTAAATGATAATAAAATGGGAATATCTAAAACAACAGGGGCATTTTCAAGATTATTATCTTCTTTAAGACTTAATAAAAAATATATTAAAATTAAAAGTTTTGTTTTGAAAATATCTCCTAAATTTATGAGAGTATTTTTTAGAAAAATAACAAGAAGTATTAAAGGATTTATTCAATATTCAAATATTTTTGAAGATCTTGGATTTAGATATATAGGTCCAATTGATGGACATAATATTAATCAAATGATAAGTTACATTAATCGAGCAAAAGAATTAAATCAACCTTGTGTTATTCATGTTTTAACCAAAAAAGGTAAAGGATTTAAAGAAGCTGAAGATGATACAATAGGAAATTATCATGGAATTGATTTTTCATTAAAAGATTTAAATAAAGAATCATTTAGTGAAATTGTTTTAAATTCTTTAATAAAGTTACAAGAAGAAAACAATAAAATATTTGTTGTTTCATCAGGTATGCTTAATGGAAGTAAATTATTAAAATATCAAGAAAAATATAAAAATTATACTATCGATGTTGGAATTGAAGAAGAACATGCGGCTACAATGTCTGGAGCATTAGCTAAAATGAATAATAATGTTTTTTTATCATATTATTCAACTTTTTCTCAAAGAGCATTTGATGAAATATTACAAGATATTGCATTACAAAAAGTTAAAATTGTAATTGGATTAGATAGAGCAAATCTTGTTGGTGAAGATGGATATACCCATCAAGGTATATATGATATTTCATTGTTTCAAACAATTCCAGATATTATAATTACTATGCCTTCAAATCAAGATGAAACATATAGTTTATTAAAATATGGATTTTTAGTGAATAATTTACCATTGATAATAAGATATTCAAAAGATAAAATTGTAAAAAAAGAAGAATATGTTGATGAAAAATATACTAAACCATTTTGGAAAATAGAAGAAAAAAATGATTTTAAAATGATTGTTATTTGTTATGGTAATGCGGTTAATCGTATAAGAAATTTATCTTTAGATATTTTATTAGTTAATGCATTATTTATAAAACCTATTGATAAAGATGTTTTGAATAAATTAATAAGTTATAATATGCCAATATTAGTTTATGAAGAAGTTGTTAAAAGCGGAAATTTATATCAAATGATTTCAAGTTATATTATGGAAAATAATATTTCATTTAATAAATTATATAAGATGTGTTTACCAGATAAGTTTATTGAGTTTGGAAGTGTTAGTGATTTACTTGAAAAATATAAGTTAAGTGATAAATATATTATAGAAAAAGTAAATAGTTTAATAGGAAGTGAGATAAATGCTTCAAAATCTAAAAATTAAAAATTTTGCGATTATAGAAGATATTACAATTGATTTTTTCGATAAAATGACTGCCCTTACAGGTAAAACTGGAGCTGGTAAATCATTATTAATTGATTGTATAGGATTATTATTAGGAAATAGAGCTGATAATACTTATATTAGAAATGATTGTGATAAAGCTATAGTTATTGGTGAATTTAGTTATGATAATCCAAATATTGATCAATTTTTAAAAGATTATGATATTAAAAAATTAAATAATTTAATAATATATCGAGAAATTAATAAAAATGGAAAAAATGTTATTAAAATTAATAATGTAAATTCTAGTTTGGTTGCTTTAAAAAATTTAAGTAAATATATAGCAGATATTCATTTACAATTTGATACACAAAAACTTATTA
This sequence comes from uncultured Anaeroplasmatales bacterium, assembly GCA_964478425.1. GTDB lineage: Bacteria > Bacillota_I > Bacilli_A > Acholeplasmatales > WRBM01 > CAYZIB01. Next base: position 18,558 of record CAYZIB010000012.1, on the reverse strand, counting down.
ATCCAGAAAATTATTTAAATATTATCGATAATTTAAATGATGAAAATTTAAAAATATTATCAGATTATCAAATTTTACTTTTTAATTATGAAGAATCTTTAAAAAAATATAATGATATTATAACAAAAAGCAAAGCATTAAATGAAAAAATAGATTTATATAAATTTCAATATAATGAATTAAAAAGTTATAATTTAGAAAATAATTGTATAAATATTTTAGAAGAAAAAATTAATAAATTAAAAAATCATGATAAAATATATCAAGGATTATTAAATGTAATAAATTTATTTTCTGATGACTCATTAAATAATATTTACCAAATATTACAAGAAATAAAAAAAATAAAAGATTTTGATAATAATTATAATGAAATATTTGATAAATTAGAAAATGATTATTACGATATATTAGATGTTAAAGATTTTTTTATGAAAGAATTTAAAAATATTGATTTTGATCCAAATATTTTAGAAAGTTATCAAGAAAGATTTTTTGAATTAAAAAATTTAGAAAAGAAATATAATAAAAAAATAGAAGATTTAATTATTTATATGGATAAAATTAAATTTGAAATTGATATTAATGATGATTTTTCTAATATTTTATCTAAAGCTTTATTAGAGCTAGAAAAAAATTATAACATGTTAATTAATAAAGGATTAGAGTTACAAGAAAAAAGAAAACAAACTGCAATCATATTAGAAACTGAAATAAAAAAAGAATTAAATGAATTATTACTTCCTAATGTGCTATTTAAAGTATCTTTTTTAGAAAGTAAATATAAAGATTGTTTAGATAATAGTAATATATATGTAGATGGATTAGATAAAATTGATTTTTTAATTCAACTTAATAAAGGTGAGGCATTAAAGCCATTATGTAAAACAGCAAGTGGAGGAGAATTATCAAGAATAATGCTTGTAATTAAATCTATTATCTGTAAAAAAAGTCATATTCCTTTAATGGTATTTGATGAAATAGATACAGGAGTAAGTGGTGAAGTTGCTTTAAAAATTGCTTTAAAAATGAAAGAAATATCTAATTATTCCCAAGTTTTAGCAATCAGTCATTTGCCAATTGTTGCTGCTATAGCTAATAATCAGTTACATGTTTTTAAAAAAGAAGAAAATAATAGAACAGTATTTGATTTTAAATATTTAGTAGAAGATGAAAGAATTATTGAAATTTCTAAAATGATTAGTGGAGATAATATTAATAAATATTCATTAGAAATTGCTAAACAATTAATGAAAACTGCCTAAAAATGGCAGTTTTTTTTATCGTTTATTCCATAAAATAACATTTGGAAGGACTGATTTTATGAAAAAAAGAATTATATTAATTTTTATGTTATTAAATTTATTTTGTTTTACAAATAAAATATATGCAAAAAGTTTTAATATAGATTCTGATAAATTACAAGTATCTGGAAGTACTATAGGAATAAATTTAAAACATGAACTTACTGTTGTTGGGACATATAATATAGTAAGTAATGGTAAAATATATAAACCTTATTTAAAAGCAGATATAAAAGCTGGAGATATAATTTTATATTTTAATAATAAAAAAATTGAAAATAATAAGGATTTAGCTAAACAATTGTTATTAACAAAAGATAATCAAACAGATATAATTATTTTAAGAGATAACAAAAAAATTGAAACAACTATTAAACCAGTAAAAAAAGATGATGGATCATATTCTTTAGGTTTATATGTTAAAGATAAATTATTAGGAATAGGGACAATGACTTTTATTTATGATGATATGTTTGCATCATTAGGTCATTCAATTCAAAATACTGATTCTAATTCAGGATATATTATGGATGCCTCTGTTACAGAAATTATAAAGGGTAAAAAAAATCAAGTTGGCGAAAAACATGCAGATATAAAAGATAATAACATAGGTGAAATTAAAAAAAACACAATTACAGGTATATATGGATATATTAATGATTCATCAAATATTTCTTTAAATAATTATAAAATATTAAAACAAGATGAAGTAAAACTTGGAAAAGCTAGTATTTTAACTTGTATTGAAAATGATTTAGTAGAAGAATTTGAAATTATGATTTTAGAAAAAACAAAACAAGAAAAAAAAGATATAAAAGGTTTAAAAATAAGAGTAACAGATCAAAGATTAATTGAAAAAACAGGTGGAATAATTCAAGGAATGAGTGGGAGTCCAATTATTCAAGATGGTTATTTAATTGGAGCTATAACACATGTAATGGTAAATAATCCACTAGAAGGATATGGTATATATATTGAGTGGATGATGGAAGATATGGGAATTGATATTAACTGACAAAATACGACATATAATTAATATTTAAAAATAAAAAAATGTAGAATTTTATAAAAGATATTAAATACTTAAAAAAAATTTTTAAAAAATTCAATAATTTAATTGAAATTTGTAAAACGATATATTATTATAGTATCAGATATAGGGGGATAATATATGATTAAAACATTAATTGCAGATGATTCAAAAGATCTTGAAATGCTATTAAAAGAATTTTTAAATATGCAAAAAGATTTTGAATTATTAGAATCAGTAGATTCAGGGAGAAAAGTATTAAAGGTATTGGAGGATAATGATGTTGATTTATTGATATTAGATATTTTCATGCCGGATTTTGATGGAGTACAGGTCTTAGAAGAAATAAGGGATAATCCGATTAAGTATAAAAGACCTAAAAAAATAATTGTCATGTCAGCATTTAATAATGATAATTTAATGAGTAAAGCCGCAAGTCTTGGAGCTGATTATTATTTAGTAAAACCATTTGAATTAAATTATTTTTTGAAAATAGCAAAAGATTTATTTAAACCAAGTATTATGAAAAAAGGGGAATATTTTACAACCGATACAAAAGGTGATTTAGGTATTGAAATTACAGATATTTTACATGAAATAGGAGTACCTGCTCATATAAAAGGATATATGTATTTAAGAGAATCAATAACAATGGTATATAATAATATCGAAATATTAGGTTCTATAACTAAAAATTTATATCCTGTTGTAGCAAAAAAATATAAAACAACATCTTCTAGAGTTGAAAGAGCGATTAGACATGCTATTGAAGTTGCTTGGAATAGAGGAAATGTTGATATGATATCGCAAATATTTAGTTATACAATAAGTTATAATAAATCAAAACCAACTAATAGTGAATTTATTGCAATGTTGGCTGATAAATTAAGATTACATCATAAAGTAGCATCATAGATGGGTTCGCCCATCTTTTTTTTATTAAAAATAATTATGTTTTTTTAGAAATATATTATATAATATGTATGTTATTAGAAAAAAGGAATGATTATATGAAAGTTAGAGTAATTGGAGCAGGTCTTGCAGGATCTGAAGCTGCATATTATTTAGCAAATAAAAATTATGAAGTTTTATTATATGAAATGCGACCTAAAAAAACTACTGAAGCCCATAAAACTGATTTATTTGGTGAATTAGTATGTTCAAATAGTTTAAGAAGCGATGCATTAACTAATGGAGTTGGAATTTTAAAACAAGAGTTAAGAATGTTAGATAGTTTAATTTTAGAAAGTGCTACTAAAAATAAAATTGAAGCAGGAACCGCTCTTGCTGTAGATAGAACTGGTTTTGCAAGTTATATTACTGAAAAAATTAAAAATCATAAAAATATAACAATTATAAATGAAGAAGTAACAAATATTGATTTAAGTATACCAACAATTGTTGCTACAGGACCACTTACATCAATTGATTTATATAATAATTTAAAAGAATATTTTTCGGATAATTTATATTTTTTTGATGCAGCAGCGCCAATAATTAGTTATGATTCTATTGATTTAAATAAGGTATATTTTAAAAATAGATATGATAAAGGTGAAGGAAATTATATAAATTGTCCAATGACAGAAGAACAATTTAATTTGTTTTATAATGAATTAATTAATGGAGAATGTATTATTCCACATGAATTTGATTTAAAAGTTTTTGATGGATGTATGCCTGTAGAAATAATGGCTAAAAGAGGAAAACAAACATTGCTTTTTGGAAATTTAAAACCAGTAGGTTTAGAAAATAATGGTATTAGACCTTATGCTGTTGTGCAATTAAGACAAGATAATAGTGAAGGCACATTATATAACCTAGTTGGATTTCAAACTCATTTAAAATTTAATGAACAAAAAAGAATATTTAGACTTATTCCTGGATTAGAAAAAGCTGAATTTATGAGATATGGAGTTATGCATAAAAATATTTATATTAATTCTCCAAAATATTTAAAAGCAAATTATCAATCAAAAATTAATAAAAATTTATTTTTTGCAGGTCAAATAACAGGAGTCGAAGGTTATATTGAAAGTTGTGCAAGTGGATTATATAGTGCAATAGCATTAGATAATTATTTAAAAAATGGGAGTGATTTTTATTTTCCTAAAACAACAATGCTTGGCGCAATGGGAAATTATATTAGTAATTGTAATAATGGAAATTTTCAACCAATGAATGCAAATATGGGCCTTTTGCCAATGCTTATGGAAAAAGCTAAGAAAACTGAGAAGAAAGAATTACTTGGTAAAAGAGCAATCACGGATTTAGAAGAATTTATAAAATGCTTATAGATGAATTTTTAGATCATTTAAAAGTTGAACTTAATTATTCTGATTTTACAATTACAAGTTATAAAAATGATTTAACACATTTTTTAAATTTTTTAATTAATGAAGGATTTGATGATGATTTAACAACAATAACTAAAAGAACAGTTAGGCTTTATTTAACTAGTTTAGATAATTTTTCTAAAAAAAGTATTTCAAGAAAATTTAGTTGTTTAAGAACTTTTTATAATTATTTATTAGAAAAAAAATATGTTAATGAAAATTTCTTTTTAGAAGTTAAAACACCAAAAATTGAAAAAAAATTACCAAGAGTAATTGATAATGATGAAATAAATATCTTATTTAGTTCGTGTGATAAAAGTGTTTTAGGAATAAGAAATAAATTGATTTTAGAATTATTATATGGTTGTGGATTAAGAGTTAGTGAATTATGTAATATCTTAATAAAAGATATAGATTTTTCAAATAAGATGATCTTAATTCATGGTAAAGGTTCTAAAGATAGATATGTTTATTTTTACGAAGAATTAGAAGAAAGTTTAGATGAGTATTTAAATATCAGATCAAATTTAATATATAAAAGTTCTTTTCAAGAAAATAGAATTTTATTATTAAATTATAAAGGAACAAGTCTAACTACAAGAGGAGTTAGAAAAATTTTAGATTCACTAATTATGAAAGCTGGGGAAACATATAAAGTTCATCCCCATATGTTAAGGCATAGTTTTGCTACTGAATTATTAAAAAATGGTGCAGATATAAGAGCAGTTCAAGAATTGTTAGGACATAAAAATATTAATACAACTCAAATTTATACACACATATCAGATGAATCTTTAAAAATTAGTTATATGGAATCTCATCCAAGAGCGATAAAATTAAAAAAATAATTTATTGTGTAATAATTAATATGTGATAAAATAAAATAGATATAAATAAGGAGAAAGAAAAATGGATCAATATATTATTAATAAAAACCTTGCCCAAATGTTAAAAGGTGGGGTAATAATGGATGTAACAAATAAAGAAGAAGCAATGATTGCAGAAAAAGCTGGAGCAGTTGCGGTAATGGCTTTAGAAAGAGTACCTTCTGATATTAGAAAAGAAGGTGGAGTAGCAAGAATGAGTGATCCTGCAATGATTTTAGAAATAAAAGAAGTTTGTAGTATTCCTGTTATGGCAAAATGTAGAATAGGACATATTGCTGAAGCTAAAATATTAGAATCATTAGATATAGATTTTATTGATGAATCTGAAGTTTTAACACCAGCTGATGAAAAATATCATTTAAATAAACATGATTTTAAGATGCCTTTTGTCTGTGGTGCTAGAAATTTAGGCGAAGCTTTAAGAAGAATTAATGAAGGAGCTTCAATGATTCGTACAAAAGGTGAAGCAGGAACTGGAAATGTTGTTGAAGCTGTTAAACATATAAGACAAATAACAGATGAAATTAAATTATTAGATAATATGACAAAAAAAGAATTAGAAGAATATGCAAAACAAGAAAGAATACCATTAGACTTATTATTGAATGTTAAAGAAAATCAAAAATTACCAGTAGTAAATTTTGCTGCAGGAGGAATTGCAACACCAGCAGATGCAGCATTAATGATGATGCTTGGTGCTGAAGGTGTTTTTGTTGGATCAGGAATATTTAAATCTGAAAATCCACTTAAAACTGCTGAGGCGATTGTTAAAGCTGTTGCTAATTATGATAATCCTAAAGTTTTAGCTGAAGTATCAACTGGGTTAGGAAAAGCAATGAAGGGATTAGAAATAAAAAATTTGGAAGTATCTTATGAAAAAAGATAAAATAATTGGGGTATTAGCATTACAGGGTTCTTTTATTGAACATTATAATTGTATAAAACAAATTTATGATAATGTTATTTATGTAAAAACAGAAGAAGATTTAAATAAGATTAGTGGAATAATTTTACCAGGTGGGGAAAGCACAGCAATTAGCAGACTTTTACGTGTTAATAATTTATTTGATCCTTTGAAAAAAAGATTAGAAGAAGGATTATGTTGCTTTGCTACTTGTGCAGGGATGATTCTCCTTGCAAAAGAATTGGAAAATTATAAATCTCATTTAAATATATTAGATATTGTTGTTAAAAGAAATGCTTTTGGTAGTCAATTAAGTAGTTTTGAAAGTGATTTACCAATTATGCTTGATAAAGAATATATAATTCCAATGGTATTTATTAGAGCACCTTATATAGTTTCTTACAAAGAAAATGTTAAAGTATTAGCTAAATATAAAGAAAATGTGATTGCAGTTAGACAAAATAATGTAATTGCTTTATCGTTTCATCCTGAATTAACTAATGATTTAACAATGTATAAATATTTTATTGAAATGGTTAATAATAATTAGAGGTGTTTTATGAAATTAATCAAAGAAATAATTGGAGATGTCAATAAAAACGAAAAAAAATATAAAGAACGTATAGCTTCAAGAGCAATCTTTAGAAAAAATGATAAAGTTTTAATGGTTTATTCAAAGTTTTTTGATGATTATTCATTTCCAGGTGGCGGTGTTGAAAAAAATGAAAATATAATTGATACTGCTATTAGAGAAACATTTGAAGAAGTTGGAGCTTTAAATACAAAAGTAATTAAAACAATAGGTTACGTAGTAGAATATCGTGCATCTTTATTTAATGATGCAGATTTATTTAAACAAACATCTTATTATAGTATTTGTACATGTGATAAATTTAGTAATCCTCATTTAGAAAAATATGAAACTGAATTAGGTTATGAAAGCCGTTGGATAACAATTAAAGAAGCATTAAATCATAATAAAAATTTATATGAATCAAAAAGAAAATCAACTGCATTATTAAGAGAAATAGCAGTTTTAGAATATTTGGAGGAGTTATGAGAGGTTTTAAAGTTTGTAAAGGATTCGAAAATGCAAATGTAAATTTGCCATATCGTGCAACATTATATAGTGCTGGATATGATATTGAATCAATTGAAGATGTTTTAATTCCTAAAAATTCAATAGTATTAGTTAAAACTGGATTTAAAGTATATATGCAAGATGATGAAGTATTTATGATTTATCCTAGATCTAGTTTATCAGTAAAAAAAGGTCTTACAATTCCTAATAATGTTGGAATTATTGATAAAGATTATTACGAAAATCCAAATAATGATGGACATGTGTTTGTTGCAATATATAATTTTTCTAGTGAAGATAAATTAATTTGTAAAGGTGAAAGAATAGCTCAAGGTATCTTTCAAAAATTTTTAAAAGCAGATATAGATAATACAACAGGAAATATAAGAACTGGTGGATTCGGAAGTACGAAGTAGAGGTATTTTATGGATAAAGAACAATTAAAAACACCGTTTTTAGATGCATTAGTAGAATATGCAAATAGTAACGCTGTTCCATTTGATGTGCCTGCACATCATTTAGGTTTAATAAATCAAGATTTACAAAAATATTTAGGTGATATGGTTTATAAACTAGATAGTAATGCTCCAAGAGGATTAGATACATTAGCAAAACCTAAAGGAGTTATTATGGAAGCTTGTAGACTTTTAGCTAAAAGTTTAAATGCTGATAAAGCATATTTTCTTATTAATGGTACAAGCTCAGGAATAATTGCAATGATTATGAATTCGGTTAAAGCAAATGAAAAAATTATTCTTCCAAGAAATATTCATAAGTCAGTTATTAACGGATTAATTTTAAGTGGTGCTATTCCAGTTTTTATTGAACCTAAGATTGATGAATTATTAGAAATTGCTAGTGATACGCAATTTGAAGCATATAAAAAAGCAATTGATGAAAATAAAGATGCTAAAGCAATTTTTGTGATTAATCCTACATATTTTGGATGTTGTACAAATTTAAAAAAACTTACAGAATATGCACATGAATTTAATATGAAAGTATTAGTAGATGAAGCTCATGGAGCACATTTTGGGTATTCAGAACATATGCCTATATCTGCTATGGAAGCAGGAGCAGATATGTCAAGTTTGTCTTTTCATAAAACTGTAGGATGTTTTACACAAGGATCAGTATTATTGTGTAAGGGCAAAGATTTAGAGTTTCATGAAATTCAAAGAACTTTAAATATTTTAAATACAACATCCCCATCAAGTTTAATAATGGCATCGATTGATTCTGCTAGAAAATATATGGCGATAAATGGTAAAAATGAATTATTAAAAATAATTGAATTAGCAAATTATGCAAGAGAAAATATTAATTTAATACCAGGATTTTTTTCACCAAATAAAAAGTATTTTTTAGATAAAGGTTCATTTAATTATGATGAAACAAAATTAATAATTGAAATAAATCATATGGATTTAACAGGACTTGATTTATATAAAATTTTAAAAGATGAATATAATATTCAAATGGAATTAGGAGAAACTAATGTTATTCTTGCAATTTTAACAATCGGCTCTAAATTAGAACACATTAATAAACTTATTAAAGCATTAAAAGATGTAAGCAAGAAATATTATAAATCTGATTTTATTGAAACAAGACAACATTTTAAAGATGAAAATCATATTTTAAAAGTTAGGCCAAGAGTTGCTTATCATGCACCTCATAAATTAGTTTTATTAAAAGATTCTATAGGTGAAATAAGTGCTGAATCTGTAATGATTTATCCTCCTGGAATACCTGTAGTAATACCAGGTGAAATAATAACAAGTAAAATTATTGATAAAATAGATTTTTATATTAAAAAAGGTTCGACTTTATTTAGTGATTATATGGAGAATATGATTTCAGTAATTGATAAAGATGAATGGGAAAAATGGAGTGATGAATATGAAAAATAAGAAATATGAAAGAAATTTAAATGTTTTTCAAAGCTGTGATAAAGAATATGATGAATCAAATGTTATTATATATTCATGTCCAATGGATGCAACATGTTCTTTTAGACCTGGGACAAGATTTGCAGGAAATAATATTCGATTAGATTCTTTTGGGATGGAATGGTATAGTCCATATCAAGATAAAGATTTAAAAGATTATAATACTTGTGATATTGGGGATTTAGATTTACCAATAGGTGATGTAAATGAATCATTAAATATAATTTATAATACAACAAAAGATATTGTAAACGATAATAAAATACCTATGATGATTGGTGGAGAACATTTAGTAACTTATCCGGTTGTTAAAGCAGTATTTGAAAAATATCCAGATTTAAGAATTATTCATTTTGATGCACATACTGATTTAAGAGATGAATTTTTTGGAATGAAATTTAGTCATGCAACAGTTTTAAGAAGATGTTATGATTTATTAGGTGATAATAAAATTTATCAATTTGGAATTAGAAGTGGGGATAGACATGAATTTTTGTGGGCTAAAGAACATACTAATTTGCATAAATTTGATTTGAATGGATTAGAAGAAACAATTGAAATTATTAAAAATTATCCAGTTTATATTACAATAGATTTAGATGTATTAGATCCATCTGTTTTTCCTGGAACAGGTACTCCTGAAGCAGGGGGAATAACATTTAAAGAACTATTAAATGGAATTTTAAGTTTTAGTAAATTAAATAATATAGTTGGTGCTGACATTGTTGAGTTATCGCCACATTATGATAATAGCGGTGTTTCAAATCAAGTAGCATCAAAAGTTTTAAGAGAATTAGTTTTAATGCTACATAAGGATGATAAAGATGTTTAATTATTTTTTTATTCCATTTTTAGCAACTGCAATAATGTTTTTTGCAATAACTAGTTTGATATTTAAAGTAATTAAATCGATATTTAAAAGTAGTAATAATAATATAAATCAAGAATATAAAAATAGAACAAGCAATGTTAAAACATATGAAAAATTAAATAATGTAAGGTGTCCTATTTGTAACGGTATGATTGATGAAAACCAAAAATATTGTAATTTATGCGGAGCTAAAATTATAAAAAAATGTGTAAATTGTAATACAATAAATGATTATAAATCAAAATTTTGTAAAAATTGTGGTCAAGAACTTGAAAAATAACTTGATTTTTTTAAAAAAGATGATAAAATTAAATAGCATGAAAAAATATGCATGTTTTTTGAGCGATTATCCTAGTGCCTAATTGGTGGATATTAGCGATGAGGAAAACACAAGAATAACAAAAAGGAGAAAAATAAAATGAGCGTAGTTGCAATGAAACAATTACTAGAAGCAGGTGTTCATTTTGGACATGCTACTAGAAGATGGAATCCTAAAATGGCAAAATATATCTACACAGATAGAAATGGGATTTACATCATCGACCTACAAAAAACTGCAAATCAAATTGAAACAGCTTATAAAGCATTATTTGATATTGTAAATAATGGTGGAAAAGTATTATTTGTAGGAACAAAAAAACAAGCAATGGAAGCAGTAAAAGAAGAAGCAATTAGATGCGGACATTACTATGTTGATCAAAGATGGTTAGGTGGAACATTAACTAACTTTAAAACAATCAGAAGAAGAATAAGAAGATTAAATGACTTATATAAACAAGAAAAAGATGGTTATTTTGATTCTTTACCTAAAAAAGAAGTTATTAAATTAATTGCAGAAAGAGATAAATTAGAAAAGTTTTTAGGTGGTATTAAAAACATGAAAAAATTACCTGATGCTTTATTTATCGTTGACCCTAGAAAAGAAAGAAATGCAATTTTAGAAGCTAGAATATTAAATATCCCTGTATTTGGTATTGTTGATACAAACTGTGATCCAGATGATGTTGATTATGTAATTCCAGGTAATGATGATGCTATTAGAGCTGTTAAATTAGTTACATGGGTAATGGCTAATGCTGTTATTGAAGCACAAGGTGGAGTTGTTGAAAAATTCGAAGATGAACAAGAAATTTCAATGGATGAAGCTGCTGCTACAATGGAAGAAAAAGAAAAACCACAAAGAAAAGAAAAAAGAGCTCCTAAAAGAGATGTAAAAAAAGAAGCTACTGAAGAAAATAAATAATTAAATGATAAAAAAGATATTGTTCAAATATCTTTTTTTTAAAATCAAATTAAAAAATGATAAAAAAATGTTGTTTAAATAAGTAATATATGATAATATATTTAATGAATTAAGAAACTAGGAGGAATTAAAAATGGCAGTTACTGCAGCAATGGTAAAAGAATTAAGAGAAATTACAAATGCCGGTATGCTTGATTGCAAAAAAGCATTAGAAGCAAATAATGGTGATATTGAAAAAAGCGTACAATGGTTAAGAGAAAAAGGAATTGCAAAAGCAGCAAAAAAAGCTGATAGAGTAGCAGCAGAAGGTTTATGTAATGTATGCACAAAAGGAAATGTTGCATATGTTTTTGAGTTGAATTCAGAAACTGACTTCGTTGCTAAAAATGATAAATTTTTAAATTTAATCGAAACAATTTCAAATGCGTTATTAGATAGTAATGCAACTTCAACTGAAGAAGCATTAAATGTTTTATGTAATGGTGAAACATTAGAACAAGTATTAGTTAGCGCAACAGCAACAATCGGAGAAAAAATTTCATTAAGAAGAGTAAAAAGAGTTACTAAAGAAGATAATGAAGTATTTGGTCTATATAAACATCAAGGTGGAAGAATTGTTTGTTTAACTATTTTAAAAGGAGAAAATGCACAAGTTGCTAAAGATGTTGCAATGCATGTTGCAGCTATTAACCCTAAATATGTTAAAAGTTCAGATATGAGCAAAGCTGAATTAGAAAACGAAACTCATATTATAAGAAGTGCAGCTTTAGAAGAAAATAAACAATCTCAAAAACCAAAACCAGAAGCTATCGTAGAAAAAATGGTTGCTGGTAGATTAAATAAATATTTAAAAGAAATTTGTTTAGTTGATCAACCATTTGTCAAAAATCCTGATGTTACTGTTGGTGATTATGTAAAACAAAATCAATCTGAAGTTGTTAATTATGTTCGCCTTGAAGTAGGAGAAGGAATTGTTAAAGAAGTTGCCGACTTTGCATCTGAAGTTATGGCTCAAATTAAACAAAATTAATTAGGGTGTTTTTAAAATACCCTTTTTCCTTAATAATGGGAGGATTTTTATGGTAAAGTATAAAAGAGTTTTATTAAAGATCAGTGGAGAAGCTTTAAAAGGAGATAAATCAGTTGAACTTGGAATTAATCCTAAAGTAGTTAAATCTATTGCAAACCAAATTAAAGAAATATATGAATTAGGTGTTGAAATAGGTATTGTTTGTGGAGCAGGAAACATTTGGCGTGGTAGAGATGCCTTTGAATTAGGTATGGAGCGCGCACAAGCAGATTATATGGGAATGCTTGGAACAATGTTAAATGGTTTAGCATTACAAGATGCATTAGAGTCAATAGGAATTAAAACTAGAGTAATGAGTGCAATTAAATGTGATGAAGTTGCAGAACCATATATTAGAAGAAAAGCTTTACAACATTTAACAAAAGGATTAGTTGTAATTTTTGTTGGTGGTACTGGTAGTCCTTATTTTTCAACTGATACAGCAGCTGCATTAAGAGCAGCAGAAATAAATGCTGATGTAATATTAATGGCAAAAAATGGTACATCAGGTGTTTATAATAAAGATCCAAGAAAATATAGTGATGCAGTTATGTATGATGAACTTACTATTGATAAATTATTGGAGTCAAAACTTGAAGTGATGGATTTAACATCAGCAACTTTATGTCAAGATAATAATTTACCAATAATTGTTTTTGATATGAATGTTGAAGGAAATATTAAAAAAACAGTTATGGGAGAAAAAATAGGTACATATATTAAGTAAGGAGGAAATTATGCCTGATTTAGTTTTATTAGATTTAGAAGAAAGAATGAATAAATCATTAGAAAATTTAGGAAAAGAAATGGTTCAAATAAGAACAGGAAGAGCTAATCCTAAAATTTTAGATAGTATTTTAGTTTCTTATTATGGATGTGATACACCTTTAAAACAAATAGCATCCATTCAAGTTCCTGAAGCTACACAACTATATATTAAACCATTTGATAAATCAAGTTTAAAAAATATAGTTCAAGCAATAAATGCATCAAATTTAGGACTTACTCCTAGTGACGATGGAACAGGTATTAGATTAGTTTTCCCTAAAATTACAGAAGAAAGAAGAAAAGAATTAGTTAAAACTGTAAATAAAATGGGAGAAATGTGTAAAGTAGCAATCAGAAATTTAAGAAGAGACGGAAATGATGAAATAAAAAAATTAAAGTTAACTGAAGATGATGAAAAATATTATTTAGAAGAAGTTCAAAAATTAACTGATAAATATATTTTAAAAGTTGATGGTGCTTTAAAAGAAAAAGAAAAAGACTTAATGACTGTATAGTCATTATCTTTTTTATAAGAAGGGATATTTTGAAAAAAATTGATTTAAATAATATACCTAAGCATATTGCAATAATTTTAGATGGAAATGGAAGATGGGCAAATAAAAGAATGTTGGAAAGAAATATTGGACATTATTATGGAGCTTTAAATCTAAGTAAAATTGTTTTAGAATGCGATAAAATAGGTGTTAAATATTTAACTGTTTTTGCTTTTAGTACAGAAAATTGGAAAAGACCAGCTAAAGAAGTAAATTATCTTATGACAAAACCAATTGAAATGGTAAAAAAATATATAAATGAAATTAAAAATTCAAATATTAAAATAAAAGTATTAGGTCGTAAAGATAGAATAAACGAACAGTTATTAAATACTATTAATGAAGTTGAATTTTTTACAAAAAAACACACTGGTCTAACTTTAAATATTTGTTTTGATTATGGAGCAAGATATGATATTATAAATGCAACAAAAAAAATATCAGAAGATGTATTAAATAGGAAAATTAAAATAGATGAAATAACTATAGATTATTTTAAAAACTATTTAGAAACAAAAAATATAATAGATGTTGATTTATTAATAAGAACAAGCGGAGAGATAAGAATAAGCAATTTTTTACTTTTTGAAATTGCTTATGCTGAATTATATTTTACTAAATGCTTATGGCCGGATTTTAATAAAAAAGAATTATATAAAGCTATAAACATCTATCAAAATAGAAATAGAAGATTTGGAGGATTAAAATGAAAAAAAGACTTATTACAGGTTTAATTATTGCAGTAATATTTACTCCAATATTTTTAATTAAGGCATTAAATCCTGTTTTTGAATTATGTATGATTTTTTTAAGTATATTTGGTAGTTATGAAATGCTTAAAATGTATGATGAAAATCATCAAGTAAATAAATTTTATCAAATATTATTATTAACAATTCCAATTTTTTTATTTTATGGAATTATAAGTTTGTTTAATAATGAAACATTTTTATTAAATAATTTAAATAAAGATTTTTTTATTGGACTTTTCTTGTTATTATTTGTGGTATTATTATCAATGATGGTCTTTATTAATGATTTTAATGGTAAAAAAATAAGTGAAGCAATAATAAGTATAATCTATCCAACAATTGGATTTACATCTATATTTTTATTAAAATATAAAGGAACTGAATATTTAGTTTATTTGTTTATTATTTCGATATTTACTGATGTTTTTGCATATTTTGTGGGTGTTAAATTTGGAAAACACAAATTATGTCCGAATATTAGCCCTAAAAAATCAATTGAAGGATCAATTGGAGGAATAATTTTTGCAGTTATTTTCTCGTTTTTATTTGCATATTTTTATGATGGAGGATTATTCTTTATCTTTGAAAATAGTTTTTTAAATGCAATAGCAATCATTTTTTTAGGAATTGTTTTATCTATATGTTCTCAAATAGGTGATTTAGTAGCATCAAAATTTAAAAGAACATATGATATTAAAGATTTTAGTAATTTATTTCCTGGACATGGTGGTGTTTTAGATAGATTTGATTCAGTCATATTTTTAGCAATGGTTTTATGCTTAATAGTGGTAGTGATTTAAATGAAAAAAGATATAATTTTACTTGGTGCAACAGGATCAATTGGTAAAAGCACAATAGAAGTAATAAAAAAATATCCAGATAATTTTAATTTGTTGGGTATATCTTTTGGAGAAAATGTTTTTCTTGCTTTAAAAATTATAAATGAATTTGATTTAGAAATTGTTTGCTTTAAGGATGAAAGCAAATATGAATTAATCAAAGATCAAATCAATAAAAATATTATTGTTGTATTTGGTGAAGATGGATTAAATCAAATAGTTAAATATAAAAAAGCTATTATTGTTAATGCTTTGATGGGGTTTGTTGGATTAAAACCAACAATAGAAGCAATAAAAAATAAAAATGATATTTGTTTAGCTAATAAAGAAACCTTAGTAGTTGCTGGAAAAATAATCATGGAAGAAGTTAAAAAGAATAATGTGTTATTATTGCCAATTGATAGTGAACATTCTGCGATTTTTCAACTTTTAGAAAAAGAAAAAAAATCTGATATTGAAAAAATAATAATTACTGCAAGTGGGGGAGCATTAAGAGATTTTGATGATTTAAGTAATGTTACAGTTAGTGATTGTTTAAAACATCCAAATTGGAATATGGGAAAAAAAATAACTATCGATTCTGCTACGATGATTAATAAATTTTTTGAAATTTTAGAAGCTCACTATTTATTTTCTTTTCCTATTGATAAAATAGAAGCTAAAATTCATTTAGAATCATTAATTCATGGAATTATTAAATATATAGATGGCAATTATAAAATGCTTTATGCACCTCATGATATGAAAATACCAATTTTATATTCATTATCATATCCAAAAAGATTTTTTTATAAAAATAATGATATTAATTTAACAAATTTAACTTTTAAAGATATAAAAAAAGATAAGTATCCTTTATTTTGTTTTTGTTTAGAAAATTTTAAAGAAGGAAATATGGGTGCAATAATAAATGCATCAAATGAAGCTGCAGTAAAACTTTTTTTAGATGAAAAAATTAAGTTTAACGACATATATAAGTTAGTAAAATATGCATGTGAGTTTTTTGAATATAAGGAAAATATATCTATTGATGATATATATTTAACAAATAAAAAAGTATATGATTTTATTTTGAATAATTATGGAGGAATTATATGATAATATTACAACTTTTAGCCTTTATTTTTATATTAGGATTAATAATTGTAATTCATGAAATGGGACATTTTATTTTGGCAAAAAAATCTGACATTTTATGTCATGAATTTTCTATTGGTATGGGACCTCTTTTAGCAAAAAAACAAAAAGGTGAAACAATGTATGCTTTAAGAGCTATACCAATAGGTGGATATGTTGCAATGGCAGGAGAACAATTAGTTAATTTAGTTAAAAAAGGAGATTTAATTGGATTAGGATTAAAAGATTCAAAAGTCGATAAAATTTATATTGAAGATTTTTCTAATGCAGAAATTGTTGGTAAAGTAGTAGATTTTGATTTATATAAAGAAAAAGAAACAGATTATTTATATATAACAATTGATATAGATGGAACATGTAATACATATTATGTTTTAGAAAATGCGTGTTATATTTTTAAAAAAGGCGAACCATTACAGTTACCAATATATGAAAGAAGTTATGAATCAAAAAGCTTATTAAAAAGATTTTTAACAGTATTTATGGGACCTTGTATGAATTTTGTATTAGCTTTTTTCTTATTCTTAATAGTAGGGTTATTTCAAGGGCAACCAAATTATAATTCAACAAAAATTAGTAGTGTGGCAAACAATATTACATATAATGAACAATCAGAAATAAAAATTATGGATAATAGTAATATCTTATTTGAAAATGATATTATAGTTGCAATGAAAGATAAAAATAATAATTGGGTAAATTTTAAAGATGATTGGAAAAAATTTCAAACATTTATGGATGAAAATTGTGGGTTAGTTAATATAGACACAAAAATCCTTAGAAATAATGAAGAAATTTTAGTTAATTTAAATACAATGCTTATTTTTAATAATATAGGTATTGCAAGTAGTACAAATAACGAATTAGTTGAAATTGGAGAAGTATTTGGTAGATCTGAAACAAGTGGAGCTAAACCAGGTATGGTTATAAAAGCAGTTAAAATTGGAAATGGAGATCTTATTAATATTTATAGTTGGTCTAATATGGTTGATTTATTCAAAGATTTAAAAGCATCAAAAGTTAAATTAGTTTTAGATGATAATGGAAAAGAATTTTCATATGAAATAGAATCTTTTGATAAAGTAATTGATATGCAAAATGCTGAAAAAGTAAATATGAAAATTGGAGTTAGTCCAACTTATAAATTTAATTTAGGTTATGCTTTTACTCAAAGTTTTAAAAGTATGTGGACTAATATTAAAGAAGTTTATCAAACATTAGGACTATTAATATTTGGTACAGAGGGTGTTGGAGTAAAAGATTTATCTGGACCAATAGGTATTTTTTCTGCAACAGGACAATATATGGCTGGCGGATTATTAAGTTTAATCTCTTTTGCTGGATTTTTAAGTGTTAATATAGGGTTTGTAAATTTGCTTCCGATACCTGCATTAGATGGTGGAAGATTAGCCTTTTTAGCATATGAAACTATCACAAAGAAAAAAGTAAATAGAAAAGTAGAAAATAGTTTAATAAATGTTACATATATTGTTTTAATGATTTTATTTGTGTATGTTTGTTTTAATGACATTTTAAGATTATTTTAATCCCATTTTATGGGATTTTTTTATAAATTGAATTGACAATATAAATAAATAATTATATAATATAAATACTATTTAATAATAAAAAAATAAAATAGTAAAAAAGTTGTTGACATTTTATTTTAATTGTCATATAATAACCAATGTCTGCTAAAAATGACAAGTTAATAAAAAATAAAAATAAAAAAAATAAAAAAAGTTATTGACAAGTTAGTTATGGTGTGATAAAATAAAAAAGCGCGTTGATGAAATGCGCAAAGAAAATTAGGTCTTTGAAAACTGAATAT
>CAYZIB010000011.1:0-42184 GCA_964478425.1 uncultured Anaeroplasmatales bacterium | reverse complement strand
TTTACATCGTATTCATTATCTTTATAAATTTTGGTTAAATTATTAATTTTAATCAAAATAACACTCCCTTTTTATTAAAAAAGGAAAATAAACTAATTTTTAATCTGTTTATTTTCCTTTAATCACCTCTTTATAATTTAATTATAACATGATAAATTAATAAATCAATCCTTTAAGAAATGCACTTAATTCATTATAAACTCTTTCGTGAGCAACATAACTTGGATGTCCATTATATCCTGTTTCTGCATCACCACTCATTGTTCCTGCTCTAAAAAATAAAACATTAGGTAGATTTAATTCAGAAACAATATCTTCTATAGTATTGTTAACACTACTTGTTTTTGTCATCATTCCAACAATACAAACAATTAGTGGGTTATTATATTTTTCATTTAAATCATTAATAAATTTTTTGTAAGTTGTTTTAAATCCATTTAATTCAGAATTTGTAGATATTGCCCATCCATCATTAGTACCTAAGTTAACTAAAACTACATCTGGAATATATTTTGAATGATCCCAAGCATTATTATCTGCTAAATCAGTTATCCCAAATAATTTTGTAACTGCTCCATCTGTTTTAGGACTTGCATAAGGGCTCATATAAGCTCCCCATCCAGAATATGTAATAAAATTAATATCAGCATTATATTCATTAGCTAATAAATATGCATATGTTTTTGATGCATCCCATGAATCAAGATAATTTCCTAAAATACCATATCCACAAGAAATTGAATCACCATAAACTTCAAATTTTAATTTGTTTACATTATTATCTAATTCATAAATAGTTCCATCTGTCGATAATTTTTTTAAATATGTTCTACCTTGAGAATATTCATTACATTTAACAAATTTTACTGTATGATAACCAATTTCTAAATTACTTACAACAGTTCTATCAACAAAGCTTGTTGTAAATTTTTTTCTTTCTTTAAATTCATTATCAACATATATATTAAAAATTCCTTCTCCAGATCCAATTGTTAATCCAATATTTAATTTTGTTCCATAAAAACTAACTTCAAATCCGCTTGCACTATAATTCATTGCTCTTCCATATCCAGATAAATCATCATAGCTTCTACCATTAATTTTTACATAAGTATCAAGATTACTATTACTTACTAAAGTTATTGGTTTTAAATTAAATGTACTTTTAATTTCTTTATTACTATCTTCTAAAGTGATTTTAATAGAATTATCTAATCCATTACGAAATGCACTTGGCATTTTACATTCTAAATATATATTTTTATCATTAATAGTTTTATTATTAATAGTTGCCTCTTTATTATCAACATTAACTAATATTGTTTCATTTCCATCAATTTCTAAACTTGATGTTAAATCTAACATTAATTCATCACTATTATAAAATGCATAATTGTTTAAACTTAACGTTCCTTCTAGTTTATGATTATTATTTCCTTGATTACCAAGATCACAACCAACCATAAATAAACAAAATAAAATTAAAACTAATATTTTTTTCATTATTATTTTCTAACCTTTCTAATTAATTTTGTTGGTATAAATAACACAACTTGTACTAAAAATAAAAAAGCCGTATTAAACCAATCTTTATAAAATAATTCATTTTTCAATTTTAAATTATCTTTTAATAAGTTTATTGGAGAAAAAATACCTTCATTAATTAAATAACCAGTCTTAACTCCTATACTTGCATCTTCTATTAAATAATTTCCAATTAAAAAACAAATTGCTGAAACCATAAATAAATACCATACAAATCCATATAAAAAATTGTTTTTTCTAGCAATCATTAAAGATAAAATAATAGGTAAAAAAACAATAAGGAGTGTAATAATTATTTGTTTTGTTTCCATTTTAATATACCTCCAAATATTTTAAAACAACATCGCTTATCTTATACCCACATTTTTTTTCAAATTCATTATAACTTAATGGAGATTTTTCTCCCAGACAATCAGATATTAATTTTATACAAACAAAATTAACACCATAAACACTAGCTACTTGAGCTATACCTCCAGATTCCATATCTACACCATATATTTCATATGGTAAACAAATTTCTTCTTTTTTTAAAATAAATTTATCACCAGAAGCTATATTTCCAACAAAATGTTTTTCATTCATTTTATTAAATATATCAATAAAACGATTTTTTAAAGTTTCATTAGCAAGAAAATATTTATATCCTCCTGGAACTTCTCCTTTTTCATAATTAAACCATGTTAAATCAAAATCATGATATATTACTTTATCACTAATTAAAAAATCACCTTGTTTTAATTTTTGATAGGCTCCACCTATTCCAATATTAATAATTTCATCAATATCAAATCTGTTTAATATAAAAGATAAATTAATACTAGCATTCACTTTACCTATTTGTGTTAATCCTAAAACCAGATTGTCATTATAATAGCATGTTATTCCTTTATAAGTTAATTTAGTTAAAGGAATTTTTTTTCTTATAACATTAATTTCTTCTTCTATAGCAAATAAAAAACATTTCATGATATCGTATGCCTCTTAAAATTTCCAATAATTTTTTTAACAGGAGTGACTACAATAAATGCTTTTTCATCATATTTATGTACGGTTTCTTGAACTAAAGAATACTCAAAGGATGAAATAATCATAGAAATAACTATTTTATTTTCATGACTATATGCACCAATTGCTGGAAATTCGGTTGCTCCTCTTTTTATTACCTTTAATAATTCATCTGCAATCAAATCAGGATTATTACATATAATTTCAACTTTAGCTTGGTTATAAGCTGTATGTATTTGGTCAATCACAATAGTATTTATTAATAATCTAATGATTGTATAAATACATCTTTCCCATCCAAATATCCATCCTCCTACAAAAGCAATTATTAAATTAAACATTAATGTTAAAAAACCAACACTCATGCCTTTTTTTAAAGCATAATATTGTCCTAAAATATCAAAAGATCCAGTAGATGTTCCATATTTTAATGCAAGTCCAATTCCAACCCCTGTTAAAAGTCCACCAGTTAATGTGTTAGTTAAAGGATCATCTAAAAATTGAAAATGTGGTATTAAATCTAAAAACACTGTTTGTAATAATACAGATACTAAAGTATATATAGCAAATTTTTTAGAAATTCCAACCCATGCTAATATTAAAAAAGGAATATTACTTATAAAAATTAAAAGACCTAAATGACCACTTAAATTAATATTTGTTAATCTATTTAATAAATCAACTACTAACTGGCAAAATCCAGTCATCCCTCCAGAATATACTCCAGCAGGGATTAAAAAACAAATAAGACCTAGGCTATAAATTATAGCACTTACAATTACAATACCTGTTCTTTTTGTTTCTTTAAAAATTCCTTCTTTATTCATTTTTTAATATCTCTTCTAATTTTTTATTTAAATCTATACGCATAAAAAGTGGAGAAGGTTCATTAACTTTTACATGATAATTTTTATATTCATTAATTGATTCTAGTGTATCATAACTAATATTTATTTGATTAAATATGTTTTGTGCTGTATCAGGAATAAATATTTTTAATAAAACAGATCCTATTCTAATTGTTTCTATTAATGTTCCTAAAACTTCTTTTAATTTATCTTCTTTTAAAGGATCTTTTGCTAAAACCCATGGTTCTGTTTCATCAATAAATTTATTTGCTCTTCTAAAAATATTAAATACTTCATCAAATCCATCAGCAATTTTAATTTCATCTAATAATTTAAAACATTTTTCTTTATATGATAATACATCATTTCTTAAATCATTTGATAAATCAGTATATGCAAAATCAAATTCACTATTAAAATATTTTTTACACATTGATATTGTTCTATTAACCAAATTTCCTAATGTATTAACTAAATCACTATTATATCTTTCAATAAATAATTCATATGTTATATTTCCATCAACTTGATATGGTATTTCATGTAAACAATAATATCTAACAGCATCAAGTCCAAAATATTTTATTAATGTATCAGTATCCATTACATTTCCAATTGATTTACTCATTTTCTTTTTATCAGCTAAAATCCATGGGTGAGCAAATATTTTTTTAGGTAAATCTAAGCCTAAAGCCATAAGCATTATAGGCCAATAAATAACATGAAATCTTAATACATCTTTACCAATAACATGTAAATCACAAGGCCATAATTCTTTAAATTTATCTGATCCACCATTAATATCATAACCAATTCCAGAAATATAGTTTAATAATGCATCAATCCAAACATAAACAACATGTTCTTGATCAAATGTCACAGGAATTCCCCATTTAAATGTTGAACGACTAACACATAAATCAGGTAATTTATCTTTTAAGAAAAATAACATTTCATTTTTTCTTGTCGCTGGTTCAATAAAATCATCATGTTCTAAAATATATTTAACTAATCTATCTTGATATTTACTAAGTCTAAAGAAATAAGCTTCTTCCTTGGCAACAATTAAATCTCTTTTACAATCAGGACATTTTTTATCTGGAGCATCACTTTCACGATAAAATGATTCACAAGGCACACAATATAATCCCTCATATTCTCCTTTATAAATATCTCCATTATCATAAAGTTTTTTAAAAACATCTTGAACAAGTTTTTTATGATTTTCATCTGTTGTTCTTACATAATAATCATAAGAAATACCTAATTCATCATAAATTCTTCTTATTTCTCCACTTATTTTATCAACATATTCTTTAGGAGTATATCCTTGTTCTTTAGCTTTATTTTCAATTTTTTGGCCATGTTCATCTGTCCCTGTTTGAAAGAAAACTTTATTACCTTTTAATCTTTTATATCTTGCTATAGAATCCGCAAAAATTGCTTCATATACATTACCTATATGAGGAATTGATGAAGTATATGCTATAGCTGTTGCTAAATAAAATTTATCCATAATACCACCTTATTTCTTTAATTTAACATATCTATTATATAAGTCTTGTTTTTTTATATTATATTTTGCAGCTATTTCTTTAATAGCATCTTTTTCTGTTTTACCAGATTTAATTAATTCAGTTACTAGTTTTATATCATCAATTAAAGTTTGTTCTTCCAAATATCCTTTTACAACAATTGAAAATTCCCCTTTTAATTCTAAATTAGAAAAATCATCTTCTAAACATGTCCAATATATTTCTTCAAATTTTTTAGTAAGTTCTCTTGAAATAGATATTTCTCTATTTCCAAATACTTGATACATACAATTTAATGTATCCATTATTCTATGAGGAGATTCATAAAAAACAATTGTATATGGTAATTCTTTTAATTTTTCTAATTCATCTATTTTTGTTTTTTCTTTACTACTTAAAAATCCATAAAACAAAAATGGTTTTGGAGGTAATTTAGAAACAACTAAAGCATTTAAAAAAGCACTTGCTCCTGGTATTGAAACAACATTATAATTATTCATTATTGCTTTTTTTACAATTTCAAATCCCGGATCACTAATAATTAATGTTCCAGCATCTGAAATTAAAGCAACATTTAAACCCTTTTCTAAATCATGTAATATTTCTTCATCTTTATAATCTTTATTATGTTCATGATAACTTTTTAATGGTTTAGAAACATCATAATGATTTAATAATATTAATGAATTTCTTGTGTCTTCACAATAAATAACATCGCACATTTTTAATGTTTCGATTGCTCTAAAAGTTATATCTTTCAAATTACCAATTGGTGTTGCTACAAGATATAATGTATTTTTTTCATTAATAAAACTTTTTTGACTAATCATTTTCAATTATTCTCTTTGCTTTTTCTTTAATGTCTCTTTCTTCATATAAAATATGAATTAAATCTCTTCTAAGTTTTGCTGAAATATCAAATTTTTGTTGTAATTTTTCTAAAAACAAATGTTCTGATGTATTATATAAATCTTCAATCATTGATATTTTAACAAGATTCAAATATACGATTTTTTTAACAACTCTATTACTTTCCTCGAAAAAATTAATTGTTGTATCAATATCTTCACTTCTTTCAAATGAATATTCAGTACTAATATCTTCTAATTCAACAATCATTGTTTCAAGTAATCTTTTTTCAATTTCAGTAGGTTGTCCATCAATACCAATCATATAGATTGCTAAATCTAAAAATTTTAATTTTTCCTTTTTATTTAAATAATTCAAAAACATAAAATCACTCCTTATAATTATATATTTTTATAATTTCTTCAGTCCATTTATTGTTACTATCATAAATATAAAGTGGACTTAATACCTTTAATCCTGGTTTACCATTTTTAATTCCTTCAATTAATAAATGATTACATTTACTATTTTCTTTTGGGTAAACAAACCTTATTTTTTTAATTGCTATTTTATATTTTTTAAATAATTCGAATATTTCTTCTAACCTATCTGCTCTATGCACCATAGAAAAATATCCGCCATTTTTTAAAATTATACTTGCTTTTTGAATAATTTCTTCTAATGTGATTTCAACTTCATGTCTTGCAATAGTTAAATAATTATTTTTATTAATTTTAGAATCCTCTTGATATTTAAAATATGGAGGATTACATGTTACTAAATCAACATTAGAGATTAATTTATCAACTTCTTTTACATCCATATTTAAAATTTCAATTTGATTATCTAAATTATTTATACTAATTGATTCTTTTGCAAGATTAAAGACATCTTCTTGTATTTCTATACCAATTATTTTACTTTTTGTTCTTAAAGTTAAATATAATGGTATTGGTCCATTACCAGAACAAAAATCAACAATTTTTAAAAATTTTTTATTAACTGTACAAAAGTTGGCTAAAAGAATTGAATCAATAGAAAAATTAAACATATTAGGACATTGAATTATTTTAATTTTTTCATATCCTAATAATTCATTTACAACTTTAATATTTTCACTCATTAATTTTCTAATCCTCTTAATTCTTTTAAATCATCTATATTTTCTTTTTGTTTTTTTCTTCTTTGAATTTCAATAATTTCTGATTTAGATATAAAACATATTGTATCTTCATCAAATTTAACTTTAAAAACCTCATTTAAGCAATCACTTGTCATAACTTTTCCTTTACCTTTTTCAGTAATAACAAAATCACCAACATCAGGCAAATTCTTTTTTAATTCTGTATATAAATCATTTTCAAAGTTAATACAACATAAAAGTTTTCCACATGTACCTGAAATTTTTTGAGGATTTAAACTTAAATTTTGATTTTTAGCCATTTTAATGGAAACATTATCAAATTCACCTATATGTGTTACACAACACATTATTAATCCACATGGGCCAAGTCCTCCAATAAATTTAGCTCCATCTCTACTTCCAACTTGTCTTAATTCAATTCTTACTTTAAATTCATCTGCTAGATCTTTTACTAAAAGTCTAAAATCTACTCTACCTTCTGATTCAAAATAAATAATTAATCTACTTTTATCTAAAGTATATTCTGATGCTAATAACTTCATTTCTAATTTATGTTTTTTTACATAAAAGAAACATCTTTCTAAAACTTTCTTTTCTAATTCTTTATTTACTTCATAATCCTTAATATCTTTTAATGAAGCTATTCTTAAAACAGGTTTTAAATCTCCTATTATCTTTGATTCATCCACATCTTTTATATTAGATACTACTGTTCCTAATTCTAATCCTCTTATAGTTTCTACTACTACTAAAGAATTAATTTGAAGATCTAAATTATTAGGCCCAAAGAAATATTTTTTTCCAACTTTTCTAAATTGGACTTCAACAACCTTCATTTAATCACCTACATGTCTAAAATAATTTTATTCATTAAAGAATCGATTTTTACATTATATGCTGCAATATATAATGCATCTTCTAATTCTTTTATAATTTTATATATATCTTTTTTTTCAAATTTATTTTTTAAAGTTTTAATATTTTCATCAAATTCTTTAAATGCTATATTTAAGTCGTTATTCATATATTTTAAGATATCAGAATAATATATTATTAGTAATTTTACAACAATCATAAAATCGTCTAAAGAACTTATTTTATTATTTATATAAAACTGATATAAACTATTTTTAGAAATTGCTCTATTTTCCATTAATTCCATACAATAATCAATTTTTTTTAAAAATTCATTATCTTTACTTAAAGATATTGCTTCATCTAATATATTTGTATAACTACTTATTATTGATGCATATTTATTATTAATTTTACTTTCAATAACATTTTTTTTAGTTCCTCTAAAATTGATTATTTGAGCTCTTGAAATAATTGTAACTGGAAGTTGTTCAAGATTGTCAGTTATTAAAATTCCATAGACATCTAAAGGAGTTTCTTCTAAAAATTTTAATAAAGAATTACTTGATTGAATATTTAGTTTTTCTGCTTCATCAATTATATAAAATCTAGGACCTTTAACTAAAGATGTTTTATCAAATTCATCTAATAAATTTGTTATTTGTTCTTTTTTTATATTTTTTCCTTCTGGTTTTATATAAAATAAATTTAAATGATTCATTTTTAAAATATTATTAAAATCAACTTCATCATAAAATAATGTCATAAACTCTAATGCTGTTTTTAATTTTAATTCGTTTTTTTCTCCATTAAAAATATAAAAATGAGCTAATCTATTATTCTTATAAGACTTTTTTAATAACTCTAATTCTAATCCCATATTACTTTATCAATTTCCTTAATACAATCTTTAATTATATCTTCTAAACATCTATTTCCATCAATCTTAACAATTCTATTTTTATATTTTTCTGCAACCATTAAATATCCTTCATAAACTTTTTTATGAAATTCCATACTTTCTAGATCAAGTCTATCTGTTTCTCTATTATTTTCTTTAATTCTTTTTAAAGCTATTTCAGGAGAAACATCAATTAAAATAGTTTTTTCTGGTAAATAATCCATAGCAAACATATTTATGTTTTCTACTTCGTTAATTCCTATATTTCTTGCAATACCTTGATATGCTAATGAACTATCAACATATCTATCACAAATAACAATTTTATTTGAATTAATAGCGGGGATAACTTTTTCTTTTAAATGTTGAATTCTTGAAGCCGCATATAATAAAGCTTCACATCTTGCATCCATTTTTGTATTTTTTTTATCTAAAATAATATTTCTTATTGCTTCAGATATTTCCACTCCACCAGGTTCTCTTGTTACTATATAATCAACTTTTTTTTGATCTAAATAATCAGATACAGCTTTTATAATTGTTGATTTCCCTGTCCCTTCTCCACCTTCAAAAGAAATAAATTTTTTTACCATAATTTCACCGCCATATATATCATATCATATTTTAAAATATTTTAAAATATTAATAATAAACTTTCCACAAATAAAGTCCTTTAGCATCAATTGTTTTTCCTGCTAAATTTCTTTTTTGATTCATAAATATTTCATCGATTATATTAATATCTTTTTTATGTTTACCTATTTGAATTAATGTTCCAACCATACATCTAACCATATATTTTAAAAAACCATTACCTACAAATTTAAAACATATTAAATCATCTTTTAAAATAATTTTTGCTTCATAAATTCTTTTTATTGTATTTTTTTCAATATCAGATTTAGAAAATCCTCTAAAATCATGTTCTCCAATAAATTTCTTTATTGCTTTTTTCATTAATTTGATATCTAAATTTTTGTCGTATAAACAAAGATTTCTATAAAAAATATTTGGTTCTTTCAAACTCAAAAAATATCTATATTCTTTCTTTTTTGCACTATATCTAGCATGAAAATCATCATTTACCTTTTTAACTGATATAACATGAATATCTTCTGGTAATAATGAATTTAATGCTTTATAAAAATTAATTTCTTGCATATTTCCACTATATTCAAAAGATACAACTTGTCCTAAAGCATGAACACCTTTATCAGTTCTACCAGATGAAATGGTTTTAATATCTTTTTTAGTAATAATTTTTAATGTGTTATCTAAAACCAATTCAATTGTTTTTAAATCATTTTGTTTTTGATAGCCATGATAATTTGTACCATCATAAGAAATTTCTAATTTATATATCAAAATATAACAGCCCCTATCAAAATTAAAAATACTATAATTAATGTAATATAATCCCCTACTTTTAATTTCATTTCATCATATTTTGTTCTTATAGCTCCTATTTCATAACATCTTACTTCCATTGCATTAGCTAAATCTTCTGCTCTTTTAAAACTAACTACAAACATTGGAACTAATAAAGATACAACTTGTGTTATTTTTTGTTTTAAGCTTCCTTCGTTAAAATCAGCTCCTCTTGCCGCTTGAGAACGCATGATTTTATTTGTTTCTTCTAATAATGTAGGGATAAATCTCAATGTAATAGAAATCATCATTGAAATTTCTGATACAGGCAATTTAAATATTTTAAAGGGCTTTAAAAGTGATTCAATTGCATTATTTAATTCCATTGGCATTGTTGTAAATGTCAATAATGATGATAAAATCACAATTAATATTAATCTTAAAAAAATCATAAATGCCTTAATTAAGCCATCTTCATAAAACAATATACTATAATCCTTAAAACTATTTGTTTTTATAAAATATTGAATTAAAAAAATTCCTATAAACCAAAGAAATAATAAAGTAGTTTTTAAAACATTAAATTTCCTTAAATAAAACACTATAATCGTAAGAAAAATTATTAAGAAAATATTTAAATATGATAAACTAAAATCTAATTTAATTTCTCTTCCGCCTTTTGTATAAACAGCTTGAATTATAAAAGTAAATATTAATAAAAACATTAAAGGTTTAAGACCATTAATAAATTTTTTAAAAGGGATTTTTGTAGTAAAAATAATCAAAATAAAAAACAATAAAAAGCAAATTAAACTATAAACATTATTAAACAAAAATGCTGAAACCATTAAAATAATCAAAGAAATTATTTTAATTCTTGCATCTAATTTATGTAACCAACTAGATGTATTAATATATTGTCCAAACACAACACTATTCATAGTTATCATTTATTTCCTTTACTAAATCATTTTTACTAAATATTTTATTTCGATTAAATTTATAATTGCTATTACTTTCTATATAATCCATTATTTTAATTATTTCTGGTTTTTCTAATGAAAATTCATGTAAATCTTGATTATTAAATAAATCAAATTTATTGCCATCAAACACAATTTTACTATCTTTCATAACAACAACTCTTTTAGCATATTCATAAACAACATCCATATCATGAGTAATCATTATAATAGAAATATTATTCTTTTTTTGAATATTATTAAATAATTCTAACATTTCAACTTGTGTTATAGGATCTAATCCTCTTGTCGGTTCATCTAAGATAAGAATTTCTGGTTCCATTGCTAAAATACCTGCTATTGCTACTTTACGCATTTGACCGCCGCTTAAATTTAAAGGTGATTTATTAAATAAATTTTCCTCTATTCCAACAGTTTTCAATGCTTTTTTAGCACTTTCTAAAGCTTCTTTATCTGTTAATCCTATATTTTTAGGGCCAAACATAACATCTTTTAAAATTGTTTCTTCAAATAATTGATATTCAGGGAATTGAAAAACCAATCCAACTTTCTTTCTTATATGATTTAAATTTTGTTTTTTCCTTTGCTTTTTAATAATAAAATCATCAACATAAACAACACCGTTAGTTGGAATTAATAATCCATCCATATGTTGAATTAATGTTGACTTCCCACTACCAGTTTTACCTATAACTGCAACAAATTCATTTTTATTTTCAACTTTTAAATTGATGTTAGTTATTGCATCTTTTATTTGGTATTTATTTGTTGTGTCATATATATAACTTACATTTTCAAAACGTATTGCCATAATAATTCCTTCATATCTTCCTGTTTAATATTTTCTTTTATTTCTAAAGCCATTGGTAAATTTAATTTAGCAGTTTTTAATAAATTAGAATTTTTAAATATTTCCAATGGTTTATCATCTAAAATTACTGTTCCTTCTTTTAATACAATAATTCTATCTGCTTCAAGTGCAAAATTTAAATCATGAGTAATCGCAATTATTGTTCGTTTTTCTTTTTTTAATTCATTGATCAATGAAATTACTTCATTTGATCCTTCAGGATCAAGCATTGATGTTGCTTCATCAAAAACCATAATTTGAGGATCCATCGCAAGCATCGATGCAATTGCAACTCTTTGTTTTTGTCCTCCTGATAAAGACATAGGTTCATAATCCAAATATTCATCCATTCCAACTTTTTTAGAAAATTCTAAAACCATTTCTTTCATTTTATTTCTTTCAATACATAAATTTTCTAATCCAAAAGCAATATCATGCCTTACTGTTGCTCCTACAAATTGATTATCTGGATTTTGAAATACAATACCAATTTTTTTTCTTATGTTATATACTGTTTCTTCATTAAGAGTTATGCCATCAATTTTAATCTCACCACTATTACTTTTTAATAATCCTAAAAGTAATTTTGCAAAAGTAGATTTTCCGCTTCCATTATGTCCTAATATGCAAACAAAAGTTCCTTCTTCTATATTCAAATTTAAATTATTAATAGCATATTCATTATCTTGATAAGAAAAATTTAAATTTTTTATTTCAATAAGGCTCATATTAACCTCCATATATAATTTAATCTTTTAATAGATCAATAAGATTATTTAATTGATTTAAATCATTTACCCCTAACAATTTTAAATCATATTTAATATTAAAAGATGTTATTTTTTTATTTTTAATAATCTTTACTAAATCTGTTAAATAATATTCTTTTTTTTGATTATTATTTTTTATTTTAAAAATATTTTTTAAAAGCAATTTAGTATTAATTAAGTATATTCCTACATTTATTTCATTAATATTTCTTATATAATCATTATTAATTTCTTTTTCTTCAATAATATCTATAATATTATTTTCTTTATTTTTAATAATTCTACCAAATCCAGTAGGATTTATTGTGTTCATCGTTAAAATTGAAAAAATATGTTTATTACTAATATAATTCAATGTAAATTGATTAATGACATCGAAATCTATTAATGTATCTCCTGAAATTATTAAAACATCTTTTGTTTTTAATTCTTTTAAAATATTTATTGTAGATATAATAGCATTTGCAGTTCCAAGTGCTTCTTTTTGTTCTACAAAAATAATACTTTTATTATTTATAGTTTCAATAACTTTTTCTTTTTGATATCCCACAACAACAATAATATTATTAATAATTGTTTTATTTAAACAATCAATAATATGATTAATTATAGCTTTATTATTAATTTTAATTGTACATTTAGGAACATTTAGATTCATTCTAGTTCCTTTGCCTGCACAAAGAATTATTGCATCCACAAAATCCCAATCCCTTTATTTTTTATAATTTAATTTTACTAAATAAGCTGCACCATAAATACCAGCATCATTGCCTAGTTTAGCTAAGACAAATGGCGTATCTTTTGATGGATGAAAAGCATATTTTTTATAATATTTTCTTATCCCATCAATTAAAATATTTCCAGCTTTTGAAACTCCTCCACCAATTATAAATACTAATGGGTCAATACATCCTGCAGCAGCTGCAGTTGCAATTCCCATATATTTAGCAACATATTCAGTAACAACAAGTGCTAATTCGTCACCTTTTTTTGCATAATCATAAATCATTTTACATGTTAAATTAGCATCATCTACTAAATCAGTTTTATACATTCTTCGTTCAATAAAATATTTTGCCATTTTTACAATTCCTGTAGCACTAGCAACAGTTTCCAAACAACCATGATTACCACAATTACATGGGAAATTAAAATAATCATCAACATGCATATGTCCGATTTCTCCACCAGCACCATTAGCACCTTCGACTACTTTATTTTCAACTATAACTCCGCCACCTACACCTGTCCCAAGTGTATACATAATAGCGTGATCAATATTTTTAGCATTTCCTTGCCATATTTCACCTAATGCAGCTACATTAGCATCATTATTACAAACAATTAAATCGTTATCAATATATTTCAAACATTCTTTTTTTACAT
The DNA here is from genome assembly GCA_964478425.1 of uncultured Anaeroplasmatales bacterium. GTDB lineage: Bacteria > Bacillota_I > Bacilli_A > Acholeplasmatales > WRBM01 > CAYZIB01. The sequence continues at coordinate 28,142 of CAYZIB010000011.1, read as the reverse complement.
CAACAGTTCCCCAACCTATATTAATGCACTTATTAACAACATTATTTTTTGTACTTCCAGGAACACCAAATCCATAACCAATAATATCATTTTTATTAATATTATTTTTTTTGTTATATTCATCTATTGAAGATGCAATGTTTTTTATAATATTTTTCCCATTAGAAGACTTATCAGTTTCAATTTCCCATTTATCTAATAACTCTCCAGAACTTTGAAAAATACCTATTTTACATGTTGTACCACCAATATCAATACCATATATATATTCCATAATATTCCTCCAAAATACACGCATAATTATATATATTATATAATAAATTATATAAAAAATAAATAAGATTTATTATTTTATTGTTTATGTTTTGATATAAAATAATAAAAAATAAAAACCTATTTAAATTTTTATTAAATAGGCATTATAATTTAATTTTTAATAGCAGTATTACATTCATCTAATAACAATAAAATATCTTCTTTTTTAACTTTATAATCAAAATATAAATAGTTTCTTAATGGTAATATTATTTTATTATCTGGGTTAGGAAAATTATATTTATTTAAAAAATTTAATGCTATATCTTTAGTTTTTTCATAAGATAATAATTCATTTAATGTTGTATCTAAATCAAATTTTAATGGTGGTAATAAAATATTTTTAAATTTGATTTTTGTTTGTAATAAAATATTTTTAGATGAATTACCAATATTAATAATATAATCATCATTTGATAAATAAAAATCATGAAATTTAATATTGTATGATTTAAAATCATCAGCAGTTAAAACAAATTCAACTTTTTTTGTTTCATATGATTTAATAAAAATTTTATTAAATTTTTTTAATTCTAATTTTGGAAATATCTCTAATTTTGATTTATTAGAAATATATAATTGACATGTTTCAAGTCCATCATAAATTGAATTATTATAAACATCAAATGATATATAAATTTCTTCATTCTCATTAAAAATGGAATTATTAATTTTTAAATCAGAATATAAAAAATCACTATAACTTAAACCATATCCAAAAGGATATAACACATCAGTTTTCATCAAATCATAATAACGATATCCAACAAAAATTGATTCATGATATACTTCGTCTTTTTTTAAACTAAATCCATTCAAAAAAACAGAACTATCTTCTATTTTTTTAATAAACGTTTCTGCGAGTTTACCCGATGGATTAATATTTCCATAAATAATATCAGCTAATGATTCAGCACCTGCTTCACCAGCAAAATACATTTGAATAAGACCTTTTATATTGTCAACAAATGGCATACTTACAACGGATCCACTAACATTGACAACTATAATATTTTCATTATATTTGCTTATTTTATTAACTAAATCAATTTGATTTTCATTTAAATTAATTGTTTGTCTATCATAACCTTCAGATTCTTTTATTTCATCTAATCCAGTAAAAATTATTATAGTATCATTTTTTTTAGCTTTATTAATTGCATCTAAAACTAAATCATCATTTATCTTATCAGAATTAAAATCATAACCTTTAGCATAATCTACATTATAATATTTACTAAAACATTCAATTGGATTTTTTATAATATATGGATTCATATGAGATGATCCGCCACCTTGAATTCTTATTTTTTTAGCAAATTCTCCAATTAATAAAATATTTTTTGATTTTAATGGTAATATATTTTCATTTTTTAATAAAATAATTCCTTCATCACTAACTTTTTTAGATATTTTATAATTATCTTTTAATAATTTCTCATTTATATTATTTACATCATTTTTATCATCTATAATTTTTATCGATTTATCATAAAATTCTTGTAATTTTTCTATTGAATTATTAACTTCTTCTTCATTAATTAAATTTATATTATTTAACAAATAATCCATCCTAGATGGACAATAAGGCATTTCTAAATTTAATCCAGCATTAATTGATTGAATTGAATCATTTACTCCTCCCCAATCAGATATAACTAATCCATCATATTTAAATTTATTTCTAATAATATCTTTGACCATTGGACTTTCAGAAGTATGGTAATTATTTACCATATTATATGAAGTCATTAAAGCACGAGGATTACTTTCATCAATAACAATTTTAAATGGTTTTAAATATATTTCATTTAACGCTCTTTCATCAATAATTGAATTAACAACTAATCTTTTATATTCTTGATTGTTTGCTAAAAAATGTTTAACACAAGCTCCAACATTTTCACTTTGAACACCATTGACAAAACTACTTCCCATTTTACCTGCTACATATGGATCTTCACTATAATATTCGAAATTTCTTCCACATAAAACATTTCGTTTAATATTTACACCTGGACCAAGTAATAAAGAAACATTTACACTTTTCGCTTCTTTAGCAATAGCTTTACCTACTTGATAAATTAAATCAGGATTAAATGTAGAAGCCATCATTGCTGCAACTGGAAATGTGGTAGCTTTAATATTTGTATATTCTTCATTTGGAAATTGTCCTCCTATTTGTCTACATAATCCATGAGGACCATCTGACATAATTATCGATTTTATGTTTTTAATATCTTTTGTATGCCACATATCTTTTCCGTTTAATATTTCTAATTTTTCTTTATAACTTAATCTTTTCATTTATAACACCTCAATTTTTAATAATTATATCATAAATAATATAATAAAAAAACGGCAAACGCCGTTTTTATTCAACAAATTCAATGATTGCCATAGGTGCATTATCACCTTGACGATTACTAGTTTTAATAATTCTAGTATATCCACCTTTACGATCTTTAAAACGAGGAGCTAATTCACTAAACAATTTTTGTAGTGCATCTTTATCTTCGCTAGCCATTTCTGGACGAACAAATTCTGCAGCTAATCTTCTTGAATGTAAATCACCTTTTTTACCTAAAGTAATCATTTTGTCAGCAATTTTTCTTAATTCTTTAGCTTTTGATAATGTAGTTTCTAATTTTTCAACTATAATTAAATCAGTAACTAAATCTCTTAATAAAGCTTTTCTTTGAGCACTATTACGCCCTAATTTACTATAAGCCATAGTTTTACCTCCTTTACTCTCTGTTAAAGCCAAGACCAAGGCTTTCTAATTTTTCTTTTACTTCTTTTAATGATTTTCTACCTAAGTTTCTAACCTTCATCATATCTTCTTCGCTCTTGCTTGCTAATTCAGCAACTGTGTTAATGCTTGCTCTTTTTAAACAGTTGTAAGAACGAACTGATAAGTCTAATTCTTCAATAGTCATTTCTAATCTCTTAGTTGTTGATTCATCTTCATATTCAACCATATAATCTGTATTTTTTGCTTTTTCACTTAATTCAACAATAACATTTAAATGATTAATCATCATTTTTGATGCTGTTGCTAAAGCTTCTTTAGCATTAATTGATCCATTAGTTTCAACTTCAATAGTAAGTTTGTCATAATCAGCATTATCATCAACTCTTGTTTTTTCTACATTATATTGAACTCTTTTAATAGGAGTATATAATGCATCAATAGCTATATCATCATCATATGGGTTAGTAAACACTTTGTTTTTATTTGAACCAACATATCCAACACCTTGTCTAACAGTTAAATACATATTTAATCTACCATTTCTAGAAACTGTTGCAATATATTGATCAGGATTAACAACTTCTACATCTGTGCTATGAATAATATCTCCTGCTCTTACAATACCTTCTCCAGCATGAATTTCCATAATTGTTTCGAAGTTATGTTCAATTTTATCTGCTTTTAAAACAACTTTTTTTAAGTTTAAAACAATTGTCATAACATCTTCTACAACACCATCTAATGACATAAATTCATGTTTTGCACCTTGTATCTTAATAGCTACAATTGCAGTACCAGGTAATGATGATAAAAGAATTCTTCTTAAAGAGTTCCCTATTGTAACACCATAACCTCTTTCAAGAGGGGAAACAACAAAAACACCTTTATTACCATCTAATGTTAATTCTTCAACACTAGTAGCTGGTTTTTCAAATTTCAAGTCTTTCATAGACACTCTCCTATCTTATAAATTACCCACGTGGGCGTTTTGGTGCACGGCATCCATTATGTGGAATAGGTGTAACATCTTTAATAGCTGTGATTTCTAATCCAGCTGCTTGTAAAGAACGAATAGCTGCTTCTCTACCAGGTCCTGGACCTTTAACAGTTACTTCAACTTTAGTAACACCTTGTTCCATAGCTGCTTTTGCAGCAGTTTCACTAGTCATTTGAGCAGCGAATGGAGTTGATTTTCTACTTCCTTTATATCCAAGTGCTCCAGCACTACTCCAACAAATTGCATTTCCGGCAGGATCTGTAATTGTAACAATTGTATTATTAAAAGTCGAATGAATATGTGCAATTCCAACAGGAATATTCTTTTTCACACGACGTTTACGTACAGTTTTTTGAGCCATTTAATTCTCCTCCTTTATTATTTCTTTTTGTTAGCGATTGTTCTAGCTGGACCTTTACGAGTTCTTGCATTAGTTCTTGTATTTTGTCCACGAACAGGTAATCCTTTACGATGACGAATTCCTCTATAACATCCAATTTCCATTAAACGTTTAATGTTTAAAGTAACTTCACGTCTTAAATCACCTTCAACTTTATAGTTAGCAATTTCTTGACGAATACGAGTTAATTGATCATCTGTCAAATCTTTAACACGGATATCCTCGCTTACTTCTGCTTTCTTTAAAATATCTTTTGATGTACTTCTTCCTATACCATAAATATATGTTAGTGAAATGACAACACGTTTGTCATTTGGAATATCAACACCTGCAATACGGGCCATAAAGCCACCTCCTATTATCCTTGTCTTTGTTTATGTTTTGGGTTTTCACAAATAACCATTACTCGCCCTTTTCTTTTGATTACTTTACATTTGTCGCAAATTGGTTTTACTGATGGTCTAACTTTCATCTTGAAACCCTCCTTTATTAATTTTACTTATGTCTATAAGTTATTCTTCCACGTGTTAAGTCATATGGCGACAATTCCACTGTAACTTTATCGCCTGGTAAAATGCGTATGTTATTCATGCGGATTTTACCAGAAACGTGGGCTACTATTTGATGTCCAGTTGCTAATTCAACTTTAAATTTTGTACTAGGCAACACTTCAACAACTACAGCTTCAACTTCAATAACATCATCTTTTGCCATTTGTTTCCTCCTCGAAAGTATTATTTAATTTAGTAAGAATTTCATAACCATCTTCTAAGACAACGATGCTATGTTCAAAATGAGCACTTTTTTTACCATCGATTGTCACAGTAGTCCATCCATCCTTCAATATTTTAACATACTTTTTCCCTGCATTAACCATTGGTTCAATAGCAAGAGTCATACCAGGTTTTAATATAATTCCTGTATTCTTTTTTCCAAAATTTGGAATATACGGATCTTCATGTAATTTACTACCAACTCCATGTCCAGTAAATTCTTCTACAATTGAAAAATTAAATTTATGAGCATGTTCTTCAATAGCATTTGATACATCTCCTAAGTGTACTCCTGCTTTTATCTTACTTAAACCAACATATAAAGCATCTTCGGTCGCTTTCAGCAATAATTCATCTTCTAAACTTATTTTACCAACAGGATAAGTATAGCAAACATCTCCATGATATCCTTTATAACAAGCTCCAATATCAACAGAGATTATATCTCCTTCTTTTAATATTTTAGTTCTTGATGGTATACCATGAACTACAACTTCATTAATAGATGCACAAATGCTTCCTTTAAATCCATTATATCCTTTAAATGAAGGAGTTGCTCCATTATCTCTAATTACTTTTTCAGCAATTTGGTCTAATTCATAAGTTGAGATACCTGGTTTTATTGCCTCTTTTACTGCTTTGTGAGCCATAGCTGCAATTCTACCAGCTTCTTTCATTAAAGAAATTTCTCTTGGAGATTTTATTGTAACCATTATAAATCCCCCAAAATTTCTTTAATAGAACCAAACACCTCGTTTAAATTTTTATCCCCATCAATATTTACTAATAGTTTTTGTTCGTTATAGTAAGATATTAATGGTGCTGTTTGATGATCATAAACATCTAAACGATTTTTAATAACATCATAAGTATCATCTTTTCTTTGAATTAAATTTCCACCACAATTACAAATGCCATCAACTAATGGTTTATTATATGTAACATGATAAGTTGCTCCACATTTTTCACATACTCTTCTTCCAACAATTCTATCAACAATTTTATCGTATGGAACTTGAATATTTAAAACTTCATCAATTTTCCAACCTAATTCATTTAACATATTATCTAAAACTTTAGCTTGATTAGTTGTTCTTGGAAATCCATCTAATAAAAATCCTTTATTCTTACAATCATCTTTTAATAAACGATCTTTAACAATTTCTATTGTAACTTCATCAGGTACAAGTTCACCTTTATCCATGTAAGATTTAACTTTTAATCCTAATTCAGTTTTATTTCCAATGTTTTCTCTAAACATTTCTCCTGTAGAAATATGACAAACATCATAATGTTCAACTATTTTTTCAGCTTGAGTACCTTTACCTGCTCCAGGAGGACCCATAATAATTAGTTTTTTCATATTAACCCTTCTTTTTAAATAAATCCTTGATATGATTTTTCTTGAGAATCATTTTCTATTTGTTTAACTGTTTCAACAGCAACACCAACAACGATTAATAAACCTGTACCACCAAGAGAAACACTACTTGGTAAATCAAATACTTTAGTTGTTATTATAGGTAAAATTGCTATTATAGTTAAATAAATTGTTCCAATAAAAGTTACCTTAAATAATATTTTTGAGATAAAATCTGTTGTTTCATCACCAGGTCTAACACCAGGGATAAACGCATTACTTTTTGATAAATTTTCTGAAATTTTTGAAGGATTTGTCATCAAAAATGTATAGAAAAATGAAAATACAAATATTAAAACAATATATAATATAAATCCAATTGTTTCAGTTGAACTAAAAATTTCATTCAACCAATAAACTAATTGACTTTCATCAGCTGTTTTACCTGTAATACCTGCTATTGTTAATGGTATGCTCATTAATGTTGAAGCAAAGATTACTGGCATAACACCTGCACTATTTATTTTAATTGGTAATGTAGAATCTGATTTACCTTGTCTATTAGCATATTGCACAGGAATTTTTCTTTGCGCAATTTCCATATAACAAACACCAGCAATAATTAATATATATAATAAAATGATTACTATAAATTTTATTGTATCACCAGTTCCTGAACCTTCTACAATAAATTGATTTACTAATGCAACTATACTTGATGGTAATGCACTAATAATACCAGCTGCGATAATCATAGATGATCCATTACCTACACCATTTCTTGTGATTAAATCAGCAAGCCACATTACTATAGCTGTACCAGCTGTTACAACTAAAGCTAAATACACATATATAAATGCAATAGGAGTATTATCAATAGCATCTGATACAATTAATGATCCTCCTGCCGCTGTTGAAAGTCCTAATAAAATCGCAAGTGCATTAATGAATGCTAATCCCATTCCAATGTATCTTGTTAAACGATTTAATTTTTTCTTTCCAGTTTCTCCTTCTTCTCCCCATTCTTTTAATGGAGGTATAATATCCATTTGTAACATTTGTACTACAATTGATGCAGTAATATAAGGTGAAATACCTAATGCACAAATAGAAAATCTTCCAAGAGCTCCACCACTAAATGTATTTAAGAAATCAAAAAATGTATTTCCTGATAATGTTGATTTTATCGCATCTAAATTTATAAGTGGAATTGGAACAAATGATAGAAAATGGAAAACTGCTAATACAAGTAAAGTAAATCCAATTCTTTTCATTATTGCCTTGTTATTTAAAACAAGTTTCAATCTTTTAAGCAATTAAATCACCTCAACAGTTCCGCCAAGTTTTTCAATTGCAAGTTTTGCAGAATTTGAAAATTTATTAGCTTTTACAGTTAATTTTTTTTCTAAAGTTCCTTCACCTAAAATTTTAACTAAAACATTATTTTTTCTTACAATTTTATTTTGAACTAAAGCATCAATATCAACTACAGCTCCATTTTCAAATACATTTAAATCTTCAATGTTTACACAAAAATATTCTTTTCTGTTTATATTTTTAAAACCACGCTTAGGTATTCTCATGAACAAAGGTAATTGTCCACCTTCAAAAGTAGGGCGTACACCTCCACCTGAACGAGCATTTTGTCCTTTATTACCTTTACCAGCAGTACATCCTTGTCCACTAGCTGTTCCTCTACCAAGGCGTTTTTTACTATGTCTAGCACCTTCAACTGGTTTTAATTGATTCAACATTTTAAGGCACCTCCTTATTATTCTTTTTCAACTATTTTAACTAAATGTTCAATAGTTTTAACCATTCCTTTAATACATTCATTTTCCTCTTTAACAACCGTTTGGTTTAATTTAGTTAATCCTAAAGCTTGTGCAGTTTTCTTTTGATTTGGTTTTACACCTATTAAACTTCTTACTAAAGTAATTTCTAATTTCATTCTAATCCACGTTCCTTTTTAATAGTTTCTTCAGTTCTTAAACTAGTTAATCCTTGAATAGTTGCTCTAACCATATTAATAGGAGTTGAAGATCCGATTGATTTACTTAGAATATCTTGAATTCCAGCTAATTCTAATACTGCACGAACAGGCCCTCCTGCGATAACTCCTGTTCCTTCAACTGCTGGTTTTAAGAAAACTTTACCTGCTCCAAATACACCTAATACTTCATGAGGAATTGTTGAATTATTAACGATTGGAATATTATACATATTTTTCTTAGCAGCTTCACTGGCTTTTTTGATAGCATCTGGTACTTCTTGAGCTTTTCCTGTACCAAAACCAATATTTCCTTTTTTATCTCCTACTACAACAAGTGCAGCAAAACGGAAACGACGCCCACCCTTAACAACCTTAGTGACTCTGTTAATGGCTACTACTTTTTCATCAAACATTTGCTCTTTTGTTTGATCTTTTGCTATTTTTTGACGCATAAGAATCTCTCCTTTTAAAATTCTAATCCGACAGAACGAGCACCATCGGCTAAGGCTTTTACACGTCCGTGATATAAATATCCTCCACGGTCAAAAACCACTTTTTTAATATTTTTTTCTAAAGCTCTTTTTGCAACTAATTCTCCAACTAATTTAGCTGCTTCTACACTTGATCCGTTTTCTAAAGCTAATTCTTTATCTAAACTAGAAGCGGATACTAATGTATTGTGATTTGCATCATCAATTATTTGTGCATATATTTGTTTATTTGAACGAAATACATTTAATCTTGGTCTTTCTAAAGTACCAACAACATTTTGTCTGATTCGTAAATGTCTTTTTTCGCGCATTTCATTTTTTGAAGTTTTATTAATCATATACGCTACTCCTTTCTATTATTTCTTAGCTCTCTTTCCTTCTTTTCTACGGACATGTTCATCAATATATCTAATACCTTTTCCTTTATAAGGTTCAGGTTTACGAACTTTTCTTACATTTGCTGTAAATTCTCCAACTAATTCTTTATCAGCTCCACTAATAATGATTTCAGTATTTTTTGGTAATTCTACTTTTAATCCTTCAGGAACGATAAAATCAACTGTATGAGAAAATCCAACATTTAACACTAATGTATTTCCAGTTAATTGAGCTCTATACCCAACTCCTTCAATAACTAAATGTTTTTTAAATCCTTCAGAAACACCAACAACCATATTATTTAAAAGGGCTCTTGTAGTTCCATGAATCATTTTATCTTCTTTATTGTCTGTAGGTCTTGTAAGTACAACTTTATCAGCATCTAATACGATTTTGATTTTACTATCAAATTGCTTTTTTAATTCACCTTTAGGTCCTGTCACAACAACGTTATTAAGCTCATCTACATTAACAGTAACACCTGCTGGAAGATGAATAGCTTTATTTCCGATACGAGACATCTAACCCACCTCCTTAATTTATAATTTTACCAAACGAATGCTAAAACTTCTCCACCAACATTTTCCATACGAGCTTTTTTATCAGTCATAATACCTTTTGATGTAGAAATAATTGCAATTCCTAATCCATTTAATACTCTTGGTAATTCATCTGCTTGAGCATAAACTCTTAAACCAGGTTTTGAAATTCTTTTTAATCCTTTGATAACTCTTGTTTTGTTATTATATTTTAATGAAACTGTAATAACACCTTGAACATCTGTATCATTTTTTGATACTTCAAAATTGTTAATAAATCCTTCTTCTTTTAAAACTTTTAATATATCTTGTTTTACACGACTATTTGGAACAAGAACAGTTTCATATTTCATTTGATTTGCATTTCTGATACGTGTTAACATATCTGCAATTGGATCAGTCATTAATTTTGCCTCCTTCCCTAATTAGGAAATATATTTTCTTACCAGCTTGCTTTTTTAACACCAGGTATTTGTCCTAAATATGCTAATTCTCTAAAGCAAACACGGCATAATTTGAATTTACGGTAAACAGCGTGAGGGCGCCCGCATCTTTCACAACGAGTATACTCTCTAACCGCAAATTTAGCTTTTTTATGTGATTTGTTTATTAAAGATGTTTTTGCCATTTAACAAAAATCCTCCTTCTATTATCGATTACGGAATGGCATACCCAATTGACGTAATAATTCATGCCCTTCTTCGTCAGTTTGAGCAGTAGTAACAATAACTATATCCATTCCTCTAATTTTTTTAATTTTATCAAAATTTACTTCAGGGAAAATTAATTGTTCTTTTACACCTAAAGTATAATTTCCTCTTCCATCAAATGCCGCATCGTTAGTTCCTCTAAAATCACGAACACGTGGTAATGCGATAGAAAATAATTTGTCTAAAAATTCATACATTCTTTCGCCTCTTAAAGTAACTTTACAACCAATAGGCATACCTTCACGTAATTTGAAATTTGCAATAGATTTACGAGCTCTAGTAACCACTGGTTTTTGTCCAGTTATAACTGTTAATTCTTCAACAGCATCATCTAATACTTTAGCGTTAAATACAGCATCTCCAACTCCCATATTTAAAACAACTTTTTCAATTTTAGGAATTTGCATAACTGATGAATAATTAAATTTTTTCATAAGTTCGTTTCTGACAACTGTATTATATCTTTCACGTAAGCGATTCATATTCGCTCCTCCTTCCTACTATTTATCTAATACTGTTCCACTATGTTTAGCAAAACGTACTTTTTTACCATCAACAAATTTGAATCCAACTCTTGTTGGCACATTGTCTTTTGGATCAACAATCATAACATTAGAAACATGAATTTTTCCTTCTTTTTCAATAATTCCACCTTTATCATTTGCTTGAGTAGGTTTTTGATGTTTTTTAATGATGTTTACTCCTTCAACAACTACTTTATCTTCTTTAGGATATACTTTTAATACACGTCCAGTAGTAGGTTTTAATTCACCTTTTTTTGTTTTAGTAAATTTATCTTTACCAGTAATAATCATTACTGTATCTCCAGCTTTAATTTTATTCATCTAGGACACCTCCTTATAAAACTTCTGGTGCTAATGAAACTATTTTCATGAAATTCTTATCACGTAATTCACGAGCAACCGGACCAAAAATACGAGTTCCGCGTGGTGTTAAATCGTCTTTAATAATTACCGCCGCATTTTCATCGAATTTTATTGTTGAACCATCTGGTCTTTGTAATCCTTTTTTAGAGCGTACAACAACTGCTTTGCACACTTCACCTTTTTTAACCATACCATTAGGTGTGGCTTTTTTTACAGTACATACTACTATATCACCGATTCTAGCATATTTTTTTCTTGTACCACCTAAAATTCTAATAACTAAAACTTCTCTGGCACCTGTATTATCAGCTACAACCAGTCTAGATTCTTCTTGAACCATAGATTAGAACCTCCCTTCAGGTCTTTATATTAAATTTCTTTATTTTGTTCTAAAACTTCAACTAAACGATATTTTTTTGTTTTAGAAAGTGGTCTTGTTTCCATGATTTTAACAGTATCTCCAACTTTTGCTAGACCTGCTTCATCATGAGCATGATATTTTTTTGATGTTTTAACACGTTTATTATATAATGAATGTTTTTTATATGTATCAACATTCACTGTAATTGTTTTTTCCATTTTACAAGAGGTAACAACACCAGTTAATACTTTTCTACTATTTCTTTCCATGTTTTCCTCCTATGCTCTTTCGCTAATTACTGTTTTCATTTGTGCAATAGTTTTTTTAACTGTCTTAATTCTTGCAGTATTAGTTAATTGACCAACAGCTAATTGAAAACGTAAATTGAATAATTCTTCTTTGTATTCAGCGATTTTTTTCTCAATGTCAGCAGTACTTAATTCTCTTATTTTACTTGCTTTCATTTTCATCACCTACACTTTTCTTTACTATTTTTGTAGAGATAGGTAATTTATGTTGAGCAAGTCTTAATGCTTCTCTTGCTACTTCTTCAGAAACACCAGCAACTTCAAACATAATTCTACCTTCTTTAACAACTGCAACCCAAGTTTCAGGAGCACCTTTACCAGAACCCATACGAACTTCTAAAGGTTTTTTAGTTTTTGCCATATGAGGGAAAATATTAATCCATACTTTTCCTAAACGTTTCATTTCACGAGTAATAGCAACACGGGCTGCTTCGATTTGATTATTTGTAATCCATCCACCTTCAGTTGCCATTAAACCATATTCTCCAAAATATAAATTTGAATTTTTCGCTTTACCTTCATAGCTTACACGATGAGGACGACGATATTTAGTTCTTTTAGGCATCAACATAATTATTTACCTCCTTTACTTGTTTTCTTAAAATCTCTAGTAGTGTTTTCTCTTTGTTTTTTCGCTAAAACTTCTCCACGATAAATCCAAACTTTAACACCTAATTTTCCATATGTAGTTAAAGCTTCTGCAGTAGCATAATCCACATCTGCTCTTATTGTATGAAGTGGAACACGACCTTCAGAATAACCTTCACTTCTTGCCATTTCGGCTCCTCCAAGACGACCAGAAACTAATGTTCTAACACCTTTAGCACCTGATTTTAATGCTTTTTGAATAGCAATTTTTTGAACACGTCTAAATGAAGCACGATTTTCTAATTGTTCTGCAATTGATTTAGCAACTAAAACTGCATCAATTTCAGGAACTTTTACTTCAGCTATACTTATAATAACATCTTTTTTTGTCATATAAGCAAGTTTTGATACAACTGCGTTTTTGGTTTCTCCTTCTTTACCGATAACAACACCAGGTTTAGCAGTATAAATAGTTATTTTAACTTTATCTTTATCTGTACCTTTGAATCTTTCGATAACAATTTTTGAAACAGCTGCATTTTTATAAGTTTTATTTAAAAAATTTCTTATTTTTGTATCTTCAATTAAAAGATCAGCAACTTCGTTTTTATCGGCATACCAACGAGAATCCCAATTACGAATGATACCAACACGTAATCCAACTGGACTAACTTTTTGACCCATTCTTAATTCCTCCTTTTAGTTTCTTTCTGCAACTACTACAGTAATATGACTAGTTCTTTTTACTAATCCGCTCGCTGATCCTTTTGCTCTATACAAAATTCTTTTCATACGAACACCCTCATTAACAGTTGCTTCTTTAACATATAAATTGTCTTTATTTAATTCTAAATTATGTTCAGCATTAGCCATAGCAGATTTTAACACCTTTAAAACAATTGGTGATGCACCTTTTGGTGTAGCGTTTAAAATTGCTATTGCTTCTCCTACATTTCTTCCGCGGATTAAATCCACTACTAATCTAGCTTTACGAGGAGCTATGCGCACTGTTTTTGCAATAGCTTTTGCTTCCATAATAATCCTCCTCTCAGTTCTTATTTACTAGCTTTTTTATCTTTGTCATGTCCACGGTAAGTTCTTGTAGGAGCAAATTCTCCTAATTTATGACCTACCATGTCTTCAGTAATATAAACTGTAACATGTTCTCTACCGTTGTAAACACCAATTGTATGCCCTAAGAATTCAGGGAATATGGTAGAACGTCTAGACCATGTTTCAATAACACCTTTTTCATTTTTTGCGTTCTTTTCTCTGATCTTTTTTAATAAATGATCATCACAGAACGGACCTTTTTTTATTGAACGACCCATAATTTCCTCCTTAGCACTATTTGCGTCTACGCACTATTAATTTAGTAGAAGCTTTTTTAACTTTTCTTGTTTTCTTACCAAGAGCTTTTTTACCCCAAGGTGATACTGGTGAAGGTCTTCCAACTGGACTTTTTCCTTCTCCTCCTCCATGCGGGTGGTCATTAGGGTTCATAACAGAACCTCTAACTTCAGGACGTAATCCCATTTTTCTAGCTCTACCAGCTTTACCAATATTAACTAATTCATGGAATTCATTTCCTACTTCACCGATTGTAGCACGGCAAGTACCTAATATTTTTCTAACTTCACCTGAAGTTAAACGTACTAATACGTATTTTTCTTCACGACCTAATATTTGTGCTGAAGTACCAGCGCTTCTTACTAATTGTCCACCTTTACCAGGATGTAGTTCAATATTATGAACCATTGTTCCTACTGGAATATTTGATAAAGGAAGGGCATTACCAACTTTAATATCAACTTTATCACCAGATAAAATTTCCATACCAACTTCTAATCCTTTTGGAGCAATAATATATCTTTTTTCTCCATCAGCATAATTAATTAAACAGATATTAGCACTTCTGTTTGGATCATATTCAACAGAAGCAACTTTACCAGGAATATTATCTTTATTTCTTTTAAAGTCAATAATACGATATTTTTGTTTTACTCCTCCACCTTGATGGCGTACTGTAATAAGACCTTGGTTGTTTCTTCCTGCATTTTTCTTTTTAGGAGCTAACAATGATTTTTCAGGTTTATCAGTTGTAATTTCCTTAAAATCTAAACAAGTCATATTACGGCGTCCATTAGTAGTAGGTTTATAAAATTTAATCGCCATGACGATTTCCTCCTTCTTATACTAATTAAATTTCGAATGCAGCAATTTTTTGTCCGCTTTCTAATTTTACATATGCTTTTTTATAAGCATTTTTATATCCTTCGTATTTCCCCATTCTTTTATATTTAGGTAATACATTTACTGTGTGAACACTTAAAACATTCACATTAAAAATACTTTCAACAGCTTGTTTAATTTCAATTTTGTTTGTTTTTTTATCAACTTCAAAAGTATAAACATTATTTGTTTCAATTTCTTTCATACTTTTTTCAGTGATAATTGGGCGAACTAAACAATCAAATTTATTCATTTCTTAGTCCCTCCTCTAATTGTTTAACTGCTTCTTCAGTTAATAATAATGTTTTTGCACCTAAAATTTCATAAACACTAATATGATCAACTGTTTCTAAGAAAGCATAAGGAACATTTCTAGATGCTATATCTAAATTACTATTAATTTCTTTTGTTCCTAAAACAACTTTCCCTATTGATTTTACATCATTTAAGAAGTTAACAAATTCTTTTGTTTTATTGCTTCCTAATTCAATATTATCAACAACAATCAAATTATTATTTCTAACTTTTTCTGATAAAGCAACGCATAATGCAAGTCTTGCTACTTTACGGTTAACTTTAACAGCATAACTTCTTGGAGTTGGTCCAAAAGCCACTCCTCCACCACGCCATTGTGGCGCTCTAATAGATCCTTGACGCGCTCTACCTGTTCCTTTTTGTTTGTAAGGTTTTCTACCTCCACCACGAACTTCTGTACGCGTTTTAGTTTTATGAGTTCCTTGACGCATTGCAGCTCTTTGAGCATTTACTACATCATAAATAACTTGTCCATTATATTCAACATCAAAAACTGAAGAATCTAATTCTAACTTTTTTACTTCATTACCAGTTTGGTTTAATACTGAAACTATCGCCATATTAAATTCTCCTTTCTAATTATTTTTAATAGCACTTTTGATAATAACAAGAGATTTTTTTGGTCCTGGGACATTACCTTTAACTAAAATTACATTGTTTTCAGCATCAACAGCAACTACTTTTAAATTTTGAATAGTAACTGTTTCATTTCCCATATGTCCAGGCATTCTTTTTCCCTTCATATTACCTTTAATAGGCCCCATTGATCCGATACCTCTATGATATCCAGAACCATGAGCCATTGGTCCTCTATGAGCATTATATCTCTTAATAACACCTTGTGTTCCTTTACCTTTAGAAGTACCAGTCACATCAACTACTTCTCCTTCATTAAATAAAGTACAAGGTATTTCTTGACCAACTGTGAAATTCAACATCTCATTTGTTAAGCCTTCTGGGAAGCGAATTTCCCTAACGAAGCGCTTAGGTGTTGTATTAGCTTTTTCAGCATGTCCTTTTTCAGGTTTGTTTGAAAGCTTTTCACGAAGATCATCAAATCCAATTTGAGTTGCAACATAACCATCTGTTTCAACAGTTTTTTGTTGTAAAACAACATTTGGAGTTACTTCAACAACAGTTACAGGTACTAAAGTCCCATTGTCATCAAAGATTTGAGTCATACCAATTTTCTTTCCTAAGATTCCTTTGGCCACGAGTATACATTCCTTTCTTAATTAAATTTTATTAGTTGTTTTTTACCGCAATATCAACACCTGATGGTAAATCAATATGCATCAAAGCGTCAATAGTTTGAGGGTTTGAATCTACAATTTCAATCAATCTCTTATGAGTTCTTCTTTCAAATTGTTCACGTGAGTCTTTATTAACATGTGGTGAACGTAAAATTGTAAAAATTTCTTTTTCAGTTGGAAGCGGAATAGGTCCCACAATTTTTGCACCTGATTTTTTTACACTTTCTACAATTTTTTTTGCTGATTGATCAAGCAATCTGTGATCATAAGCTTTTAATTTTATTGTAATTTTTCCTTTTGCCATTTATTTTATCTCCTTTCGCCTATAATTTATTATAGACTTGCTCTATGAAAATTCCCTGACACATTCATTCAATGACAACGCCTATCGGTGTATCAGCAACCTTCCATTTCACAGCCTACTTCTTTCATACGAAGTCTTTGATATTTTATCATTTATAGTGTAATATTGCAAGACTTTTTTTAAAAAAAATAAAAAAAAAATGAAATAATTTATTATTTCATAATTTTTCACATGTTGTAATTACATGATTTTCAAATACAAAAGTTTCAAATTTACACTGATTTTTATCATCTAAAATTGTTTTTAAATTGTACACTAATCCTATTGATAACATTTTTAAATAACTTTCTTTTTTTGTCCATATTTTTTTGAATTCTAAAAACTTGTTATCGCTTTTAATAACCTTTTCATATTCATTTATATTTAAAACATATTTCATTAAATCATCTTTGATATAACAAACATCTTCAACATCAACACCAATTTCATTGTTGCTAAAAGCAACAACTAAAAAATTTAATTTATGACTAATGCTTATAAAAACATCATAATTTTTAAGATATATCTTTCCATTAACCAGATTATACACTGGCATTTCTTTATAAATATTTGTATCTTTTAAAAAATTAATAATTATCAAATAAGCTTCTAATCTTTTTATTTTATCTTCAAGATTTTTTTTATTTAATATATAATTTTTAACTTCTACTGGAAAATGATTTATTTTTTCATAAATTTCTTTTTCTTTAAATTTACCAATTTTTTTATAAATTATCTTTGTCATTATCATCACTCAAAATAGAAAACAATTTATTAAAAGCAAACGAAACGCATTTATTTCTAACATTATTTCTACCAACATCTCCAAATTCTTCAGTAAAAGAAAAGATTTTATCATTTAAAATAATACAAAAGCATACCATTCCAACAGGTTTATTTTCTAAAACATCAGGTCCTGCGTTTCCTGATGTAGATATTACAATATTTGCATTTGTAATTTTTTTTGCACCTTTAGCCATTTCGATAGCCACATTTTCACTTACTACTCCATATTTTTCAATTGTTTTTTTCTTTACTTTTAAAATTTTTTCCTTCATAAAATTAGAATATGTAACAAATCCTGCATCAAAAATACTTGATGCTCCACTAATATTAACTATACTGCTAGCAAGCAATCCTCCAGTTAAACTTTCAGCAAATGTAATTTTATATTTTTTATTTTTAATAAGTTGTACTAAGTTATCTAATTCCATATTTTCACCTATTCTTTTTTATATTATACTACAAAATATTTTTGTTTTTATTAAAAAAATGATAAAATACTTTAATAATAACTAAAATTTTTAAAATTTTATTTGTTATATTAATATAATAAGTCCGAAGGACGTGTTTATAATGTTTGAAAGTGTTAAATTGAAAAAAGCGATGGAGAGTTTAAAAAAGGGTGACAAATCCTTTTTTGATGTTGTCTACGATCAAACATTTAAATTAGTCTACCAAGTGATATATGGAATTATCAAAGATCCTGAAAAAACAAATGACTTAGTTCAAGAAACATATATGAAAGTTTTAGAAAAAATACATCTTTATAAAGAAAACAATAGCCCTAAAGCATGGATCTGTATGATTGCAAGAAATATCGCAATAAATAAATATAACCAAGATAAAAGATGTATAAACATTGATATTGAAGATTTAAATAAAGTTGATAACACGAAAGAAAAAACAATAGATACTCCAATAATGGATCTAGCACTAAAAATTTTAGATCCTGAAGAATATCAGATTGTTATGCTCTTAGTTGTTAATAATATGACAAGAAAAGAATGTGCAGAAATATTCAATTTATCAATTAGTGGGGTTACATGGAAACTAAATAACGCCCTAAAAAAATTAAAAAAAGCATTAGAAGAAGGTGATGAAAATGAAATTAAGTAAAATTAAAAAGCAACTAAAAAAAGAAAATTCTATATTTTATCCAGATTTAAAACAAAACATCCTAAATCAAATTGGATATTCTAAAAACAAGAATGTAATGTATCAAAATTATTCATTAAAAAGATTAGCTTTTACTTTTTCATTTTCTATATTAATTTGTTTGTTTTTTACATCAATTATATTTAAAAATAACGGAAATTCTAATTCTTATATTTTAATTGATTATCAAGCATCAAGTAGCACATTAAATAACTTATATTCAAAAAAAAGTAATTCATCTAATAGTAACGTTTCAATAGAACTTGAAATAAAGAAAAATAAAATATCTACATTCAGAGGTTTAACAATTGATGGTGTATTAATATTAGAAGGCTATAATAATAAAATCTTAAATTTAAAAACTGAAGATGCAATTAATAATATATTAGAATCATCATTCAATTTAAACTATTTAAGTAAAACTTCTTCTAACACAGTATATTTAACAGTTATTAACGAAACAGATCAACAAAAAGAAGATGATTTAAAAGAAAAAACAAAAGACAATTTCGAATCATACTTTTTAAAAAATAATTATCAAATTAATTTAAAAATAAATGAATACTCAGATAAAGATTATAAAAAAGCTGAAAAAAATAAATTAAGCTGTGAAAAATACGATTTAATAAAAAACATTTTAAAAGAAAACCCTGATTTAAGCTTTGAAAAACTAAAAGAATATAGTGTTCAAGAATTAAATGAATTAAAACATGAATATAACAAAAAAAGAATAGATGATACATTAAATACTGTTTATAATATTTTGATTAATATATCTAAAACAGCAACTGAACAATTAAATGAATTATTAAATACTTTTAATTATTTAGAAAATAAATCTTTAAATATTTTAAATATTTATCAAAATAAAGTAAATAACCCTAATTATCTAATAGAAATAAATAATGAACTTCAGTCATTCCCAAATGAAATAAAAGAAGAAATTTTAAAATTCATTGAAAATGATATATCACCAATATTATATCAAATAAAAATTAAAGAAATGTTAAATAAACTATATATTTTAAACGAACAATTATATAATACTAAATTATTTGCAATAATTGATGGTTATAAACTCTTATACAAATATAACGGATATAACACTTTTTTAACTGAAGAAATACCTATTTCATTAAATATTGATTATTATTATGATTTAGACGCTTTAGATTATAATATATTAAATTCTACATTATGTCATTGTATAGTAAGATTAAATACCATTAATGAATTATTCATCAACAGCAATTTTAATAATTTGAGCAGCATTATAGTTAATAATTATAT
The DNA here is from genome assembly GCA_964478425.1 of uncultured Anaeroplasmatales bacterium. Lineage (GTDB taxonomy): Bacteria > Bacillota_I > Bacilli_A > Acholeplasmatales > WRBM01 > CAYZIB01. The sequence goes on along the minus strand of CAYZIB010000011.1, from coordinate 7,916 downwards.
AGCCCTTAATGAATATATCGTTTCTTTAAATGATGATAATTTAATTAATTCAACATTTTATGAAGATTTTTATAATTATTTTAAAAATTTTTCCTAAATTACTAACAATTTAATATTTCAAATTGTTATATATAATGAAAACTGATTAATTTAGTTTTCTCATATTAAAAGGAAGATTCTCTCCCGCACTTCCTTTTATCTCCCTTTTCAATTTACAAATTCATTTCTTAAAAAGGAAGTTTCGACTTCCTTTTTATCTTTTTTTATATCTTTTTTTAAAAAAATAATTTATAATATTTTTGGGTGTATAAAATGATTAAAATAAATGCGTTTAATAATAAAATAATTTTATCAACAAATAAAAAAATGGATTTCGAAATGGAAAACATTTTAAAATCAAATTCATTTAACTTTGTTTTAAAAAAATATTTAAAAGAACAAAAAAAATATGTATTCAAAGAAAACATCTCTAAAACAGCTTCTGACTTAACAGATGTTTTTACACTTCTTTTATTATTTCCAATTAACAAAATTAAAACGATGGAACAAAAATATTACTTTTTACTTGAAAATCCAAAAAGATTATATAATTTAATCCAAGACTTATATAACTTCTGGATAAAAAAAGAAAGATATTTGTATCTACATAATTCTAAAACCATTGATAAAAATACCTTGCTTGATTCTTTACAAGAATTAAATAATATAATTTTAAAAATCTATCGTAAACTTTCACAAAATGTTTTAAATGATTCTTTTGATATATATAGAGAACTTAATGCTGGTGTTAATGCATCTTTGTTATTGAATGAAAATAATTGGGGATCAAATATTTATGATAAATTAAATTATATTGATTTTATTGATTCAGTAATATTTAAACCACCTTTTATGAGTTATACTAAAAAAAATAAAAGAACTAATCAATTTAAAATAATCAATGAAAATCCTATAACTAAAATGAATTTTAAAAAAGATGAATGGTTATGTTTTCCAATATATGTTGGTTTTTATTTGACATATGTTTACTTTCATCAAGATTATTTAGGATCAGCTATTGGACTTACAAATCTTTTTAGTCATGTTGGAAAAGAAAATTATTTAAATAAAAAACCAGATTTATTAATTGTTTATGGAGGAATTGGTGAATTTCAAGACGGAATATATCATGATATAGAAAACGATATTTATATAGGAACATTAAAATATAATGATGAAATTGATTATTTCGGATATTTAAAAAAATTAATTTTAACAACAAACAATATTAAGTCTATCGATAATTTTAATTTGCCATTATATGGTTCTGGAGTAAGTATTGAATTATTTAATGGTGTTAATAAAAATCTTGTTTTAATCGGAGATTCAAGAGCAGGAAAAAGCGAAATAATTGAATTATTACGACACATTGGGAAAAATTATATAAAAGATATGATTACCATTTTTGATGATATGGGAACAATAAAAAACAAAAACAACAAGCTTTTATTATATGGAACTGAAATTGGTGCATTTACAAGATTAGATAACTTAAATAGTGGTTATCCATATCAAATATTTGATCGTGCAATTTTTACTAATCCTAATCAAAAAAATGCAAGATGTATTATTCCAGTTAGTACATATGATGATATTACAAAGGGCTATAAAATAGATATACTATTATATATAAATAATCATGAAAAATTTAAAGCAATTAAAGAAATAACAAATATAGATGAAGCAAAAGAATTATTCATAAAAGGAAGAAAAAATAATTCTGATATTGATGATGATATAATCGAATATTTTAATACAAATCCATTTGGAGCATGGCAATTAACAAATGAAACAAGTAAAATTGTAGATAGTATATTTAATAATGAACATAAAAAAGAAATTTTTATTGGTGAATTATTTACTGAATCAGATAATGAATCAGATAGAAGTAAAGCTGCATTAGAAATATTAAGACTTATTACAAAATAAAAAAAGAGAAATTTCTCTTTTTTTTATAAAAATTCTTCCCATATTTTACTTTTTGGATATTCAATAAATGTCATTTCTTCTTTTGTAATTGGATGAATAAATGATAAAGAATATGACCATAATCCTAAAATTATGCCTTGTTTATTAAATTTTTTACCATATTTTTGATCACCATAAATTGGATGATTTCTTGATGCAAATTGAATTCTAATTTGATGATATCTTCCTGTTTCAAGTGCAATATCAACCATAGATAAAGTTTGATTTAAATATTTTATACTTTTAATCTTATTATATGTTAATAAAGCATATTTTGCTCCAATAGTATTTTTATCAACCACATAAGCTCTTGGAACTGATTCATCTTTAATTAAATAATCTTCTAATTTATCTGAATCATTTACTTCTCCCCAAACAAGAGCATAATATTTCTTTTTAATCTGTCTTTCTCTCATTTGTTTTTGTAATCGTTCTAATGATTTTGAAGTTTTAGCAAACACCATTACTCCTCCAACCATTCTATCAAGTCTATGAATAGATCCTAAAAAAGCATCTCCTGGTTTATTATATTTATGAACTAAATATTCTTTTATAATACTTATAATATCCGGGTCATTAGTTATATCTTTTTGACTTAATATACCTGGTTTTTTTTCAACTACAATTATATGATTATCTTCATATATGACATGTAAATCTAAGTAATTAAATGCCATAAATATTCCTCCAAACTAAACATGAGTATTTTATCATAATTTAAAAATAAAAGGAATATAAAAATTCCTTAATTATTTTTTAAATATCGTTTTAAAAATTCTTTTGTTCTTGTTTCTTTTGGATTAACAAATATATCAGTAGGAGTTCCAGATTCGCAGATTACTCCATTATCCATAAATATAACCTTATTTGAAACATCTTTAGCAAAATCCATTTCATGAGTAACAATTATCATAGTTATGCCACTTTTTGCTAAATTTTTAATTACTTGTAACACTTCAAAAACCATTTCAGGATCAAGTGCACTTGTTGGTTCATCAAATAAAATTATATCAGGATCCATACATAATGCTCTTGCAATTGCAACTCTTTGTTTTTGTCCACCAGATAATTCATTAATTTTATAATTCATTCTATCTTGCATATTAACACTTGTTAAATGTTTAATAGCCTTTTCTTTTGCTTCTTCATAACTTCTTTTTAATACTTTTGTTTGTGCTAATATACAATTTTCTAATACATCATAATTATTAAATAAATTAAAATTTTGAAAAACCATAACAACTTTTGTTCTAATATCATTTATTTTTTTATTTGATGCAATAATATTAAAAGAATTATTAATTGCTAAATTGTATTCTTCTTTATTAAAATAATTCTTTTTCAAAATAGGATTTCTTCTTACTAATTTATATTCTTTTTTTGCTTTTTTTAAATTAGTTTTATATTCTATATTATTTTTTTCTTCTATTAATTTATTATCCCAAATAGCAACTTCATCTTCTGTTATAATAAGATTTTCGTTATACATGTTTAAATCTTTATTATATTTATCATAATCGATAAAATCATCTTTACAACAAGATATATTAAAATATGTTTCATTATTAAATTCTAATTTACCTCTTGTAGGTGTTTCTAAAAGATTTAAACATCTTAAAAAAGTAGATTTACCACTTCCAGATGACCCAATAATTGATATTACATCACCTTTATTAACCTCTAAAGAAATATCTTTTAAAACTTTATTATTACCAAAAAATTTAGCTATATTAGATGCTTTTAAAATATAATTATTTCCCATATTATAACATCTCTCTTTTAAATAAATTTATTTTTATTTTTTTACCATTTAGTTTATTTTCTAATAATTTAAATAAGAAATTCGATAAAATAGTTAAAATTAAATATATTAACGCAATTAATAAATAACACTCTAAAAAAGCATAGCTTGTAGTAGCAATATCTTTAAAACGATAAAATAACTCAGTAACAGCTATAACATTTAATACCGATGAATCTTTAATATTAACTATAAATTCATTAGCAATAGTAGGTAAACAATTTTTTATTGCTTGAGGAAGTATAATCAAAATTGATGTTTGAAATTTAGACATTCCAAGTGATCTAGCGCCTTCTTGTTGACCTATATCTACACCATTTAATCCTGATTTAATAATTTCTCCCATATAGGCAGCTGTATTTAATGTAATTACAATCAATCCTGCTATTAACCAACCATTTATAATTTCGTTATTAATATATTTAGGAAATTTAACAATTTCCCAATTTAATCCTAAATATTGACAACCATATTTAAAAATTAATGCTTGCACCATCATTGGTGTTCCTCTAAATATTGTTGAATATAAATTAGAACATATTAAACATGTTTTTTTTACTATTTTAATAATTCTTTTATCTGTTTCGTTAATATTTATATTCTTACCATATGCTAAAAAAATACCCAAAACTAATCCTATAAAAGTCCCAAATATTGCAAGTATTAATGTACTTAATATTCCATAAATAATATATTTTAAATCACTTGAATTTAAAATTTTTAATATTTTATTAAAATCAATCATTATTGGTTATTAGCTGATCTTGTTGCAGCTCCTCCCATTAATTCTGATTTCTTTTCTTGTGTTAATTTACTTAAAGCAGAATTTATTTCATTTTTTAATTCTTCATTTCCTTTTTTAATTCCAATAGAAACCTTTAAACCATTTAAATCTTCGCTACTTAAAAATGAATAATCAACATATAAAACTGATAAACCACCTAAATTAGTCATAGCTTCAATAACTGGAAGTTCTGCAGGCATTGCAAATGCAGCTCCTGATTTTACATCACTAGCAGCAAGCGGATATGTATCAGCTGGGCTATTATGATGAATATTATATCCTTCTTGATTACTAAAGTATGTACTAATATAGTCATCTCCAACAACATTTTTTTGGCATATTAAACTTTTATTTTTAAACAATTCTAATAGTTCTTGATATGATATAGGATTTTCTTTAGAATTTCCTTCAGGTAAATTTTCTGTTTTAATTAAAAAAGCTAAATCACTTTCCAAATATGGATCTGTAAAATCAATTGATTGTCTTCTTTCTGGAGTATCAGTCATACCAGCTAATACCATGTTAATTTCTCCTTGTTGTAATGAAAATATTAAAGAATCCCATACTAATTTTTTAATAACAACCTCTTTATCCAATTCTTTACTTAAATACTTTGCAATTTGAATATCATATCCATCAACATATTGACTAGAACCATAAATTGGTAATGTATAAATTGAACTAGTATTAACTGTCCAATTAAATGGTTGATATCCACATTCCATTCCTATTACTAATTTATCATTATTAACTTTTTCACTTTTGCATCCAGTAAAACTTATTAAAGATAATGATAAAATAAATATAAATATAATTTTTTTCATTTTGTTTCCTCCCAAAAATTAAATATAAAAAAAATAAAAGCATCCATAAGGACGCATATTATAAATAAACATTAACTTACAATAGCGCCTCTACTTATTAGTAGGAGTATTATAGATATTATCTATAATCCCACGGTAATAAAAATACCTTTTTACCCGTTCGGCAACATTTCCTTTCATATATTTCATAGAATGTCTTCTCTATATACTACTCTTAAATATTGCACCTCTATTTTTTTGTTATTTATATTATATATATGTTTTTAATTCATGTCAATATAAAAGCGTTTTAATAAAAAAATACCTTATAAAAAGGTATTTTATATAATTTATTATTTATATATTTCACTAAATTTATAATTGTTTGCTTTCATAATATACAATTTATAATTCAAATCTGATATTTTGCTAGATATCATTTCTGTTATATCTATATAATCTGAATTTATAAAAGAAAAGTCAAAATCAACTTTTAAAGTCTTTTCATATGATACTTCTAAACTTAAATTCATCTTATTTTCTTTATCTAAATATAAATCAAATATATTCATGTCAAAATTAAATCCTGATGCTAAATCATCGTTAAAAATCATTAATTTTAAATTTATATTCGGAATATATGATTTTAATTTGTTAGATATAAATAAAGTTGCATAATCAATATCAATTGGTAATAATATAGGCTCATATTTTGAAAAATATAACGAATATTCTTCTAATATATATCCATGCTTTAATAAACTTAAATCTTCACTATAATGATGTTCATTACCAAAATCATCATACCATCCTAATAAATCATCATTAAATGCAAAAAAATTATTTTCATCATCAAGATAACCATATAATCCATCATTTCTAAAATACAAATCTAAATAATCAACATATACATATTTTTCATCACTTAAAAAATAAGAAACAAATAAATCATTTTCTACATCATAATAACCTAACATAGATAATATGTGAATAAATTTTAAATTATCATTATCATCATATTCATATATAATATCATCAAATCTTAATTTCGAAACATTATTGAATATAATATCAACATTTTCTAAACCAAATTTTATTAAATCATCTAAAATATTTTGAATTGCTGAATTAGTAACTACATAAGTGACTTTATTATCATCAAATTTTGCTTCAGGAACTATATTCATTAAAATATTTACTAATTCATTAATAAAATCATTAGTTAAATTAATCTTTTCTAATTTGTTAATAAATTTATTAAATTCATTTTCATAATCATTTTTATTATCTAATATACCAAAAATTTCAAATAAAGTTTCATAATCAATTTCATCAGTTCTGTCTAATAATATCATTCTTGTTAAATAAATAACTAGATACTCAGTATTAGCTTCATCTAATGGAATATCAAATACTGAATCATCTAAATATTTGACATTTTCAATGAATGATGATATATTTTCCATCAAACTTGTTAAATTAAAAGATAATTTTGTATTAAATTTTTCCCCAGTAATATTTTTAGATATATCAATATATAAATTAGAATTTACCATATATAAATTTAATATTTCACTAGAATTAATTTCTAGATTTAAAGATAATTTCATCAAATCTAAAGAACTAACATTAGTATAATTGGTTTTTATTCTTAAAGAAACAAGTAAATTATTATAATCAATACTACTATTAATTGAACTTTTTAAATTAAAATTAAATAATAAATCTAAACCATCTTCTAATTTTTCTTCCCATTTAGCATATAATGTATATTTTCCAACTTTAAATGAATCATATGGAATTAAAAAATTTTCATCTAAAAACCAGCCTTTAAATTCACATCCGTCTTTAATTGGAATAGGAAAATCATCAATATCAAATGAATTTTTTTCTAAAACAATTGTTTCAATATAATTTCCTCCATTTGAATCAAATGAAATTTCTGCATTAGTAATTGTTTTTAAACATCCTGTAAGTTGTAATAAAAAAAATAATGATAATACAAATACTATAATTTTTTTCATTATTAATCCTCCTAGATATTTTTATTATAACATAAATAATTATACTGTAAATAAAAAAAGATTTGATTAAATCAAATCTTATATTTAAATTGATGGTGGATCCGGTAGGACTCGAACCTACGACCGTCCGGTTATGAGCCGGATGCTCTAACCAACTGAGCTACGGATCCAATGGTAGCGACGGAGGGGGTCGAACCCACGACCTTCCGGGTATGAACCGGACGCTCTAGCCATCTGAGCTACATCGCCATATATAATTAAAATAAATTGGTGGAGCTTAGCGGGATCGAACCGCTGACCTCCTGCGTGCAAAACAGGCGCTCTCCCAGCTGAGCTAAAGCCCCGATAATGGTGGGCCTGAATGGACTCGAACCATCGACCTCCCGGTTATCAGCCGGACGCTCTAACCAACTGAGCTACAGGCCCACTTCATTGTTTTTTCTAGAAAGACTAAGTCTTTCAAAACTGAATTAGACAAACGAACACCAAGTTCTTGT
>CAYZIB010000010.1:0-44787 GCA_964478425.1 uncultured Anaeroplasmatales bacterium | reverse complement strand
AAAAATCTTATAATAAACAAAAAAAGACAAATTCTTTTTCAAATTTGTCTTTTATCTGTTGTTTTTTCTTGCTAAAATAAAGCACTCGGATGATATACTTTTACCAATTGGTAATTCAAACTTTTCTAATGTAGTTGCTTTTAAACTAATTTTATTTATATCATCTAAATTTAATAATTCTTTTATATTTTCTTTTATTTTTTGTTTATAATCTTTAATTTTTGGTTGTTCTAAATAAATCATACAATCAATATGTTCAATACTATAATTTAAGTCAAACTCTTTTTTAACTATATTTAATAATATGCTAGAATCAATATCTTTATATTTGTTATCAGTATCTGGAAAAATATCTCCTATATCACTTTTACCTATTACACCTAGCATTGCTTCAATTATAGCATGCAATACACAATCAGCATCACTATGTCCAATAAGTCCCAAATGATAATCAATTTTCACTCCACCTAAAACAAGTTTTCGATATTCTCCTAATCTATGAATATCAAATGAGTGACCGATTTTATATTCTGGATATAAATCTAAAGGAGTTGTAATTTTATTGTTTTGTTTAGTAATAAAAATATAATCGATTTTTTTATTAATATATTTTTCGTATAAAAAAGCATCATCAGTTGCGCTATCATTTTTCCCTAACTCATGAGCCTTAATAATTTCACTTGTCATAAATCCTTGGGGTGTTAATGCTTTAATATAATCGTTTCTATCAACATGTTTTATACTATTTATATTTGTAATTTGTTTTATTGAATCTGTCATTTTATCTGCTAAGATTAATGCATCCTTATTTTCAAATGCATTTAAAAAATTTAAAATATCAACACGACTTATAAATGGTCTTGCTGCATCATGAATTATAACCTTCTTAGTAATCACATATTTTAATGCATTATAAACACTTTCTTGTCTTGTATTTCCACCTAAAACTACTTTAATATTATCATTTTCTTGTTTTAGTTTTATTTGTTCGAATGAATTTTTATCAGTAACTAATAAAATATTTTTTATACCTATTTCAATAAATTTTTCTAAACTATATTCATACATCATTTTTTCATCTAAAAAACATAATGTCTTATTATATCCTAAATTTAATCTACTGCCTTTTCCAGCCATTAGTAAGATCAACGTAATATTATCCATTTTATTTTATATCCTTATAAAAGCATGCAATAGAATTATAATTTATATTATTAGAAAAATTTAAGGCTTTATATGCATTAGTTATTAACTCATCATAATTATATCCATCATCAATAGATAATACAATTCCCATCTTAACAGTAATAGTCTCATTACAAGCTCCAAATTCAAATGATAAATCCATAGATTTAGGATCATTATTTACCATTTTTCTAAACAATTCCATTTTTCTTGTATCTGTTATTGTAAAGCCAAATAACAATCCACCAATTCGATAAATATCAGAATTTTCACTCATAAAATTATATTTAAGTTTTTTAATATATTCAGCAAGCATCATATTTCCTAATGCTCTTCCATGCTTTTTATTTATTTCAGGAATATTTTTAATTTCTAATAAAACAAGTTCAAATATTTGATTATTTTTATATAATTTTGTAATATCATTAGACAATTGATACTCATTTTTTATTGTATCTAATTCTAATATATCTGTTTTTTCAAAGTGTGTATAATTAGCTAACTTAATAACTCCAATATATGTATTATCACTTACTCTTTTTCCTTTTTCAATTAACCATACATAATTATTATCAATTAAAAATCGATATCTTAAATTATAAGATTCTTTATTTGCTTTTTCTAAAAAAACATTCAAATCATCTTGATAAACTTTCTTATAAAATTCTTTTAACGAAATTATATTATCTTGACTTTTAATTAATGTTTTTAAAGTATCTGATACCCATAATGAATCATTCATAGGATCTTTTGAAAAGATTCCTTCTTCAGCTAATTCTATTAATCCAATAAATTTACTGCTTAATAAATCTAATTCATTATTTTTGACTTCTAAATCTTTTTCAACGTTTAATAAAACAACATCACTCTTCTTTTCACCAACATTGATTCTTCCTTTATATTTGTTAAATTTATATATTGGTTGTTCGATAAAATGAATGGCAACTTTTATTCCATTACAATTTTTAAAAATATATTCTCTACTATCTTTATCATATTTTATTGCTTGTTTTTTATATTTTTTATAAAATTCTTTTAATTCTGTGATTGTAAATTCTTGATCATTAAAACTAATTAATCTAATTGATTTATCTAAAACATCAAAGAAATTTTTATTTATTACTTCTTTTCTACTTTTTCCCAAATCAAGTAAAAAGCTATCTGATACATCTTTTATTTTATCTTTTTGATTACAAATAAAATATGCTGTTGAATTAATATCTTTTAACGCATTTGACATTAACCCTTGTTTATATGTTTCATCTTCAATTCTTACAAAAATAAGAATAAATGATAAAATAAAACCAATATAATTAAATAACACATAAATTTCATAATATGTTTTATATTTTTTTATTAATTCGTTATATAAAATAAAACAAAGTATATTACTCAATAATAATAAACACAATAATATAAATGTTTTTTTATTGAATTTTTCTTTAAAAAAGCTATAAAACAAAAAAAAGAATAGTAATAACAATGATAAAATTATTAAAAAAATAGGATTTTGATTTAACATAAAATTTCCTCCTTATCTTTTATCTTTTTCAAACAATATAAAGTATAACTAGCTATATTTTTTAATTGAGCTATTTCTTGTTCTGGAAAATCATTTTCCCAAGAAACGTTAAAATCCCAAACTCCCATAGGAAGTCTCATACTTATTAATTTTTGATAAAGATTAATAAGTATTGGTTTAGTTGTTTCATCTAAATAAAATTTATCACAAATTAAAAATAAATTATTAATATCATTTTCATTATTTTTAATTATAAAATTTATTTGTTCTTTCAATTTGTTTTTCAAATCAAAATCATAAGTAATATTTAATTTATCAAGCATCATAAATAATTCTTCGTACATTATAAGTACATAACAAGGTAATTCAAAATTATTTGTATTTAAAAGTAAATAATCAACATACTCTTTTATTATCTTATAATATTTATTTTTGTTTGTAATAAAATTTAAAGAATAAGCAATAATTCCTACAGTCGGAAACAAATTCGATTTAAAGTTTTCATCATATTCTAAATATTTAGCATGTGGATATTTTAAATATTCCTTGTTAAATGGTTTAAATAGAACTACATTTTTATTTTTATATAAATATTCAAATAAAGAATCAATCATATTTTTTATTGTTGGATTCATATTAGATGCATTATATCCTACTAGTGATAATATTTTTAATGCTTTATATGCATCATAATAATTACTTTTTTTAGATGTACTATCAGAAAATATCAATGAAAATCCAAAATCATTATTTTGATACATCGTTAAACAATCTAATACCATTTCTTTATCATCATTTAAAAACAATGTATTATATATAGCAAGTTCTAAATCTCTTGATTGGTTCATAAAAAAATTGTATGCATTTTTGGGCATTTAATCACCTTCAATATAATTTATTATCAAATTTTATTACTAAAACATATTTCATTTCAGAGTTAGTATTTATTTTTTCTTCCAGATATTTTAAAATATCTTCGTTTTTCATTTTATAATTAAATGGTATAACTACATCGAAAACCAAATTAGTTCTATTGATTCCTTTAACAACTCTAAAATCATGAAACTCTAATGTTTCATCTAAATTTTTAATAATTTCTTTGATTCGTTCTTTTAAAACAATTGTAGTTTCATCATTTGTTATTGGATCATAATGAACAACAAGTTCAATATTATATTTATTTTTTATATCTGTTTCTATTTTATCAATTAATTCATGGCTAATTAACGGATCAGTTAAAGCAGACATTTCAATATGTAGTGACATAAAACATTTTTTTGGTCCATACATATGACATACAATATCATGATATCCTAATACACCTTCATATTTAGATATATCATTTAAAACTAAATTTAATGTTTTTAAATCTAATGTTGTTCCTAACAAAGGATCAATTGTATCTTTTACAAGTTTTAACCCATTAAATAATATAAAACTTGCAACAATTATTCCCATATATCCATCTATATTAATATTAAAAACAATAGAAATAATTGCACCAATTAAAATAACTAAAGTTGATAAGCAATCAAAAAAAGAATCACTAGAAGATGCTATTAAAGCTAAAGAATTAATTTTTTTACCACATTTTTTATAAAATATTCCTTGAAATATTTTTATTAATATTGAAATTATAAGTAAACTAATTGTTAATATAGAATATGTAACAATTTCTGGATTAATTATTTTATTAATCGAAGTTACAAAAAATTGTCCTCCAATAAATAAAATAACAAACGAAATAATTAAACCAGTAATATATTCCATTCTTTCATGTCCAAAAGGATGCTTTTCATCTGCTGGTTTTCCAGATAATTTAAATCCAACTAAAGTTAATAACGAACTTCCCATATCTGACAAATTATTTATAGCATCTGTAATAATGCTTATTGAATTAGAGATAAGTCCTCCAATTATTTTAATAATAAATAAAATAAAGTTAGTTGTTATTCCAATTATTCCAGATAATTTTCCATATGCATTTCTAACATTAGAATCATCAATATCTTTATAATTTTTTATAAATAATCTTACTATTAAATCTATCATATTTCCACTCCACAACTATTATATCATAAAATCCATTCTAACTTAATATATATTTAATATCATCATCTGTTAGTTTTTTTTGCGTATTTTCATTTTTAATAATAAAATCAAATAATGCTTTTTTATTATTTTGTAATTCTATTACTTTTTCTTCAATTGTATCAGATGCAATAAGTTTTATAATTTGAACTTTTTTCATCTGTCCAATTCTATGTATTCTATCACTAGCCTGATTTTCTAAAGCTAAATTCCACCAAGGATCTAAATGAATTGCAACATCAGCTCCTACAAGATTTAATCCAAATCCACCCGCTTTTAATGAAACCAAAAATACCTTAATATTATCTTGGTTATTAAAGTTATCAACCATTTTTATTCTTTCTTCTGGTTTAGTTTTACCAGTTAATTCAAAAAATGAAATCATATTATCATTAAATTTTTCTTTTAAAAATCTAAAAGCAGAAGTAAACTGACTGAAAACTACTATTTTATGTCCTTCATTTATGGCCTTTAAAATTAATGTAAATGCAAGTTCAATTTTAGAACTATCATTAGTATAATTACTAAATACCAATTTTGGATGAACACAAATTTGCCTTAATCTTAGTATATTAGATAAAACATTAATTCTATTATAGTTATTTTCAAATTCTTTTTGAGTTTTTAATAAAAAAGCATCATATATCATTCTTTGATCTTTTTCTAATTTACAATAATAAGTTTCTTCAAGTTTTAAAGGCAAATCATTTAAACAATCTTTTTTTGTTCTTCTTAAAATAAAAGGACTAATTTTTGTTATTAAATATTTTTTTTCATCAAAATTGTTTTCCAAATAATTATTATTTTGAAATACATCTTCTTTAACTAAATACCCAGGCATTAAAAAATCAAATATACTAAATAAATCACTAATAGAATTTTCAATTGGTGTACCGGTTAAAGAAAATCTTATTTCAGAAGATATTTTTTTTACAGCCTTAGATTTTTTTGCATGTTCATTTTTTATAAATTGCGCTTCATCAATGATCAAAAATCTAAATATTTTATTATAAACAAAAACATCTCTTTTTAATAAGTCATATGATGTAATATAAACAACTTTTTCATCAGATTTAATATTGTATATTATTTTTTCTCTTTCTTCTTTATTACCAATAATTGGCGTAACTACAATTGATTCATCCCATTTATTAAACTCATTTTTCCAATTATAAATCAAACTTGCAGGAACAACTATTAATGTTGGTTTTATAATTTCATCGCTTAAAATTAAACTTATTATCTCTAAACTTTTACCAAGTCCCATTTCATCTGCTAATATTCCAGAAAAATTATATTTTGTTAAAACCTTTAACCAATTAAATGCTTCAATCTGATAATTTCTCAAAACATTTTTTAATTTACTAGGCAATTCAAAATTTAATTTTTTATAGTCTGATATTTCATTTAAAATTTTTTTTAATTTGTCATCTATATTAAAATATTTTAAATTTTGACTGTTAATTTTTAATATTTCATATAAAGGTTTTTCTTCTTTTTTATTTACTCTTGTATAATCCAAATTAAAATCTTTTAATGTTTTTACATATGTTTTAAAATTATTATCAATATCAAAAATTGTGTCATCATTTAAAAAAACATATTTATTATTAGCATTATAATTTTCAATTATTTTTTTTATTTGTTCATCTGTAAAATTATATTTAGTTTCTAAATTCAATAATCCATTATTATATTTTATATTTATCTTATAATCAAATTTATTTTTAATTTTAATTTTATTTATACTATCTGATAAATAAACTTCTCCAAAATTTTCTAAAATATTATAATCTCCTTTAATTAATAATCCTATTTTATTTGTATTATTTAATAAAAATGAATCATTAATCAAAACAAACCCTAATTCATAAAGTGTTTTTTTATAGTTTTCATATATTTGATTTAAATAAACTTCTATTATTTGGTCAACCTTATTTCCATCTACAATTAAATCATATTTTAAAAATACTTTTTTATTAATATAATTCAAATATGAATTTATTTTTAATTTTTTTATCTCATATTTTTTTAAAAATTGTTGATCTATTTCGATATATTTTTTTAAATATGAATAAATATTATTTAAAAATACATCCATATTATTTTTTATATTAATATATTTTTCTTTATAAATTGTTTCATATAATATTCGCTTGATTTGATCATTTAAAAAACCTATTTTAATTAAATTATTATTTTCAATATAATATATATTTTCTTTCCCTAAAAATAAAATATCATAATAATCAAATTTAATTGTAAAGTTCTTTAATTTTACAACCAAATTACCATCATCTAACAAAACATTAATAAATCTTTCATTATTATTTTCTAAAACAATAATTTTTGATCCCTTATATATAAAGAATAATTCATCTAAAAATATTTCTTCTATTAATATTTCATCTTTAAAAATATTTAAAGTAGATATTTTTAATAACATATTTATTAATGCTCTTGATTGTAATTCATAATTATCTATGAAATTATTAAATTGATACTTTGAAATAGTTATTTTTGAATAATTTTTTAATGTATGAAGAAAATTTTTAAAATCATTAATTTTATATCTCTTATTTTCGATAATAATATCTAAAGTTAAATAAATATTATTATCACTTTTTTTATAAATAATTGGAATCAATATTAAATTTGATTTTGATTTAAAATTAGATATTGTATCATCAATATAATTTAAAATTGAACTATTATCTTTCTTTATTACAAAAGAATCATTTAAGTGATGAAAAATAATACTTAAAGCTAATGCGATGCTATGAACACAATAAGAATTATCATGAAATTTGTCACATGTACAATTACTCATAACAACTTCATTATCTTCATCTATCATAATAAATACTTTGTTACTATTATCATCAAAAAAATCATATTTAAATTTAATGCAATCAAATTTTTTTATATATTCGTTTGTTATTAAAGAACTATCTATAAAATTAGATAGCTCAAAAGCTTTTTTATAAATATCTATTGGAACATTTTTTCTTATTGATTCTAATGTCATTTTCATAAAAACACCTCTAAAGTTTTATTATAACAGATTTTTTATTCAATATAAATATATATAAATAAAAAAAATATTTATAACCCAAAAGAATTATAAATATTTTTATTTTTAATTTTACTTATTTATTTTACAAGTGTTAATTTATATAAATTAATAACTCCACCAACAATTGATAAAATTGCACCAACATAAACAAACACGCTTAAAGTAATATAATCTTTTCCTAATTCAACTAGTTGTTTTAAAAAATCAGAAACTATACCATTAACAAAGAATGATGGTATAAAAAATAATAATACTCCACCAGCAACTAATAATAATGAAGATACTAAACAAGAAAGTTTTCCTTTTCCTTTAAATGATAAGCATCCAAGAACTCCACCAACTACAGGTAAAATATAACTTAATGCTACAAGAAAATTAAACTTAAGAATTTTAACTGTTATAACATTACCTTCTTCATATCCAAATGCAATTTGTAAACCTGTATATGCATCACCATCATTTATTTTAATTGCAGTAAAGAAAATAGTAACAAATGCTAATACCCCTAATAAAAAGACTATTAATGTCAATAATTTAATTAATTCTTTATTTTTTTTCTTCATAATAATAACTCTCCTTTTCGTTTAGTATATTTTATACAATTTGATTTTATTTGTCAAACTATAAATATATTATCTTTTTTTTGAGCTATATTTATTCTTTCTATTATTTTGTTTTATTTCCTTTTTAGTTTTTTTTCTAATAATTTTAGTTCTTACAGGAGGTTCTCCTGATAAACTAACTTTTGATATTTGAGTTTTAGGACTAATCTTATTTAACAATGCCGCAATAACTAATTTAGCACCATAATCATTTATTAATTCATCTGCTAAATCAAAATATCTTTTATTATCAGCATTTTCAATCATTTCAACTATACTTTGCTTTAAATTTTTATTTTTTATTTTTTTTACATCTTCCATACTTGGAACTTTAATAAATTCGATTTTAGAATTTGTTTTTTCTTCTATTAATTTTACATGTTCTAATTCACACGGCCTAATAAAACTAATTGATTTACCAATTTTACCTGCTCTTCCAGTTCTTCCAATTCTATGAACATAATATTCTATTTCCTGTGGTAAATCAAAATTAAATACAACGCTTATATCATTAACATGAATACCTCTAGCAGCTACATCTGTTGCAACTAAACATTTAAATAAACCATTTTTAAACCCTTCCATAGTTCTTTCTCGTTCTCTTTGATTAAGATCTCCATGCAAAGCTTTTGCTTCTATTTTTAAATCACACAAGGCTTTTGTTAATTCATCAACTCTTTTTTTTGTTCGTCCAAAAATCAAAACACTATTATAATTTTCTACTTCTAAAAAACGGATTAATGTTCTAAATTTTTCTTTTTCTTCTAAAATTATTCCATATTGTAAAACAGAAGAAGTAGTTTCTAATCCTTCACTAACTGAAACTTTTAAAGGATTTTTTGTTAACTTATTAATAATATCATAAACATCTTTATTCATTGTTGCAGAAAACAATAATGATTGCCTTTTTTTAGGCATAAAATCTAAAATCATATCTAATTCTTCTTTAAATCCTATTTGTAACATTTCATCTGCTTCATCTAGAGTTAAACTTAATATTTGACTTATATCAATTCTATGATTATTTAAATGGTCAAGCAATCTACCTGGCGTTGCAACAACAATATTTGGTTTAGTTTTTATTAATTTAGCTTCTTTTACGTAATCTACTCCTCCAGTAATAGGTATTACTTTTATTTTAGAATATTTTAATAGTTTATTTATTTCATTTTTTATTTGAATTACAAGTTCTCTTGTAGGAGCGATAATTATATGTTCAATGTTTGAATTTTTTTCACTAGACATTTCAATTAAAGGAATAGCAAACGCAATTGTTTTTCCAGTTCCGGTTTTAGCTTGTCCTATAACATCTGATCCTTTCAAAATTAACGGAATAGATTTTTCTTGAATTTCCATCAATTCATTATATCCCATTTCTAAAAAAGCCTTTTTTATTTCTTGTTTTATTTTTAAATCATCTATCGTCATTTTAACACCTCTCATCTAGAATGAAATCTTTTTATTAATTCTTGTTTTATTAAATCATAATCAAAAACTAGAAATAATAAAACAGTAAAAATTGCAAGAGAAAAAGAAACAATATGTGTCCATTTAACAAAATCAAATATCACAAAAATAATATTAATTATTGATAAAACAAATATTTTACCAATTGATCTATTAAAAAATTTTTTGGAGCATATAGATAAAACATCTAACAATAATAATCCAAATGAAAAAATCAACGGAACAACATAATTAATACTCCATGAAAATTTATATTCTGTAAAATAATTAATCACCAATAATAAAATAGAAATTAAAATTGACATGTAATATATATATTTGTCTATCTTAAAACCTGGTTTAAAAGTTATTTTAAAGAAAAATAAAACTGTACAAAGACACGCAATAACAATTAAACTCCAATAAGAATCATTAAATGTTAAATAATTAATCAATCCAGATACTAAACATACAACTAAAAATATAAATTTTATAATTTTAAATGCTAATTTTTTTGTTTTATGATATTTATTCAAACTTGGATATGATTCTAATTTTAAATTATCATCTATTAATCTTTTTTTACACAACGGGCAATCAGAAACATTAGTTATTATTTCCATTTTACAATGTTTGCAATACATTAAATTTCCTCCCATCTGTTTGTTATAATTGTTATATCTACGCCATAATCTTTTAATTGCCTAAAGAAATATTTTTCTATTTCTGTTTCTTTTATTTTTCTTGAAAAGCTCATACATATTTTATTATTTACTGTAATTATTCCAAGATTATTTGTAGAATCATTACCAGCGCCTATAATAAATTCAGCATAATTTATATGTTCATTTAAACATTCTGGAAGATCTATTTTTCCCAAATTAGATAAAGACATTGTTTCTAGTCCTCCAGCAATAATTCCATAACCTAATTTAAATAAAAGTGTTTTTAAAAAAAGTGGGCAAAATCTTAAGGCAAATATTTTTTCTAATTTAACATTTGAATCTAGTGTTGTTTGTAAATTTTCTTTTTCTAATTGTTCTTTAAATTGAATTTTAATAAACTTTAATAATTCTTCTATATTACTTTCATCAATCATTTTAGAAATATAAATATATAAAGAAAAATTTCTTAATGTCTCTGAATCAAAATATTTTCTTAAGTTTACAGGGACAAAAATATTAATTGGTTTTTTACTTGTTTTCACATACATAAAGACACTTTTTAATAAAACAGCAACCAAAAATTCGGTGATAGTAGCATTATATTGATTTGATATTTTTTTTATCTCAGAAACATCCATAACACCAGATATTATCCCTTGTCCATTAATATCAAATTTTGTTCCTTTAATTCTATGAGCTTTATTTGGTGTTAATCTTTTATTTTTGCTATTAGAAAAATATTTATTAAACGAATCTTCTAACTCTAATTGCCTAATTTCTGAATCAAATAAAATTATTTTATTCTCTTTATCTTTTATATCTTTTCCTAATAAAACTAAATATCTATATAATATAGCATTCAATAATTGAATCGCCCCAGATGCATCACCAATTGCATGAAATACCTCAACAGAAATTCTATTTTCATAATAAAAAATATCTAAAAAATATTTATAATCATTATTTTTATAATCACAAACAAACGGTGATTCTGGCTTAACACAAAATTCATTATCATTACTTTCAAAATAAAACCAAAAAGCACCTTTTTTTAATTTAACAAAGAAAGTAGGAAATCTGTCTTTTAAATCAGATACTGCCTCTTGTAAAATTAAATTATTGATTTTTTCTTTTAAAACATAAGACACTCTAAAAACATTTGATGTATTATTATTAGAAATGTAAGGAAAGACTTTTGCAGCATTATCTAATTTTAACCAATTATCTTTTTTCTTCATTAAAAACCACATCCTTTATCTATTATATCATTTTTTTTATTTAATTCATTAAAAAATACATATTTATACATTTTTAAAAATATATTTAATTAGGTGAAAAAATGAGTTCAATAACAATCAAAGAGAGTCTAAACTTAAAAGGCGAAATTAATATATTAGGTTCAAAAAACAGCGCATTACCAATTATAATTGCATCTCTTTTAGTAAATGGAAAAATAACTTTACAAAATATACCCTATATAGAAGATATCATAAATATTCTAGAAATATTTGACGAATTAAAAATTAAATATAAATTTAATAATAATACTCTAATAATTTTTTCTAAAGAAATAAACTATAACAAAACGTTTGAAAAAAATATAAAAAAATTAAGAGCATCATATTACTTTATGGGAGTATTTTTGGCAAGATATAAATATATAAATATTTTATATCCTGGTGGATGCAACATAGGATCAAGGCCTATTGATCTTCATTTATTCGGTTTTAAAAAATTAAACGCTGATTTAAATTTATCTAATAATACAATTGAAATTTCTGGGAAAAATATGATTCCAAATTTAATAGCATTAGAAAAAAAGTCCGTTGGAGCAACCATTAATATATTATTATCTTCAACATATCTTCAAGGAGTAACAATTATAGAAAATCCCGCAACTGAGCCAGAAGTTGATGATATTATAAATTTTTTAAATGTTCTTGGGTTTAAATGCTTTAGATTAAATAATTATATAATTATTGAAGGCAAAAAGGATATAATTAAAAATATAGATATCGTATATAAATTTATACCTGATAGAATCGAAACTTTAACATATATATGTTTCGGTTTAAAAAACTTTAGTGAATTAACATTAAATAATGTTAATATAAATCATATTTTAAAACCATTAAAATTATTAACCGATGCAAATGCAAATATAGAAATAATAAACAATAATAAAATTAAAATACATAGTAGTTTCCTTAAAAATTTCAATTTTGAAACAAATAGTTATCCAGATATACCAACAGATATTATGCCAATACTTGGAATATTACAACTCCTTTCAGATAATAACAAATCCACATTAAAAGAAAATATTTTTGAAAATAGACTAAATTCTTTTCACGAATTAACAAAAATAGGAGCTAAAATATCTTTTATAAGCAATAATGAAATAATTATTACCGGAATAAAAAAATTTGATAAAGGGATAGTATATGCATATGATTTGAGAGGAGCAGCCTCATTAATATTTGCGGGATTAAATTCCGAATCATTAAAAATAGAAAATTACGAATATATTAATCGAGGATATGATTCATTAATCGATAATCTAATAAAATGTAATGCAAATATTATATATAATAATTAATTTAATTTAAGAACTATCATATGTTATTCATAAATTTTAATCTAATAAAAATTTTACACCTTGCATTATCAAAAACAATATGTTATAATTTGCAAGAAGAACTTACTATGATTTAAAATCATGGCGGAAGGAGTGTAAAAGATGAAAAAAGGAATTCATCCAGAATATCATAAAGTAACAGTAGTTTGTGCAACTTGTGGTAATACTTTTGAAACAGGTTCAACTAACAAAAACATTAAAGTTGATACATGTTCAAATTGTCATCCATTCTATACAGGAAAACAAACATTTACTCAATCAGACGGAAGAATTGATAAATTCAATAAACGTTATGGTATTAAACAAGAAAATAAATAAGCCACTTAGTGGTTTTTTTATTAGATAGAGGTGCTTTAATGAAAAAAATTGGAAGTATTGAAGTAATCTGCGGACCAATGTTTGCAGGTAAAAGTGAAGAACTAATCAGAAGAGTAAAAAGATTAGAATATGCCAAAAAAAACACACTTGTATTTAAGCCAACTATAGATAATAGATACGCAGAAGATAAAATTGTAAGTCATAATAAAAATTATACATCTTCTATTAATATAAAAGATGCAAAAGAAATTTTGAATTATATAAAAGAAGAAACAGATGCAATAGTAATTGATGAAGTACAATTTTTTGATCATGAATTAATTAATATTGTAAACAATTTAGCAAATAACGGAAAAAGAATAATAGTAGCAGGATTAGATTGTGATTTTAAAGGCCAACCATTTGGAATTATTCCAGATTTATTAGCAATTGCTGATAGTATTACAAAATTAACAGCAATTTGTGTAGTATGCGGAGAAAATGCAACAAAAACTCAAAGAATTATAAACGGAAAAGAAGCCTTTGAAGACGAACCTACCATTTTAATAGGTGCAACAGAATCATATGAACCTAGATGTAGAAACTGCCATAAAGTGTTAAAAAGATGAATCATGAATATTATTTAAATTTTGCATTAAAAGAAGCAAAAAAATCATATAAAAAAAAGGAAGTTCCAGTTGGTTGTGTTATAGTTAAAAATAATAAAATAATAGCTAAAGCTCATAATATAAAAGAAAAAAAACATAATTGTCTTGCTCATGCTGAAATAATCGCAATTCATAAAGCTAGCAAAAAATTAAAATCATGGAGACTTGATGGTTGCATAATGTATGTAACTCTTGAACCATGTTTAATGTGTGCAGGAGCAATAATTCAATCTAGAATTTCTGAATTATATTTTGGAGCCTATGATCATAAATTTGGAGGATGTGGATCTTTAATAAACATATTAGAATTAAAGAACAATCACAAATTAAAACATTATGAACATTTAAATAATAAAGAATCATCAACTATACTTTTAGATTTTTTTAAAAAGTTAAGATATTGATAATAAAAAAAAACATGATATAATATGTATATAATCTCTTATTAATCATCTTCATTCAAGGAATGATAGTGAACCTGGTCAGGACCGAGAGGTAGCAGCCATAAGCTTTTTCATTTTTGTGAGTGAAGATGGTTAATAAGAGATTATTTTTTTATTTTAAAAACATATAATTTTTGATATAATTAATATGGTGAGAAAAATGAATATAGAATACAGCAAAGAAGTTTTAAATGCAATAAATTTAAATATCCCGATTATTGCACTTGAATCAACAATTATAAGTCACGGAATGCCTTATCCAAAAAACTTAGAAACAGCAAAAAATTGCGAACAATTAGTAAGAGATAACGGATGTTGTCCAGCAACAATAGCAATTATAAAAGGAAAAATAAAAATAGGATTAGAATATGAAGAATTAGAATATCTAGCAAAGCAAGGAACTAAAATATTAAAAGTATCTAGAAGAGATATTCCTTTAGTTATAGCAAAATCACAAGATGGCGCGACTACTGTTGCAGCAACTATGATTTTAGCAAATCTTGCTAATATAAAATTTTTTGCAACAGGTGGAATAGGGGGAGTACATAGAGGTGCAGAAAAAACATTTGATATATCAGCTGACCTAGATGAATTTTCTAAAACAAATGTTTTAGTTGTTTCAGCAGGAGTTAAATCTATATTAGATTTACCAAAGACAATGGAATATTTAGAAACAAAAGGTGTTCTAATTTTAGGATATAAAACTGACTATTTACCTGAGTTTTACACAAATGGAAAAACTATTAAACTTAATTATAGAATAGATGATACAAATTTAATTGCAAATATTTTTAAAGAAAAAAACAATTTAAAATTATCTTCTGGAATGCTTGTTTGTAACCCTATACCAAAAGAATATGAAATGGATTATTATTTTATCAATAACAACATTAATGAAGCAATTAAAAAAATGGATGAAGAAAATATAACTGGAAAAGATGCAACACCATATTTACTAAAAACAATATGCGATTTAACTCAAGGCAAGAGTTTAGAATCAAACATTAAATTAGTTTATAACAATGTAATACTCGCTACAAAAATTGCAAAAGATTATTATAATTTAAAATAAAATAAAAAAGGATTGTTTCTATAAAATCAAATTAAATAGATATAATCCTTTTTATTTTTATAAATCTATAAAATTCCCATCTACAAAAAGTTTTATTTCTTCTCCATTTTCTTTAAATCCACTAACTTCCAAATCACTAGATCCAAACATGAAATCCACATGATTAACCGAAACATTAAATCCTTTTTCTTCTAATTCTTCTAAAGTCATGTTATTTGCATTTTTTAAATTCATTGGATATGCATTACCTAACGCTAAATGACATGATGCATTTTCATCAAATAATGTATTATAAAACAATATGTTT
Source organism: uncultured Anaeroplasmatales bacterium (assembly GCA_964478425.1). Taxonomy (GTDB): domain Bacteria; phylum Bacillota_I; class Bacilli_A; order Acholeplasmatales; family WRBM01; genus CAYZIB01. The sequence goes on along the minus strand of CAYZIB010000010.1, from coordinate 28,775 downwards.
CTATTTGAAATTGGAGAATCATATGATATTAAAGCTACCTCTCCTAATCTTTTACTTCCTTGATCACTATTTAGTAATAATTCTAAATATTCCTTTCCTTTTTTCGCATCAAAATTAATAACTTCTCCGTTATTAAAATCTAAATAAAATTCATCTATAATATTTCCTTGATAAACTAATGGTTTTGTAGAATAAACTCTTCCATATACTTTATTTTTGTCTGGCATTGTAAAAATTTCTTCTGTAGGAATATTTGCAGCAAAATAAACTCCATTCAAACTTTTTTCTCCTCCGCCAGCCCAAATATGATCTTTAACTAAATATACTTTTAAATTTGTTCCTAAACTATTTTTAAAATGTAAATATTCAAAGTTAAATTTATTCATTTTTTCTGCTTTATTTTCTAAATTATCAATATGCTTTTTAAATTCACTAACCGGATCATTATCTGAAGTTACTCTTGATGCATATAATATATCGTCTAACAATTTATCAAAAGCTAAATCAACAGGTAATTCTGGATATACTTTTTTAGCCCAGATTTTAGATGGATATCCAACAACACACCATTGACTAGAAGAAGCCATCATATAATCACTATATTTTTTTAAAGCAATATTAGAAGTATTGTTAGCAATTTTTATTTTTTCTACATCTACACCTTTTAGTAATTCTGGGTTTGGAGAAGTAATACTAATAGATGCAACATTATTATCCATAAAATAATCAAATTTTTTAATTATATAATCTGGAATTTCTTTAAATGCATCTTTATCTTGAAGTAAATATTTTGTTCTTGTTACCTCATTATCTGAATAATCAACCAATACTTCTTTAGCCCCAGATAAATATGCACATTTTACTATTTCTCTTACTAAATCTTTTGCTTCAATATCTGATTTTATTTGTAAAATTTGACCTTGTTTTATATTTATACCAACTTTAACAATAAGTTCAGCATATTTTTTTATTTTATTATTCATTAAAATCTTCCTTTCGTTTTATTATAAATTCTACACCTGTTAAATCTTGATTAATTTTTATATCATACCCAAAAAAATCAAGAGATCTTTTTACTATTGTCATGCCTAACCCAAATTTGCCATTATTCCCTTTTTCATATGGAGTAAATATATTATTTAAAAATTCTTCTTCAATCATTTTGCCATCATTTTTTATACTTAAACAATTATCTTTTAATATAATTTTTATATATGTTTTAGCATATCTTATTCCATTTTCAATAATATTATTAATAATACTATAATAATTATCCTTATATCCAACAAAATAAATATCTTCTAATTCTAATATAAATTTAATATTAGTTTGATGTTTATAATTAATTATTACATCATTAATTATTGGTTTTAAATTTATATTTGAAAAATCTTTTTTATCTGAAATATACTCTAATTTTGTTATTTCTAATAGTTTTTTTACTTTATTCTCTAATAAGTTTGCTTGTTTAATAATTATATTTAATCCATCTTTTTCCTCAACACCATCTAATACTGCTTCTGCATATGATTTTATAACTGCAATAGGAGTTTTAAAATCATGTGATACATTTTGTAACATTTCTTTTTTTGTTTCTTCATTTTTAAATAATTTTTCTTGCATATTAATTATTTCAATACCCAAATCTTTAATCTCATCATCTGGATAATTTTTTAATATTTCTTTTGAAACTTCTTTTCCAACAACATTTTGTTTAATGTTTTTTAGTCTTAAAACAAATTTATTACTCCAATAAAAAAGTATATAAATTCCTAATATAAAAACAATTAAAAATGTAAAAATAGTTGGCAGAAGTATCTTTTTTTGTAAGGAATTTATATAATCACTATTTGTAAAAACAACAATTTTTTGATTGTTTTTTATTATTCCTACATAATAATATTTTTGGTTTAATTTAATAAATCCAGTTTTTGGTAAATTATTTAAGTTAAGATTTTCTAAAAATTCTTCTGGATTAACTTTATATTTTTTTGCAATGTTATTATAATAAATTTCATTTTTTAATTCATATATTACACCAATATCTGTATATGAATTTTCTTCAATATAATTTTCCATATTTGAAGGCAAACTACTTAAATAAAGTGTTAATCTATCGTAATTTTCTTTTTGATATAATGAATTAGAATATGTATATATAATAACACTACATATTGTAATAGAAAGAAGAAGTACAAAAGAAAAAACCGCAATTATTTTAAAAGATAAGCTTTTTTTCATTTGTTTAACCTATATCCATAAGCATAAATACTATCTATTCTTAAATCTGGCATTTTAACTCTTAATCTTCTATTTGTATCATCAACAACTCTATTGGAACCAAAATAATCTTCGCCCCAAATAGCTAAAAGTATTTCTTCTCTAGATATTTCCTTTCCTAAATTTTTTAAATAAAATTCTAATAATGCAAATTCTTTTACAGTTAAATCAATATAAGAATCATTTTCTTTAACTGTTTTTTGTTCAAAATCAATAATATAATTATCATATTTATTATAATTAATTTTAACGTTATTTTTATTACTTCTTCTTAATATTGCTTTAACTCTTAAAACTAATTCTCTTATAGAAAATGGTTTAGATATGTAATCATCAGATCCTAATTCTAATCCTTTTATTTTATCTATATCTTTATCTCTTGCTGATATAAAGATAACAGGAGTATTAGGTGTTTTTTCTTTTATTTTTAAAAGAAGATCGTATCCTGTCATTTTTCCTTTTAACATAATATCTAATATATAAATATCTACATCATCATTAATATAATCTAAAGTATCTTCAGCATTATCAAAAGTTAAACATTCAAACTTTTCTAAAACAAAATATTTTTTTATTAATTTTAATAGATCTTCTTCATCTTCAACCAATATTAATTTAGGCATTAATTTCACCTCAACCTCTTATTTATATTATATACTTTTTGTAATAAATAAACCATTAAATTTAAAATAAAAAGGACTTTGTCCTTTTTTATTTAATTACATCAACCTTCATGTACGGTCTTAATACTTCAGGAACTGTTATTGTTCCATCTTCATTTTGATAATTTTCCATAACAGCAATAACTGTTCTTCCTACAGCAAGTCCACTTCCGTTTAATGTATGAACAAATTCTGTTTTAGAATCTTTTGTTCTTTTAAATCTAATACTTGCTCTTCTTGCTTGATAATCTTCTGCATTTGAAATAGATCCTATTTCTCTATATGTATTTTGTGATGGAATCCATACTTCAATATCATATGTTTTAGCCATTCCAAACCCTATATCTCCAGTACATAATTCAACAACTCTATATGGAATATCTAATAACTTTAAAACTTTTTCGCTACATTCTAACATTGACTCTAATTCGTTATATGAATCTTCTGGTTTAGTAAATTTAATTAATTCAACTTTATTAAATTGATGTTGTCTTAAAATTCCTCTTGTATCTCTACCAGCAGAACCAGCTTCACTTCTAAATGCTGTTGTATATGAGCAATATTTTAATGGTAATTTATCTCCGTCTAAAATTTCATCTCTATACATATTTATAGTCGGAACTTCCGCTGTTGGATTTAAAACCCAATTTTCATCACCCATTAACTTATATGCATCATCTTCAAATTTAGGAAATTGTCCTGTACCTAACATTGAATCTCTATTTACAATATAAGGAGGCATACATTCTGTAAATCCATGTTCGTTACTATGTAAGTCCATCATAAATTGAATTAATGATCTTTCTAGTCTTGCTCCTAAACCTTTATATATAACAAATCTTGGACCTGTTATTTTAGCTGCTCTTTCAAAATCTAAAATTCCTAATTTTTCTCCTAAATCAACATGGTCTTTTACAGGAAAATCAAATTTTGTTGGTTCTTTAAATTTTTTAATTTCCTTATTACTTGATTCATCTTTACCAATTGTAATATCTTTATTTGGTAAATTAGGTGTCGCCATTAAAATATCTTTTATTCTTTTATTAATTATATCTAATTCAGCATCTAAATTCTTGATTTTTTCTCCCGTTTGTTTAATTTCTTCCATTAAACTTGTTGCATCTTTACCTTCTTTTTTATATAATCCTACTTTTTTAGATTCTTCATTTCTTTTTGCTTTTAAATTTTCTGATGTTTTTATGTTATCTCTTCTTTTTTGATCTAATTCAACAACTTCTCTTAAATAACTATAATCACCATTTCTTGTATTTAATCTTTTAATAACTTCTTCAATATTATCACATACATATTTAATATCTAGCATAATTTTCCTCCTTTATAATAAAAAAAGTCCTTAAAAATTTTAAGGACGAAATAATCGCGGTGCCACCTTAGTTCTAAGAATACTTAGCTCTTTATCTGTTAACGCCAGAAACGGATATTATTAATATCACTTAAAAGTAGATTCGTTATATTAATTAATTGATTTGCACCTACCATCAACTCTCTTAATAATTATATATAATTACTATTCTTTTATTTTCGATTTAATTATATTATATCTTTTTATTATTAAATTGCAAGTTTTATTCTTTATTTTCAATATCAACATTTTGAATTTCGTTAAATTTTTTTATAATTTTTTCAGTTGTTGTTTTTATATCAATTCTTTCTTTATCTATTAAATCAAATAATTTTTCAAATTTTTGCCATCTTTCTTCATATCTTTTAAACTCAACAGCGAGTTTTTTTAATTCAATCAAAATATTTTTAGCATTTTTTTCTTGTTCAATATTACGAATTAATAATTGAATAGTAGTAAGGGTTGATATTAATGTTGTTGGGCTTGTTATCCATACTTTATTTTTTTGTGAATATAAAATAAGTTCTTGAAAATTAGCATTAATTTCAGCAAAAATAGCTTCTGCAGGGATGAACATTATTGCTTCGTTCGCAGTTTTATTTGGAATAATATATTTATTTTTTATATCATCAATATGTTTTTTTACATCATTAATAAATTTTTTTCTAAACTCTTGTTTTTCAATTTCAGAAATATTATTTGTATTCATTTTTTGATAGTTTTCTAATGGGAATTTAGAATCTATTGAAATATATCCTATTGGTTTTGGAGTATATAGTATAGCATCAACAATTAATCCATTATCTAATTTTTTTTGTAATTCATAAAGTTTATTATTACTGCCAAAAACTGAAGAAAGAATATGTTTTAATTGAATTTCACCATATATTCCTCTTGATTTTTTATCTGTTAATATATCTTGTAATGAGATAATATTAGAACTTAATTTATCAATTTGTTTTTGTGCTTCATCAATTTTAGATATTCTTTCAATTATATCTTTTAAAGTATCATTTGATTTTGTTAAATTTGTATTTAAATTTATGCTTACAGTATTATTTATTTTATCAAATTTATCTTCGATTTTTGTGTTTGTTTTATCGATATAATTTAATATATCATTATTAATTGACTTATTATAATAATCAAGTTCTTTTTTTATAATATCTTTTATTTCATATATTTGATTTAAATTATTAATTTCATTTTTATTAATATTTTTATTTTTATTATTTTTTAAAACAATTATTATTTGAAATAAAACTATAATCAATAGTAAAACAAAAATTGATATATATAAATATTTTTCCATAAACTTACCACCTTTAAAAATAATAATATTTAATATTATTAACTTTTTTATAATAAAAAACTATTTCAATATCTTTAGAATTAAGAATATTATGGGTTGTTGTAATATATTTATTTTTATATAATTTATAATTTAATAAAGCTTCATTACCATAAGCTCTAACTATTAAATCATTACAATAAAATTTATTTGTTTTATTAAAAATATAAAAATAATTATATTTTTTACCAACTTGTTTTAAAACGTATTCTTTAGCTTTTAAAATTTCATCTTCTTTAATATTTTTAATTCTTAATCCTATTAATTCAGTTATAGAATCATTATATAAAATTGTATTTTTTTCTTTTATAACACCTGTTTTTTCTCCTATTCCTATTGATTGATATATATAATTATCAAAAACAATAGAAGTATGCCCTCCAATATAAAAATTACACAACTCAGAAATAAACGGTATTTTTTCTGTAAATGATAGATAATTTGTTAAAATTATATCACCGTTTTGTCCTAAAAAATATTCTCCTTCATCATTCATCACAATAGTTTTGTTTGATGTTTCATGTGAAACATTGAATATTTTTAAAGAGTTTGATGATTGTTCTTCATTAAATATACATTTATTTTTAAAATTATTTATTTTGTTATTATTAGATTGTTGTTCAAAAATATTATAAAAAGATAAAATCAATATAATTAAAAAAAAGAAGAAGTAAAATATTTTTTTCATTATTTTAGAAAAAAAATAAAAAGGATTTCTCCTTATTTATTTTTAGGTTTAATAACTAATCTTCTATTTATACCTTCTCCAATTGACTCAGTATAAACATCACGCCAATCACTTAATTTTGTATGTATTATTCTTCTTTCATATGAATTCATAGGTTGTAACATAACTTCAATTTTAGTTTTTGCAACCTCTTTAGCTGTTTTTGTTGCTAAAACTTCTAATTGATGTTGTCTATGTCCTTTATAATTTCCTACATCTATAGAAACTATAATTTTTTCATCTGTAAATAAATTTAAATATATTTTTGTTAACAATTGTAATGCTTCTAGTGTTTTTCCATTTTTACCTATAAGTAAAGGATTTTCATCACTACTTATTGTATAAAATAATTCAACACCATTTAAAGTTCTAACTTCAATTTGTGCATCAATTTGAAGAGATTTTAACATACCTGTTAAATATTTTTTTCCTTCTAATGCTAAAAGTACATCAACATATGCTTCATATGAATTTTCATTTTCATTTTCTTCAATTAAGTTAATTGTTATTTTATCGTTTGATAATTTTAAAAGTTCAACAGCTTTTATTTCAGCTTGTTGATCGTTTTGTGCTTTAAATTCTACTTTTTTAAACATTTATATCACCTTTAAATAAATTTATCTTTTTGAGCTTTTTCATATTTTATTTCTGATATTTTTCTATTAATTAGGTTTTGACCTAATGAATAAATATTACCAACAATCCAATATAAAGCAAGTGAGTTGCTATCTAATGAAACTATAACCATCATAAATACCATAAAATAATTCATATATTTCATCATTTTTGTTGTTGCTTCAGCTTGGCTATTTTGAACTGGTGAAGGTCTATTTTTAGCATATTTAGGTTTTAATTGACTTACATATTGTAATATAGCCATTGTAATACCAACTAATACTGCAAGAATATATCCAGGCCAATGTTCTTTTGCTGAACAAGATAAATCTATTCCTAAAAATGTTTGAACAATTTTTTCATTATATAAACCACCTTCAATTGTAATTCTTTTTACAACTGAATACATTGCCATAAATATTGGCATTTGCAAAAATGGCATTAAACATCCAAGAGGATTGATTTTATATTTTTTATAAACTTTCATCATTTCCATTGAATATTTTTGCTTCATTGCTGGATCTTGTGTATTTCCATATTTAGCATTTAATCTATCTAAATCTGGTTTTGCTAATTGCATTTTTAAAGACATATCATTTGTCTTTGCATATATAGGCCAAGCTATTGTTCTTACTATTATTGTTGTAAAAATAATACCCCATCCAAAAGAACCATTAAATAAAGAAGCGATTAAATTTAATACCCAAGCAATTGGTCTTACTAATATTAAATCAAATAAATTTTTATTACTTGTTATTGGATCTTCATAATTACATCCTGTAAGTCCTACAACTACAACAAGTAAAAATATTAATAAAAGAATTTTTCTTTTTTTCATGATTCATCTCTTTTCTTTATTTTTTCTAATAAATAATTTATTTCTTTTTCTATTTCATAAAAATCTAAATTATTAGAATCTTTTTTTATAACAATAATAAGATTATAATTTTGGAAGTTTTTAAAATTATTTCTTATAATTTCTCTAACTCTCCTTTTCATTTTGTTTCTCATTACTGCGTTTCCATATTTTTTTCCTATAGATATTGCGAATTTAAAATCATTAGTTCCGTTTATTTCTTTATAAATAACAAAATTATTATTTCCTACTTTTTGTTTTTTCTTTATAATTCGTTCAATATCTGTATTTTTTTTTATCATGTATTCTTTTTTTATATTAAAACCACCTTTATTAAAAAAAAAGACAACTTGAAAAATATATAATAATCAAGTAGTCCAGGTATTTTATTATATTATACAGTTAATTGATGTCTTCCTTTTTGTCTTCTTCTTTTGATAACTTTTCTACCATTAGCAGTAGACATTCTTGCTCTAAAACCATGTGTTTTTTGTCTTTTATGTTTATTTGGTTGATATGTTCTTTTCATCTAAAAACCCACCTTTCTAACGAAACCATGCTATGTTATTATATAAATATTTGTTAATATTGTCAAGTTATTTTAAATAATAAAATATTTTTTTTATTTATCCACATCAAAATGTTGTTTATTTTTCCACTTTTTTATCCAGTTTGTGGATTGTTAAAAACTAATTTTTTCTTTTTATTACGCTAATTTTTTTATTTTTTTATCCACATTTTATAAATAAATAATATTTTTTTCTACAAATTTATCCACATTTTTTGGGGATAACTTTTTATTTATTTTTTATTTTTTTATGTTATATTTATTATGGCAAGGAAGTGATTATATGAATCCTTATCAAGAAATATGGACAAATGTATTAGCTGATTTAAAAAATTATTATGATGAAGCCACATTTAATGATGTTTTTAAAGGATTAGAAAAAATTTATAAATTTCAAAACGGTTATATTTATGTAATTGTTCCTCATGATTTTACTAAAACAAGAATAAATAGAATCTATATAAATACTATAAACGAAATATTAAAAGAATATGTAAAAGAAAAATGTATGATGAAATTTGTAACAAAAAATGAAGTAGAAAATGAACTATCTGCAATTGCTAAACCAGATAAACAAATACATAATATGTATGATGATAAAAATTTAAATAAAACATATACTTTTGATAATTTTGTTATTGGTAAATCTAACAATTTTGCATTTAGAATGGCTATGAAAGTTGCAGATCAACCTGGTGTATTAGCAAATCCTTTATACATATTTGGAAATGTAGGACTTGGAAAAACTCATTTAATGCAAGCTATAGGAAATTATATTGTTGATCAAGATATTAATTGTAGATTATTATATATAAAAGCAGATACTTTTGTTGAAGATTATACAAATATGATTGTAAAAAAAGGATTAATCGATGAATTTTATAATAAATATCGCAACTTAGATGTATTATTAATAGATGATATTCAAATACTTAGTATTGCAAAAAAAACACAAATGGAATTTTTTAAATTGTTTGATTTTTTATTTCAACAAAATAAACAAATTGTAATAACAAGTGATAGACCAGCAAATGAATTAAGTGAAATAATGGAACGCTTAACAAGTAGATTTCAAATGGGTGGAATTGTCGATATTCAAACACCTGATTTAAATCATAGAATTGATATTTTAAAGAAAAAATTATCATTAGAAGTAGCAGAAAAGGAAATATTTCCAAACAATGTATTAGAATATATTGCTGAATCATTTGATTCAAGTGTAAGAGAATTAGAGGGAGCTTTAAAAAGGGTTTTATTTTATTGTGTTTCTAATGAAATAGATATTAATTTAGATAACGCAAAAGAAGCTTTAGATGTTTTATTGCAAAATAAAAAAAATATAACAAAAATAAATACCAAAAATTATGATAATTTACAAAGTGTTATATGTTCTTTTTATAATATTTCAATAGATGAACTAATTAGTAAAAACAGAAGTTCAAAATTTACAATTCCAAGACATGTTGCTATGTATTTATTAAAAAAAGAATATAATTTAACTTATAAACAAATCGGATCTATAATGGGTGGTAGAGATCATACAACAGTTATTGCTGCTGTAGAAAAAATAGATAATGATTTAAAAATAAATAGTGATTTACAACTTACTATTGAAACAATAAAGAAAAAACTACATATTAATTAATTTTTCCACAAAAAACTATTTCATTTTTTTATAAAATGTGGTATAATTTTTATTGTAGGAATAAGAAAAATTGAGGTTTTCCACATTTTGTTTATCTATAATAATAGTAATAAAATTAATAATAAAAAAATAAGGAGGTAAAACATGAGATTCAAAATAAATTCAAATGTTTTATTAGAAAAATTAACAATAGCTCAAAGAGGTTTACCTGTTAAAACTACAATGCCTGTTTTAAATGGTATAAAAATAGAATGTAAAAAAGATTCTTTAAATTTAACAACAAGTTCAGCTGATATTAGTATTTATATAAATATAAAAGATGATAGTCTTGAAGTATTAGAAGAAGGTAATGCAATAATATCTGGAAAAATATTTATAGATATTATAAGAAAATTACAATCATCTAAAGTTGAAATTTGTTTAATAGAAGATAATTTAGTATCTATTACATCAGATCGTTCGGAATTTAAATTAAAAACTTATAATATTTATGATTATCCTCAAATAAATTTTATAGAAACTGAAGATCCTTTACTTCTTTCTTCTAAAAATTTAAAAGAAATTATAGAAAGTGTAAATTTTGCAGCTTCATTATCAGAAAAAAGACCTATTTTAACTGGAATAAATATTAAATGTGAAAATAATATTGTTACAGCCATATCAACAGATTCATATAGATTAAATAAAAAAACACTATATTTAGAAAATAAAACAAGAGATTTTAATATAGTTATTCCAAGTAAAAGTTTAGAAGAATTATATAAAATTATTTTTGATTACGATTCTGAATTAGAAATTCATACAACAAACAATAAAATTTTATTTAAAATTAATGATATTTTATTTCAAACTAGATTATTAGAAGGTAATTATCCTGATACAAATAGAATAATTCCATCTACTTTTGCAGTAAAAATAACTTTTAATCGTTTTGATTTACTTCAAGCAGTAGAAAGAATTTCGTTATTAACAAACGCAAATAAAGATTTTAATTACAATTTGATTTCTTTAAAATTAAGAAATGATAATATTGTTGAATTAACTTCGATTAATCAAAATATCGGTGATGGTTTTGAAGAAATAATTCCAATTAATGTTATAGATGGAAGTACATTAAAATTAAGTATAAGTGTTAAATATTTACTTGATTCATTAAAAGCTTTTAAATCAAATGAAGTAGAATTTGATTTTACAGGAGAAACAAGACCATTTATTATAATAGATCCTAAAAATGAAAATTATTTAAATTTAATATTACCAACAAGATATGAATAAGACTTCGGTCTTATTTTTTTTATATTTAATTTTTTTATTAAAGATATATATAAACCCTTGTTTTAAAAAAAACTTCTTAAAAAAGCTATTTTTTTCTTTTATATTATGATATAATATAAAAAGTAAGGTGGGTTATAAAATGAAAAAATTAAAACTTAACCAAGAATTTATAACATTAGGTCAACTTTTAAAAATCGAAAATATCATAAGTTCTGGCGGAATGGCTAAATATTTTTTACAAGAAAATAAAGTTTATGTAAATGATGTATTAGAAAATCGTCGAGGAAAAAAATTGTATCCAAATGATATTATAAAAATTGTTAATTTTGGAGAATTTAAAATTGTCTAAAATAAAAAAAATAGAATTATCAAATTTTAGAATTCACGAAAAATTAGAAATTGATTTTAATAAAGATATTGTTATTTTTATTGGAGAAAATGCTTCTGGAAAAACATCAATTCTAGAAGCTATTTATTATGTAAGCTCTATTAAATCAAATAGAACAAACAAAGATATTGATTTAATTTATAATAAAAAAGAATTTGCTAAAATTAAGCTTATTACTCTCGATAAACAATATCAAATAATAATAAACGAATTAGGTAAAAAAACTTTTATAAATGGAATTGAAAAAAGAAAATTAAGTGATTTTATCGGAGATTTATTAGTTGTTTATTATTCTGTTGAAGATATAAGTTTAATAAAAGGTTCTCCTAATGAAAGAAGAAGATTTTTAAATATCGAATTATCAAAATTAGATAAAATTTATTTAAAAAACTTAAGTAAATATAACGAAATATTAAAACAAAGAAACGAATTGTTAAAAAAATTAGATATTAATTCAGATTTAGTATTTTTAAATATTTTAAATGAACAAATATCAGAAGTAGCAAGTAATATTGTAATAAAAAGGAAAGAATTTTTAGATATGTTAAATATATATATAAATAAAACTTATAAAAAAATATTTAATATGTCTGATGAAATAAAAATAATTTATAAACCAAGTATAGACCATACTTCTTATTTAAAAGATTTAAATGAAAAAAATATACAAGATATAATAACCAAAACAACAAATTATGGAATTCATAGAGATGATTTTATTATTTATAAAAATAACCAAGAAGTAATTAAATTTTCATCTCAAGGTGAGCAAAAATCAATTATAATAGCTTTAAAATTTTGTTTAGTTGAATATATCATAAATGAAACAAAAAAAGAACCTGTCTTATTATTAGACGATTTATTTAGTGAATTAGATGATAAAAGACAAAATAATATTATTAATTCTTTAAAAAATATTCAAACTTTTATAACAACAACAGATTTAAAAAACATCAAAGAAAATTTATTAGAAAATGCACAAATATTAAAATTAAGGAAGTGATAAAATGAGTGAAAATTATAATGCTGAAAATATTCAAATATTAGAAGGTTTAGAAGCAGTAAGAAAAAGACCAGGAATGTATATTGGTTCAACAGGTCCAAGAGGATTACATCATTTAGTATGGGAAATTGTAGATAATGCAATAGATGAATCATTAGCAGGTTATTGTAATGAAATATTTGTAGAAATAAAAAAAGATAATATTATTAAAGTTACAGATAATGGTAGAGGTATTCCAGTAGATATTCACCCTAAAACAAAACTATCAACTGTAGAAACTGTTTTAACAATTTTACATGCTGGTGGTAAATTTGACGGAAAAAGTTATAAAGTTTCAGGAGGATTACATGGTGTAGGTGCTTCTGTTGTTAATGCGTTATCTAGTTGGTTAAAAGTATCAGTTCATACAGGTGGCTTTTTATATGAACAAGAATATGAAAGAGGTAAACCTTGTTATAGCTTAAATAAAGTAGGGGAAACCGATAAAAGAGGAACAATTATTGAATTTAAAGCAGATTCTTTAATTTTTAAAGAAACTACAGAATATGATTATGAAATTTTAAGAGAAAGAATTCAACAATTAGCCTTTTTAAATAAAGGATTAAGAATTCATTTAATTGATAGTAGAAAAGAAGAAATAATTCATAATGATTATTGTTATGATGGTGGAATAATTGAATATGTTAATTATTTAAATAGCACAAAAAATAAATTACATAAAAATGTTATTTATTTTGAAGGTGAGCAAGATAATATAACAGTAGAAATTGCTATGCAATATAATGATACATATCTTGCTAATATAAATTCTTTTACAAATAACATCCATACTATAGAAGGTGGAACACATGAAGAAGGATTTAGAAACAGATTAACACTTGCTTTAAATAATTATGCAAAAGAAAAAAATTTATTTAAAAAAGACGAAGTTTTAACTGGTGAAGATACAAGAGAAGGATTAACTGCGATTATTTCTGTGAAACATCCTGATCCTCAATTTGAAGGCCAAACTAAAACAAAATTAGGAAATACAGAAGTAAGAAAAATAGTAAGTCAAATTTTAGGAGAAGGAATTGATAGATATTTCTTAGAAAATCCTAATGATGCAAAAAATATTATTGAAAAAGCATTATTAGCTTCAAGAGCAAGAATTGCTGCAAAGAAAGCTAGAGATTTAACACATAGAAAAGGTCCTTTAGATTCTTTAGGATTTGCATCAAAATTAGCAGATTGTAGAAGTAAGGATGCTTCACAATGTGAAATTTACATAGTCGAAGGTAATTCAGCGGGTGGATCTGCAAAACAAGGAAGAGACTCAGAATATCAAGCTATTTTACCATTAAGAGGTAAAGTATTAAATGTTGAAAAAGCAAGACTTGATAAGATGTTAGATAATAATGAAATTATGTCTATGATTCAAGCTTTTGGAACAGGAATAAGTGAAGAATTTAATATAGATAATGCAAGATATCATAAAATAGTAATAATGACTGACGCCGATGTTGATGGTGCACATATTAGAACATTATTATTAACATTCTTTTTTAGATATATGCGTCCTTTAATAGAAAATGGATATGTATATATTGCACAACCACCACTATATAAAGCGCAAATTGGAAAAAGAATAGAATATTGCTATAGTGATGAAGAATTAGAAAAATTAAAATTAGAAGTTGGACAAAAATTATCTATCCAAAGATATAAAGGTCTTGGGGAAATGAATCCTGAACAATTATGGGAAACTACAATGGATCCTGAAAAAAGAACATTATTAAAAGTAGAAATGTCAGATGCAATGGAAGCAGATGCTGTATTTAGTATGTTGATGGGTGATGAAGTAGAACCAAGAAAAAAATTTATTCAAGATAACGCTGATAAAGCGGATAATATTGATTTTTAGGAGGTACTTATGGAAGAACAAACAAGAAAACCAATAAAAGAAATAAATATTTCAAATGAAATGCGTACCTCATTTTTAAATTATGCAATGAGTGTTATTGTATCAAGAGCTTTACCTGATGTAAGAGATGGTTTAAAACCAGTTCATAGAAGAATTTTATATGGAATGAATAATTTAGGATTAACACCAGGTAGTGCATATAAAAAATCTGCTAGAATAACAGGGGAAGTAATGGGAAAATATCACCCACATGGAGATTCAAGTATCTATGAAGCAATGGTTAGAATGGGACAAGAATTTTCATATAGATATCAATTAGTTGATGGACAAGGAAACTTTGGTTCTATTGATGGTGATGAACCAGCAGCCATGCGTTATACAGAAGCAAGAATGAGTAAAATAAGCTTAGAAATGTTAAGAGATTTAAATAAAAACACAGTTGATTTTATTGATAACTATGACGCAACAGAACAAGAACCAGCTGTATTACCATCTAGATTTCCTAATATTTTAGTAAATGGTACAACAGGTATTGCTGTAGGGATGGCAACAAATATTCCACCACATAATTTAAAAGAAATAATTGATGGAACAATCGCAGTAATTAATAACCCAGAAATTACAACAGAAGAATTATTTAATTATGTTAAAGGTCCAGATTTTCCTACAGGTGGGCAATTATTAGGAGTTTCTGGTTTAAGACAAGCGTATGAAACAGGAAATGGAACTGTTGTTATAAGATCAAAAACAGAAATAATTGAAAATTCACAAAATGGAAAAAGTTCAATTATCGTAAAAGAAATACCTTATCAAGTTAATAAAAAAAGATTAATTGAAAGAATTGCTGAAGTTGTTAAAAATAAAACAATTGAAGGAATTACAGATTTAAGAGATGAATCAAACAGAAAAGGAATAAAAATAGTAATTGAATTAAGAAAAGATATTAATCCTTATGTTATGTTAAATAATTTATATAAACATACACAATTACAAGTATCATATGGTATAAATTTCTTAGCATTGGTTGATAATAAACCAAGAGTATTAGGATTAAAAGCTATTTTAGTTGAATATATAAAACATCAATTAGAAGTAATTACAAGAAGAACAATTTTTGATTTAGAAAAAGCAGAAGCAAGAATTCATATTTTAGAAGGGTTAATAATTGCATTAAATAGTATTGATGAAGTTATTGCTTTGATAAAACAAAGTGAAAATTCAGAAAAAGCCATAAATGGTTTAATGGAAAAATTTGGTTTATCTGAAATTCAATCAAAAAATATTCTTGATATGAAATTACAAAAATTAACAGGAATTGAAATTTCAAAAATCAAAGAAGAAAAAGAACAAATAGAACAATTAGTTCAAGAATTAAATAGAATTTTAAATGATGAAAATCATAAAAAAGAAATTTTAATTGAAGAATTAACAGAAATATCTGATAAATATGGTGATGAAAGAAAAACAACTATTAATTTACATGAAGATGTTTCTATTGAAAATGAAGATTTAATCCCGGTTGATGATGTTTTAATCACAATCACAAACAATGGCTATGCAAAAAGAATGAAAGTTGAAAATTATAAAGCGCAAAATCGTGGAGGAACCGGATTAACTGGAATAAAAACAAACCAAGACGATCAAGTTGAATTTAGTTTAACAACTTCAACACATGATTATTTATTATTCTTCTCAAATAAAGGAAGAGTTTATAAAATTAAAGGATATCAAATACCTGAATGTTCAAGAACATCTAAAGGAATACCAATTGTTAATATGATTCCATTCCAAGAAGATGAAAAAATGGCTGCATTTACTAATATTAAAGATTTTAATAGTGGATATTTATTCTTTGTAACTAAAAAAGGTATAGTAAAAAGAACAGCTGTTGAATCATTTAAAAATATTAGACAAACAGGAATAATAGCTATTTCATTAAAAGATGATGACGAGTTATTAAAAGTAGCTTTAACAGATGGTAATAAAGATATATTACTTGGAGCATCAAATGGAAAGGCAATTAGATTTAAAGAAACAGATGTAAGAGATATGGGAAGAAATGCATCTGGTGTAAGAGGTATGAGTTTAAAAGATGATGAATATTTAGTTGGAATGACATTATCAGATGAATCAACTGAAAAGCAAGAAATATTAGTTGTTACTAATAAAGGATTTGGAAAAAGAAGTTATATAGATGAATATAGACTTCAAACAAGAGGTGGAAAAGGTGTTAAGGCACTAAATTTAACTGAAAAAAATGGTAAATTAAGTACTATTATGACAGTTAATGAAGAAGATGATTTAATAATTACAACAAATAAAGGTGTAAGTATTAGAATGCATATAGAAGATATAACAAGAACAAGTAGAGCAACTCAAGGTGTAAAATTAATAAGACTTAGAGAAGATCAACAAGTTTCAACTGTAATTACTACTTTAAAAGAAGTTGAAGAAGAATCTGAAATTATAAATGAAGAACTATAATAGTTGATAAAAAATAAAAATTAATATATAATATTATAGAAATTTAAGGAGGAATTAAAAATGGCGTTAGTTAATGCAAAAGAAATGATTGAAAAAGCAAGAAAAGAAGGATATGCTGTAGGACAATTTAATATTAATAACTTAGAATGGACAAAAGCTATATTATTAACAGCTCAAGAAAATAATTCACCAGTTATTTTAGGATTATCTGAAGGTGCTAATAAATATATGTGTGGATTTAAAACAGTAATGGGTATGGTAAAAGGAATGGTTGAAGAATTAAATATAACAGTTCCAGTTGCTGTACATTTAGATCATGGTAGTTATGAAGGTGCTCAAAAAGCAATTCGTGATGGTTTAACTTCTGTTATGTTTGATGGAAGTCATTATGGAATCGAAGAAAATATTGAAAAAACAAAAGAAATAATCTCTTTAGCCCATGCAAATGGTATTTCAGTAGAAGCTGAAGTAGGATCAATTGGTGGAGAAGAAGATGGTGTTGCTGGTAGAGGTGAATGTGCTGATCCTAAAGAATGTAAAATGATTGCAGATTTAGGTGTTGATATGTTAGCAGCAGGTATTGGTAATATTCATGGAAAATATCCTGCAAACTGGCAAGGATTAAGTTTTGAAACATTAGAAGAAATTCAAAAATTAACTGGAAATATGCCTTTAGTATTACATGGTGGATCAGGAATTCCTGAAGAAATGATTAAAAAAGCAATTTCATTAGGTGTTGCTAAAATTAATGTTAATACAGAATGTCAATTAGCTTTCCAAACAGCCACAAGAAAATATATTGAAGCTGGTAAAGATTTAGAAGGTAAAGGATATGATCCAAGAAAATTATTAAAAGATGGTTTTGAAGCTATTAAACAAACTGTTAAAGAAAAAATGGAATTATTTGGATCTATCAATAGAGCTTAATGAATAATATTTCTGATTATAAATCTTGGTTAATTGAAGAAAAAGATATTTTAGATGAATATAAAAAAACATATATTTATGATAGATATGAAGTAATATTTGAAGTATTAGATAATTTATCAAAAAATGATAAATTAGATGACGATTTTGAAGTAATATTTGAAATGGGATTTCAATTTATTGAAAATCAAATTAGTTCTTTAAAAATTTGGGCAAAAACATTTTATAATAATGATTACAAATTGTTTTTTAAAAATTCAAAAACAATTTTATTAATGATTTATATTAATGAAAATTTAAATGAATTTGAAAATGTAAAAGATTTAGATAAAATAAAAATGTTAGAAGAAGATGTTTTTACTGCTTTAAAAAGTAAAAATACAGTATCAGATGAATTATATGATATTGTTTTAAAAGAAATTAATAAAATATATGTTAAAAATAAAATAGAAAATATTGATATGGTTAATGTCTATAATAAGATAGCTGAGATGTTAAAAATAGATTTATATTAAAAAATCACATTTTTGTGATTTTTTTTTAAAATATAAAACCTAGTAATATTTTTTTATATGATATAATATTAATATAAAAGGGAGTGAACATATGAAAAAAATATTATTTATTATAGTTTTATGTTTGTGTTTTTTAGGTTGTAATAATAGTTCTTATAAAACATTAGATGAAGATATAGTAATAGAAAAAATAGAAAATTCATTAACTGATCTTTCTTCAAAAGACGAATTACAATTAGAAATTTTTAATAAAGAAATAATTGATAATAAAGAAGAAGTTACATCATTAATATTAAAATATAATATAAATGAAGATAAATTTTATCTTAATATTGATTCAAAAGATAAAAAAATTAAAATGTATATAGGATCACCTAATAATGATGATAAATATTATGTTTTAAGCGAAGAAGATGAGATTAAATTAAAACAAGAAATTAATAGATCGGATATAGAAACATATATTCAATTTATGATTACGTATGTTATTTATGGTTCATTAGAAAATAGCAATTATTTAAATGATTATACAAATTTAACAGGAATTAAATATGATGATCAAATAAAAATACAATATGAAAATGTTACTGATGAATGGGAAAATGATATTAATATAATTTTAAAAGATAATTTATTTTATAAAATAGAAATTAATTCTAAAAAAGAAAAAGAAGAAACAGTAAAACAAAGTAAAAGTAATTCTGTTCAAGATTGTATAGATAAATGTAATAGTTGTAGTAAAGAAGAAGAAACTAAAGAAGTAGAATATGATACATCATATACATTAATAAGATTTTATTATAATGTTGATGATATTTATATTCCAAGAGCAAATAGATTTGAATAAAAAAAAGACATTTTTGTCTTTTTTTTTAAATAAGTAAAGTGTTAATTCTATTTGAAGTTTTATTTGATAAATAACATTTAATATTTGTCCCTAAATCAGTATATGAAATATCTTTTATATTTGATTCTTCTTTTAAAATGTTAATAATTTTTTCTTTTCCGTAAGGAATAAATAATTCTTTATATATCGTATTTTTTGAAAGTTTTTTTGTTAAAAAATCGATTAAGTAATTATGATTAATATTTGCTTTATTAGAAAATAAAAAACCAGGAGTATATTCTATATAAAACGAATCATCTAATAAATCAGCCTTATTATATAAATAAACTATATCTTTACAATTAACATTAATTTCTTCTAAAATTTTATTTGTAGTTAAAATCTGTTTATCTTTAAAATTGTTAGTAGCATCAACAACATGGATTATCAAATCAGCATCTATAATATTTTCTAAAGTTGATTTAAAAGAACTAACTAAATGTTTTGGTAAATCTGAAACAAAACCAACTGTATCAACTAATATAATTTCTTGATTATCAGGTAGTTTTATTCTTCTTGCTGTTGTATCAATAGTAGAAAATAATAAATTTTTACTTAAAACTTCTTTTTTTGAATTTTGATTGTTTGTTAATTTTAACAATGTATTTAATGTAGTACTCTTCCCAGAATTTGTATATCCAACAAAAGCAACAATTGGTATTTCATTTTGAATTCTTTTTTTTCTTTCTTGTTTTCTTCTGTTTTTTATTATTTCTAATTGTAATTTAATATTGTTAATATTATTATTTATTTTTCTTTTATCTAATTCTAATTTTTTTTCACCAGGTCCTTTAGAACTAAAAGAACCACTACTACCACCTTGTCTTGTAAAAGATTTCATTCCACTTAATCTCGGTAGATAATATTTTAGCTGAGCCAATTCTACTTCAAGCATTGCTTGTTTTGTTTTTGCTCTTGTTCTAAATATTTCTAATATAAGCATGCTTCTGTCAATTATTTTAATATTTAAATAATCTTCAATATTTTTAAATTGTGAAGGAGTTAATTCAGTATTAAATAAAGCAATATCTATATTATATAAAGCAATATAATTTTTTATTTCTTCTATTTTACCTGTTCCTACATAATATTTAGAATTAATTATATCTAATTTAGGTATTATTATATCGATAACTTCTAAATTACAACTAAAGCATAAGTTTTTTAATTCTTCAATTATATAATTATTAAATTCATTTTGTTTTGTAATTATAAGTACTTTTTCCATTTTATACCTCACAACTTGTATTATATCATAATAGTATTAAAAAAAATATTTATTCATATAATTTATAGGGTGAAATAAATGCTAAAAAATTTTTCTAAAGAATTAAATGATATAATAAATGAATCATTAAAAGAAATAAAAAAATTAAATTATCCATGTCTTACAAGTGATTATTTATTAATTAATATGTTTAAACATGAAAATTCTATTTGTTTTTTTTTATTAAATGAATATGATGTTACATTAACTGAAATCTATAATATAATAAATAATCTAATTATATTTAGAAAAAAAGAAAACGAAACATTATTTTCTAATGAATTAATAAATGTATTTGTAGAAGCAAAAATTATAAAAGAAAAAACAAATAATGAAAAAATAACTGATGATATTTTATTTTACACAATGATTAAAACAGAATCGCTATCACAAAAAATTATTTATGAATTAAATATTGATTTAGATGATATATTAAATGAATTAAAAGAAATAATTGATTTTGATAATAGAAAAGAAGAAGAAAAAAACAATAAATATGTAAAAAATATAACTAAATTAATAACTCAAAAAAAATTAAATCCATATATTAAAATCGGAAATTATATCAATGACCTTGAAATAATTTTAAATAAAAAAACCAAAAATAATCCGTTATTAATAGGGAAAGCTGGAGTAGGTAAAACTTCTATTGTTGAAGGATTAGCAGATTACTTTTTAAAACAAAATAAAAAATATGAAATATTAAGCTTAGAATTAGGGGTTTTGCTTGCAGGATCTAAATATAGAGGAGATTTTGAAGAAAGATTAATAGATATTATAAAATTAGTTGAAGATAATCCTAATTATATTTTATTTATTGATGAAATTCATAATATAATAGGTTCAGGATCATCGGAAGGTTCACTTGATGCGGCAAATATTTTAAAACCAGCCCTAGCAAGAGGAAATATAAAATTAATAGGGGCAACAACTTTTGATGAATATAAAAAATTTATTGACCAAGATAAAGCTTTAAAAAGAAGATTTCAAACTATGTTTGTTAGTGAACCAACAAAAGAAGAAACAAAAAAAATTATATATGGGGTTAAAAATTTTTATGAAGAATATCATGGAGTTAAAATTAATAATGAAATGATAGATTATTTAGTAAATGAGTGTAAAAGAAAAATTGAATTTAATGTTTTTCCAGATAAAGCAATAGATGTATTAGATGAAACTATGTCAAAAAATAAAATTGCTGGGAAAAAATATATTGAATATAATGATATAGATGAAACAATATTTAAAATAAATGGAGAAAAAAATAATTTAATTTCATTTAAACAAATAAAAAATCCAATATATAAAAAATATTATTGTTATAAATATTTTAAAATATATCCTAAAAACAGAATTTTAAGCATAAATTTTAAAGGAAATTTAGAAGGGTTAGAAAACTTAAAAAATGAAATAATAAATGTTTTTGATTTGTATAATGAAGAAGTATTAGAAATAGATTTAAATAACTATATTGAATCTCATACAATAGAAACTTTAATAGGTTCTCCTCCTGGATATATAGGATTTGATTCTGGAGGAATATTATCAAATCATTTAGAAAATTATCCAAATACCTTATTAGTTTTAAAAAATTTTAAAAAAGCTAATTATAAAATTCAAAGTTTTTTTATTGAATTAATAAAAAATGGAAAATTTGTAAGTGGAAAAGGAAAAGAAATAAATACAAAAAATATTATATATATATTAACAAACATAGAAGAAAAAAATAAATTAGGATTTAATAATGAAATAAATGAAATAAATATAATTGATGAAACAATAACACTTAATATAAAACCAAATAATATAAATTATCAAAAAGAATTTTTAAATGTTTTATTATCTAAAGGAATAAATATAGAAGAACAAATAAAAGATGATGATTTCTTTGAATTATTATATGAAACAATAAAAAATAAAAGTAGATAAAAAAAATAATTAGTTGTATAATATTAATGGTGGTTATATGCAAAAAATTATAGAATTTTTATCTAAAGAAACAACATGGAAAACAATACTTGATTTTTATTTAGTATTTTTATTATTAGTTTTTGTTTTAAAAATAGTTTTAACAAATAAAAAGTTAGTTGTAATTTCTTTTGTGAGTTTATGTTTAGTTCTTATAGGTTATTTTGTTTTAAAACTTAATTTACCTGTTACAAAAAACATAGTTTTATATTTAAAAGAATATGGAATTATTATTTTATTTATATTAACTACTCCAGAATTAATGAAAATTCTTGAAAGATATTGGAGAAAAGAAAATAAAAAATCAGAACAAACAATCACTAGAAGTTCTAAAGAATTAATCGCTGATGCTTGTGAATATTTATCTCAAAGAAAAATAGGAGCTTTAATCACAATTGAAAAACATACATCATTAGATCAATATGCAGAAAAAGCGATTCAAATGAATTGTGATATATCAAAAGAAGTTTTAATAAATATCTTTACACCATTAACTCCTTTACATGATGGAGCTGTTATTATAAGTGGAAATAAAATAAGATGTGCTGCAGCTTATTTTGTTTTAACTGATAATGATCAATTTGATAAGACAATGGGATCAAGGCATAGAGCTGGTGTTGGTATAAGTGAAGTATCAGATTCTTTAACTATAATTGTATCAGAACAAACAGGTCAAATTAGTATTGCATTAGGTGGGGTAAAAGTATTGATTTCAGATAGAGAAAAATTATTAAGTTATTTGGAAATGGCGTGATTATATGAATTTTTTAAAAGAATTTTTAAGATTATTTATTGACCCTATTAAAGTTATAGGAAATAAAAAATTATCATTATATATTTCAGATTTTTTTGAAAAAAATAAATTTTGTATATATTTATTAGCATTTATTATGACTTTTTTATTGTTTGTTATATTAAATAAATTTGATATATTTATAGAATTTTTTAAAAGTTTATAAGTTAAAACATTGTTTTAACTTTTTTTTATAGATTATTTTATTTATTTATGAGATAATACAAATGTTAGAGGTGAAAAAATGAAAAAAACAAAAAAATATTTAAGTCTATTTTTATTATTTAATTTTGTTTTATCCTTATTTTTATTTAATAATAACAATAAAAGTATAAAAGCAATCACAAGCAATGTTGATGATTCATATTATGAATCTGTTAGAGGATTACAAAAAGATGAATTAAAAGAAGGTTTATATAACATAATTAAAGGACATAAAATGTTTAGTTATGGATCAAATATTAATGATATAATGAAAGTTACTGATGCAGATCCATATAATGAAGATAATATAATTTTAGTTTATACTGGATCAGTTTCAAAAAATACAACTTTTAATAAAGAACATGTATGGGCTAAAAGTCATGGAGATTTTGGGACAACTAAAGGACCTGGAACAGATTTACATCATTTAAGACCGTGTTACATAAATTTAAATAGTACAAGAGGAAATTTGAATTTTGCTGAAGGTGGGACTGAAATATCTAATTATCCAGGAAATTATATAAATTCAAGTGCAGGAACATTTGAACCAAGTGATGAATTTAAAGGTGATGTTGCTAGAATGATTTTTTATATGGCAACAAGATATGAAGGAACAGAAGTAATTAATGGTGTTACTTATAATTTTCCAGATTTAGAAGTTGTTGATTATGTTAATAATGGAAAAGAAGCAACAATTGGTTTATTAAGCGATTTATTAAAATGGAATTTAGAAGATCCAGTATCAGAATATGAAATAAATAGAAATAATATAATTTATTCTGATTATCAAGGAAATAGAAATCCATTTATCGATCATCCTGAATTTGTTAATATGATTTTTGATGAATCGTATGAAGGAAGCGGAGCTTTAGAAGAAAATACAATTAATAAAACAACTGTTGAAGAAACTATAAAAGCAATTGATGATATTGGAAATGTTACTTTAAATAGTGAAAAAAATCTTAAAAAAGCAGAAAATTGTGTTAAAAAATTAACAGATGAAGAATTAAAATCAGTTACTAATTTAGATACATTAAAGGCAAAAAGATATATATTTGATAAGTTAAAAGAATATGAAAACTATTCTCTAGATGCGTTATATTTGTCATACGATTTAACAAATAATCAAATAGTAAACGGGTCTTATAAACAAGAAGTAAATTTTACTATTGATGGTAAAGATTTTTATACTAACTGTGTATATACACAAGATAATGAATTTAGATTAGGATATAATGCTAATAACGCAAGTGTATCTAAACTTGATTTAAAATATCAAGAATTAGGTTTTTATGATGGTGCATTATTAGAAATGAATTTTGATATTGATTACGTTTATAAAATTGAATTTGTATCAGATGGTACTAAATATGGTACAATTAATAATTTTAATATATTATATTCACTTGATAGTGGAAAAACTTATAGTATATTAAAAACAG
Organism: uncultured Anaeroplasmatales bacterium; assembly: GCA_964478425.1. Lineage (GTDB taxonomy): Bacteria > Bacillota_I > Bacilli_A > Acholeplasmatales > WRBM01 > CAYZIB01. Next base: position 3,653 of record CAYZIB010000010.1, on the reverse strand, counting down.
GAACAGATTTTAAAAATATGCAAGGAGAACAAGAATTAGAAAATGTTAGATTTTCGTTTATTTTAACAGGATCTAATCCAAGAATGTGTTTATCTAATATAAATATTTATCAAAAAAACCAAAATACAACTAAAAAAGAAGTTTTAATTTTTAATGATTTATTAAATGATATTAAAGATGTAAATGAATATTCTAATAGTTTAATATTAGCAGCAGAAATTTATTTAGATAATAATTCAGAAATTAAAGAATTAGTAGATGTTAATAAATTAATTAATATAAGAGAACAATTTAATAATTTAAATAAAGGTAGCGAATTGTTAAATAATATTAATAGTAAAATAGAAGATTTAAATATTTTATTAGAAAGCATTAATTTAAATAGGTTGGATAAAATATATAATGTGATAAAAGAAATTGATTCATTAATTTTAGAATATAATTTATCTGGTGGTAATGTTAATGATATAACTAATTATGAATTATTTAATGATAAAGATAATATTTTTAATACATTTTTCTTAAAAGAAATAACAAATTTATGTAATAAAGAAAAAAATATTAATAATTATAATACATTAAAAATAGAAGCAAATGATTTGAAAAATATAATTAATAATTATAATATTTTATATAATAAAAATATTAATATAACAGAATTAGATAATTTAATAATAGAATTAAATAATTTAACAACAAAAGAAAATATTATAATTGAACTTAATAAATTAATTGATAGTTTAAAAGGTTATGTTGTAGCTAACGGAATATCAAAAGATACAAAATCTAATATTCAAAAGGAAATAACTAATATCGAACAAATAAGAAAACAATATAATATTGAAAAAGATGAAATAACAAATTATAATTATTTATTAGAAGTCAATAATAAAATTAATAATTTAAGTAATCAACAAACAGGTTGTAATATGAATTTTGGTATTTCGTTGTTTTTAAATTTACTTGTAGTTGGATTTTTTATAAGAAGAAAGGAATATTAATTTAAAATGAAAGTAAAATGCTTAATTTGTGGAGCTGTTTTTGAAGATACTTATGATAATTGTCCTGTATGTGGAGTTGGAAGAGAATATTATAGTTTAATTGAAGATACAAGTATAAATAATAATGATTCACTGACTGTATTAATTATAGGTGGAGGAATAGCGGCATATAAGGTTATTAACGAATTAAGCAATGTAAAAAATATAAAAATTAAACTAATATATGATGAATTTATTCTTCCATATCAAAAGCCATTGTTATCAAAAAAATTATTTAGTTTAGATAATAATATTATTTTAGAAGATGAAAATTACTATAAAAAAAATAATGTTACATTAATTAATGATTATGCAATTTCTATTAATGAACATGAAAGATATGTAAAAACATTAAAAAACGAAAAAATATTTTATGATAAATTAATAGTTGCAACAGGAGCAACCCCTTTTATTCCTCCTATAAAAGGAAATATGCAAAAAGGTATTTTTACTTTAAGGAATATCCTTGACGCAAAAAAAATAGTTGAGTATTCTACTAATAAAGATAAAATTTTAATTATAGGCGGAGGAATTTTAGGATTAGAAACAGCGATCTCTTTAAAAAATAATAACAAGGATGTTTATATTTTTGAAGCAAATAACAGATTAATTCCAAATTCATTAGATGATTATGGATCTAATTATTTATTAAAAAAACTAATAGAAAAAGGAATAAATATAAAATTAAATGTAAAAATTAACGAAATAAAAAATGAGTTAAATGTTATTTATAATGATAATTTAAATATGAAATTTGATCAAATCATTTTTTCAACAGGGATAGTTAAAAATAATTTTATAATAGAAAATATTGATTTTAATTATAAATACCTATGTAATGATAAACGTGATATATTTTTAATTGGTGATATTCTATCAAAATATGGAACACTATCTGAAATAGATGAAATGTTGAAAGTTTTAGTAAATAATATGTTTAACTCTGATTTAATAAAATATGAAGAAAAAAATACATATCTAATGACTAAATTAGATGATATATCTATTCTTTCTCTAGGAAATAAAACACTTGACTATATGGAAGTACAAAATAATGACAATTATGCTAAATATTATTTTAACAATAATATTTTAGATGGATTAATTTTTATAGGAAAAAATAAAATTGATGATTTTTTAAATTTATATTTAAAAAAATATGATAAAAACCAAATTAAAGAACTTATAAATAGAGAAAATTAAATCTATATTATAGGTTTTTTTTGTTATAAAAAAATGATATAATAAAAGAAAATATAATGCGTATTCTTTAACATTATATGCATATGTGATATAATTTACAAGATTGGAGATATATATGCTTGCTAATGAAAAATCCAAAAATAAAAAATTAGAAAATAATATATTAGATATTGCTTTTTCTGCGAAAAAATCGTTAGAGATTAATAAAAATACAATAAATGCAACAATCGGAATGCTTTTTAATGAAAAAGGAAAATTATATCAATATAAAAGTGTAAAAAAAGCATTAAATAAGTTAACAATCAATGAAAAATATGAATATTCAAACACAATAGGAACTAATGAATTTAAAACAGGAGTTTTAAATTGGGTTTTTGGTAGTAATTATGATTATATTATAAAAAAATTTAATGTTGGTTTTGTCCCTTCTCCTGGAGGAACAGGTGCAATTAATAATACAATTTTTAATTATTTAAATAAAGGTGAATCAATTATATTACCTGATATATATTGGGAACCTTATAGTAATATGTGTTATGAATATGATATAAATATATCTAATTTTTGTTTAACAAAAGATAATAAATTTAATTTTTGTGAATTTAAAAATTTAGCTTTAATGCATGCCAAAACTCAAAATAAAGTATTTTTTATATTAAATGACCCATGTCATAACCCTACTGGGTATACTTTAACAAATGATGAATTAGAAAAAATTTTTAAATTACAAGAAGAAATAGCTAATAAAAATATTCCGTTTATTATTTTATATGATATTGCTTATATTGATTTTTGTAATGAAAATGTTTTTAAATCAAGAAATTTTTTAAAATATATCATAAATAATAATTCAAAAAATGCGTTAACTATATTATCTTTTAGCGCATCAAAAACATTTTCTTTATATGGGCTTAGAGTAGGAGCAAGTATTTGTATTAATAAGGATAAAGATGTAATAGATGAATTTAATCGAGTTAATGAATATTCTTCAAGATGTAAATGGAGTTCTATTAATCAAGAAGGATTAAATTTAGTAAGTAAAATTTTAAATAATTCTAAATTAAAGAAAAGTTTTGTTATAGAATTAGAAAAAGCTAAAAATATATTGTTAAAAAGATCAGTTTTTTTAACAGAAAAATTAAATCAAAATAATATTTCATATTATCCGTTTGATTCTGGTTTTTTTATAACAATCAAATCAAAAAATCCTTACTTATTATATGAAAAATTAAAAGTAATAGATATTTATGTTATACCATTAAAAAATGGAATAAGAATAAGTATTAGTAGTTTAAAATTAAAAGAAATAAATAAATTAGTAGAAAGTGTGAAGTTGTTAAATGATTATTGATGGAAAAAAAATAGCTTTAAATTGGAAAAAAGAAATTAAAGAAAAAGTCGATAAATTAG
>CAYZIB010000009.1:0-47735 GCA_964478425.1 uncultured Anaeroplasmatales bacterium | reverse complement strand
TACGGCATTACTGATTAAGAAAAAAGCGTTGATTGAAACAGAACGTCTTACCATATGTTAATAATATAATAAATGTACCCAATTGGGGGGGATATTTAACTTGACATTTATAGCAACATAGTATTACAAGCTACTGTTTAAAAAATGTGTGATAAAAATTGAAATAGAATAAAATATTTGCTTAAAATTATATAATTATATTTAAAAAAAAGATTGAGTCTTGTTTCCCGGAATGATTATAAAAAAAAAATAAATAACATAAATTCATATAAGTATAACTATTTTAATTGATGGTTATACTTTTTTTAAAATAAAAAAAGACTGTGAATTTTTTTGATTTTATTTTTCTAAAATCAATTTTTTCCAGTCTCATTTGATTTTATATTACTTATTAATAATTTTTTTCAATTTTGGATATAAATATAAAGCTAATTTATACATTCCAATATCATTTGGATGAATTCCATCTACTGTATAATCATAATAATATTTATCATATGCTTTATGGCAATTAATAAAATAAACATTTTTATCTTTTAGTTGTTTTAAACTATTTTTATAAAATTTAATATATTTATTAGCTATTTCTAAATTTTTATTATATAAGTATTCATAAATATAAGGTATTCTTGATAAAACAATAATAGGGATATCTTTATTTTTTTCTCTTATTTTTTTAATAAAAGGAATTAAACTATTTTCTAATGCTCCTCCTCTTGAATTTGCTTCATAATCTAAAACTACAGAATTTAAATCATCAAGATTTGAAATAATTTCCGCTATTTCTATTTCACCAAAGGCATTTCCTGTAAAACTTATATTAAAAATTTCAACATCTAATAATCTACTTAAAATATTAGGATAGCTTAGTCCAGGTCTAGAAACACAACCTCCTTGAGTAATTGATGTTCCATAAAAAACTATTTTACCATGATTTTTATAAAGTCTTGGCTTTTTTATTATTCCATCTTTTTTATAACCAATATATATTTCACTAACATAACTATAAAGTGGGAAATTAATTAAAATTTCTTTTTCTTGGTTTGGAAAATCTAAAAATATTTCTGTATCATAATTATCACTGTTTTTAAAAAAACGTGTAATATTATAAAATCTATAGCCTTTATTATCATAATCAATATATATATCAAATCCACTTTGTCCTAAATCAGTCATATGAATCATAGGATCAGGATTAAATGTTTTAACAATTAAAGCAATTTTTGTTGATGTAGTATTAAATCTAATCATTCCTCCAGATGTATAATTAGAAATTTCATTCAAACTAGGATGAACTTTATCTATAATATCTTTAGAATATAATGGCAATCTTCTAAAGACAAAATCATTATTAATAAATGGGAATCCTGTAAGTTCAATAGTATCATCTGGAATTTTAACAAAATTAAATTCATCACTATCATTTATAATATTTTGATACATATTTTTATCTAAATTGCGTTTTATTTTTTCCATAATTAAATCACCAATTTAATTATAACACAAATAATTAAAACTTGTTTAAAAATAATTCGTATAGTAAAATATAAATGGAGGTAGTTTATGGAAAATTTAAAACTCAATTATAAAAGAACATTTATTATTGGATTTGCTTTTTTTGCTATTTTAATGTTATGGCAAGTTTATAATAATTATTGTCCTTTATATTTAAAAGATTTATTAAAAGATAGTTTGAATCAAAAATTTGGAGAAGAAGCAGAAAAGTATTCAACATTTATTATTGGGGTAATAATGGCTTTGGATAATTTGCTTGCATTATTCATGTTACCTGTTTTTGGAAAATTATCTGATAATACTAAATCTAAATATGGTAAAAGGATGCCTTATATTGTTTTAGGAATGATTTTTTCTATTATTGTATTTCCTTTTATTTCTGTATTTTATATTAAACATTCATTATTTGGAGTAATACTTTTTATGCTTTTAACATTAATAATTATGAATGTTTATAGAAATCCAGCTGTTGCATTAATGCCTGATATTACACCAAAACCACTAAGAAGTAAAGCTAATGGTATAATTAATTTAGTTGGATATTTAGGAGCGATTTTTGCTGCTTTAATAGGAATGATTTTTCCTTTAGTTAAAAATGATGCTTATATAAATAATAAATTTATTATTATTGTTCCGTTTTTATTAACATCTATATTTTTAGTTGTTTCATTAATAATTTTAATTTTAAAAATAAACGAACCAAAAATATTAGAAGAAGTTAAAGGTGAAATGGAAATAGGAGAAAAATATTCAAATACTGAAGAAGAAATTGTTGAAGGAAAAAAATTATCTAAAAAAGATAAAAAAAATATGTGGATAATTTTAATATCTGTATTTTTATGGTATATGGCATTTAATGCAATAGAATCATTTAATAGTATTTATTTTTCAACAAAATTTGGTCAATCAGCAATTGCATCAACTGCTGTTACTATTTTAACTGTTTCAAGTGTAATAACATTTATTCCTGCAGGAAATTTAGCAATTAAAATTGGCAGAAAGAAAAGTGTTATTATTGGAATTTTATTATTAATACTTGGAGTTGGATTAAATGTGCCATATTATTTTTTAAATATTGAATTTAGTATGTTTTCTTATATATCGTTTATTATTGCTGGTATTGGTTGGGCAATAATAAATGTTAATAGTTATCCAATGATAGTAGAAATGAGCCATAAAGGTAATGTTGGGCTATATACAGGGTATTATTATACATTTTCTATGTTGGCTCAAACTATTACTCCAATTTTAATGGGAGCAATCTCAACTTTTATTTTTGAAGGTAGAATTGATACATTATATATTTATTCTTTTATAGTAAGTATTATTGCATTATTAGTTTTTATAAATGTTAAGGAAGGAAAAAACAAAATAACTATAAAAAAGGGATTAGAAAGTTTTGATCAAGACTAATTTAATTAGTCTTTTTTCTTTTAATTAAAAAAAAACATGTTATAATATAAATATAGTTATTAAAGGAGAGAAATAAATGAAAAAAGTAGTATTATTACCACTTGATGAAAGACCTTGTAATTATGTTTTTCCTCAAAAAATATTTAAAAGTACAGATATTTCTGTTGTAGTTCCAAGTATGGATATAATGGGAGTAAAGAAAAAACCTGGTAATTTAGAAAAAATTAAAGAATTTTTATTAGAAGAAGCAAAAGATGCATATGGAATGGTTCTTGCATTAGATACTTTACTTTATGGAGGAATTGTACCATCAAGATTACATTTTGATTCTTTTGAAGTTTTAAAAGAAAGATTAGAAATTTTACATGAAATTAAAAAAATTAATCCAAATATTATAATATATGCATTTCAATTAATAATGAGATGTCCTCAATATAATTCTAGTGATGAAGAACCTGATTATTATGATGATTATGGTGTTTCTTTATTTAAAACAGGTGTTTTTAAACACAAAGAAGAATTAGGAATTTTAACAGAAGAAGAAAAACTAGAGTATAAAAATATTAATATTCCAGAAAAAGTGTATGATGAATTTATTACAAGAAGAAATGTTAATACAAACATGAATGTTGAAGTATTAAATTATGTTTATGATAAAACAATTGATTTTATGATTATTCCACAAGATGATTCATCAGAATTTGGATATACAGCAATGGATCAAAAAAAGGTAAAAAAAGTTATTGTTGAAAAAAATCTTGATTTAGTATGCTACATGTATCCAGGAGCAGATGAAGTTGCCAATACATTATTATCAAGAATGCTTTTACATTCAATTAATAAATTACCTAAAGTTTATATTAAATATAATACAATTTCTGCACCATTTTCTATACCTTGTTTAGAAGATCGTTATTTAGATACAACAATCAAATATCAATTAATGGCGGCTGGTGCATTAGTAGTTGATTCTTTAGTAGAATCTGATATTGTTTTACTTGCATCAATGGGTTCTAGAATGCTAGTAGATCCAGGATGTTATTTAACACAACCATTAGAAACAGTTGTTAATAGAAATTTAATTGAATCTATTGAATATACAAATTACTGTATAAACACTTTAAATAAGCCAGTAATGGTAGCAGATTTAAGTTTTTTAAATGGTGGAGATGTTGATTTAGTTCGTTTATTAGATTTAAAAGGTTTAAGTTTAAAAGTTGCTGCTTATGCTGGATGGAATACATCAAGTAATACTTTAGGTACAACAATACCAATGGGACTTGTATTCTTGTATTACGGAGATACTAAATCTCATAGAGAATTTTTAGTTGCAAGATATTTAGAAGATATTGGATATTGCAGTTATGCAAGAAGTGCTGTTACTGAAAAAGAATTACCACAAAAAAATTATTCATATTTTTATGTTGAAGATGTAAGAGGATATGCATCAGAACATGTAAAAAAATATATTAATAATTATATTCCAAAACTAATGCCAAGTTTAAATAATATATATGAAATTGTCGATTTATATATGCCTTGGCGTAGAATGTTTGAAATTGGAATTGAAATTAAATTAAAGTAAAAAATGTAAATGTTTTCTTATAAATTAATATTGACATAATTTAATTTAATAATATAATATACTTAATCGATTAATAATTAACCGATTAAGTATTTTTTTTTAGGAGATTTTTTATGAAAGATAATGTAATGAAAAAAATTGGGAAAATTCATTTTTTGCATGATATAAAATTTCGAAAAGTAGCTGATAAATATGATTTGCATTTTGGTCAAATGCCTATTTTAGAATATATTTCTTTTAATCCTGGATGTACTCAAATTGAAATAAGTAAAGATGTATTTGTTTCAATGCCCTGTATTTCAACTTCTATTAAAAGAATGGAAAAAAAAGGATTAATCAAAAAAGAATTTGATAAAAATGATAAAAGAATTACAAAAATTTTTATTACTGAAAAAGGTTTAGAACAAAAAAATAATTGCAAAAAAGAATTTGATATTATCGATCAAGAATTTGTTAAAAGTTTATCTATAGATGAATTAAAAAATTTAAATAAAATTCTGGATAAATTAATTTTAACTAATAATATTAAAGAAAAGGAGAATTTAAATGATTAAAAAACTAGCTAAATATGCAAAAAATTATAAAAAAGAAGCTATATTAGCTCCTATATGTATTGCATTTGAAGTTTTAACAGAAGTTTTTATTCCATTAGTAATGGCAAAAATAGTTGATGTTGGAATTGAAAATAAGGATATTGCGTATATTCTAAAATATGGTGCTTTAATGATTATTTTATCGTTATTTGGATTATTATTTGGATATTTATCTGCAAAATATGCAAGCATAGCTGGAATGGGATTTGGAGCTGAACTTAGAAAAGATTTATTTAAAAAGGTAACAACTTTTTCATTTAAAAATATTGATGAATTTCAAACATCTTCATTAGTCACAAGACTTACAACTGATGTTAATAATACTCAAAGTTTATTTATGATGATCTTAAGAATGTTTATAAGAAGTCCATTAATGTTTATATGTGCAATTATAATGGCTTTATCTATTAATACTTCATTAGCATGGATTTTAGCAGTAACAATCCCGCTTTTGGCATTAGTATTAGTACTTACATTTAAAACAGCTCATCCAAGATTTAAAATAATGCTTGATAAAATAGATGATGTTAATGCTAAGGTTCAAGAAGATTTAATTGGTATAAGAGTTATAAAAGCATTTGTTAGATCTGATTATGAAAAAGATAAATTTGAAGAAGTTAATAATAATTTAATGAACGCTTCTATAAAAGCTGAAAAAATTGTAATAATTAATATGCCATTTATGCAACTTGTAGTATATATTGCTATTATTTTAGTTTTATGGTTTGGTGGAAAAACTGTTATAGTTGGAAATATGGGAATAGGTGATTTAACTGCATTTGTTTCTTATATTAATCAAATATTAATGAGTTTAATGATGATATCAATGATATTTATAAATTCTGTATTAACAAGAGCATCTATAAAAAGAATTGTTGATGTATTAGATTGTGATATAGATATTAAAACTAATGATTCTGATTTAACAGTTAAAAATGGTAAAATCGAGTTTAAAAATGTATATTTTAGTTATTATAATAAAATGGATAAACTTGTATTAGAAAATATTAATTTAACAATTAATCCAGGTGAAACAATAGGTATTTTAGGTGGAACAGGAAGTTCAAAATCTACACTTGTTGGTTTAATACCAAGATTATATGATGTAACAAGCGGAGAAGTATTAATTGATGATATTAATGTAAAAGAATATTCATTATATAATTTAAGAGAAGAAGTTGCGATGGTTTTACAAAAAAATGTATTGTTTAGTGGAACAATAAAAGAAAATTTAAAATGGGGAAATAAAAATGCAACTGATGAAGAAATAATTGAATGTTGTAAAGATGCATGTGCACATGATTTTATTATGAGTTTTCCAAATAAATATGAAACTGATTTATCTCAAGGTGGAGTAAATGTAAGTGGAGGACAAAAACAAAGATTATGTATTGCAAGAGCATTATTAAAAAAACCAAAAATCTTAATTTTAGATGATTCAACAAGTGCTGTTGATACAAAAACTGATGCTTTAATTAGAAAATCATTTAAAGAAAAATTAAATAATACAACTAAAATTATTATTGCTCAAAGAATTAGTTCGATTGAAGATGCTGACAAAATAATTGTTCTTGATGAAGGAAAAATTGTTGGTATTGGAAGTCATAGTGAATTATTAAAAAATAATACAATTTATCAAGAAGTTTATGAATCTCAAATGAAAGGAGCCTTAGAATAATGCCACCTAAAAGAAATATGGGTAAGCCTAAAAATGCTAAATTAACAATCAAAAGATTATTAAGTTATTTATCAAAATATAAATTTAGATTAGTATTTGTTTTTATTTGTGTTATTGTAAGTGCTGTTGCTGGGATTTTAGGAACTTACATGTTAAAACCAATAGTTAATAATGGAATTCAACCAATTTCAGAAGAAGCATTAATTATTGGAGAAAATAATTTAAGTAATGAAGAAATTGATATATTGATAAATGAAGCATTAAGTATTAATAAAGAATATATTAAATACGAAGATTATTTAAAATTAGATGATTCTATTAAAGAAAATTATTATACAATTAAAGATTCTAATGCTTTATATCAAAAAACATGTGAATTAGGAGCATCTTTATTAGATACTAATTCGTATAATCAAATAACAATCGATATAATTATACTTGCTGTTGTATACATATTAGGAGCAGTTTCAACTTATTTATATTCAAGAATAATGGTTAATGTAACATCAGGTACATTAAATGATTTAAGAAGAGATTTATTTAATCATTTACAAGATTTACCTGTTAGTTATTTTGATAAAACAACTCATGGTGAATTAATGAGTAGATTTACCAATGATGTTGATATAATTAGACAATGTATATCTCAAGGATTAACTAGTTTTCTATCATCAATTATTAAAATTGTTGGAACATTTGTTCTTATGGTAGTTTTAAGTCCTATTTTAACAGTTATGATTATTTTAATGGTATTTATAATGTTAGTAATTGTTAAGAATATTGGTGGAAAATCTGCTAAATATTTTATGGTTCAGCAAAAAGAAGTTGGTCATACAAATGGGTATATTGAAGAAATGATTGAAGGAATGAAAGTTGTTAAAGTATTTAATCATGAAGAAGCTATAAATAATGAATTTGATTTAATTAACGAAAGTTTAAGAGATGCATCTACTAATGCCAATGTATATGCAAGTATTTTAATGCCAATAATGGGTAACATTAGTTATTTAAATTATGCATTAACTGCTTGTATTGGTGGATTGCTTGTTGTTAATGGAATGATGGATATAGGATCATTAAGTGCATTTTTACAATCATCTAGAACATTCTCACAACCAATAAATCAAATTTCTCAAGAAATGAATAATATTTTAGCTGCTTTAGCTGGTGCAGAAAGAATATTTGAGGTATTAGATGAAGAAAAAGAAATTGATGAAGGTTATGTTACTATTTGTAATGCTAAATATGACGAACTAAATAATTTAGTAGAAACAACAGAAAAAACAAATATTTATGCATGGAAACATCCTCATAAAGATGGAACCATTACTTATACACAAGTAAGAGGAGATGTTAGATTTTTTGATTTAACTTTTTCATATGTTCCAAATAAAGTTGTATTAGATCATTTAAGTTTATATGCTAAACCAAGTCAAAAGATTGCATTTGTTGGATCAACTGGGGCAGGTAAAACAACAATAACAAATTTAATTAATAGATTCTATAATGTAGAAGAAGGTAAAATAAGATACGATGGAATTAATATTAATAAAATAAAATTAGCTGATTTAAGAAAAAGTATGGCAATGGTTTTACAAGACACACACTTATTTAATGGTACTGTTAGAGAAAACATTAGATATGGAAAATTAGATGCAACAGATGAAGAAGTTATTAATGCAGCAAAACTTGCTAATGCACATCATTTTATTTCATTATTACCTAATGGATATGATACAATGCTTGTTTCAGATGGTAGAAATTTAAGTCAAGGTCAAAGACAATTACTTGCTATTGCAAGAGCGGCAATTAGTAATCCTCCGGTTTTAATTTTAGACGAAGCAACATCAAGTATTGATACAAGAACTGAAAGATTAATTGAAAAAGGAATGGATAAATTAATGGAAGGAAGAACAGTTTTTGTAATTGCTCATAGGTTAAGTACAGTTAGAAATAGTAATGCAATTATGGTCTTAGAACACGGAAAAATAATTGAAAGAGGAGACCATGATGATTTAATTAATCAAAAAGGTCATTATTATCAATTATATACAGGAGCATTTGAATTAGATTAAAAAAATAAAGGTTCATTATTTTTAAAATGAACCTTTTTGATATTAAAAAATGCGTTTTAAGTATATATGTTTAATATTTTATGGTATAATAAATTCTTGAGGAAGTGATGAAATGGAAAATTTAAATAATGAGCAAATAGAAGCAATAAATTTTATAAGTGGCCCTGTTTTAGTTTTAGCAGGTGCAGGATCTGGTAAAACTAAAGTTTTGACAAATAGAATTGCAAATTTAATTCAAAATGGCATTTCTCCTTTTAATATATTAGCTGTAACTTTTACAAATAAAGCTGCATATGAAATGCAACAAAGAGTAAAAAATATTTTAGAAAATGAAAATATTCAAGGATTGACCGTTTCAACATTTCATTCATTAGGATGTAAAATTTTAAGAAAAAATATTAGTGTTTTAGATTATAAACCTAATTTTACAATTGTTGATGAAGATGACTCTTTAAAATATATTAAAGATGCGATGGATAAAAATAAAATTGATAAAAAAGAATATCCTGCTAAGCAATTAAAAAATGATATATCTATGATAAAAAATAAAGAATTTGAAACTAGTGATTTAGTATATAAAGAAGTTTTATTTAAAGTTTTTAATGAATATCAAAATTTATTATTTAAAGATAATGTTTTAGATTTTGATGATTTATTAGGTTTAACAGAAAAAATATTATTAGAGTACCCGAATATTTTAGAGTATTATCAAGAAAAATTTTTATATATTATGATAGATGAATTTCAAGATACTAATAAAATTCAATTTAATATTGTTAAATTATTAGCAAAAAAATATAAAAATATTTTTATTGTAGGAGATCAAGATCAAAGTATATATTCTTTTAGAGGTGCAGATTATAAAAATTTATTTTATTTTACAAAAGAATATCCTGATTATAAATTGATAAAATTAGAAAAAAACTATCGTTCTACTCCTGAAATATTAAATGTTGCTAATTCAATAATAAAAAATAATCATAATCGATTTGAAAAAAAATTAGTTGCAACCAAAGAAAAAAGTGCATTACCTATTTATTTTAGAAGTAAAACAAGTTTTGAAGAAACAATTTATGTTGCAGAAAAAATAAATGAATTTATAAAAAAAGGATATAATTATTCTGATATAGCCGTTTTATATAGAAGTAATTCTATTTCAAGAAATTTTGAAGATACTTTTTTAACATATAAAATCCCTTATATGATTTATGGAGGACTTTCTTTTTTTAGCCGTATGGAAATAAAAGATTTAGTTAGTTACTTAAGATTAATATTAGATACTTCTGATAATTTTTCTTTTAAACGTGTTATTAATGTTCCAAAAAGAGGAATAGGAAAAGAAAAAATGAAATTAATAGAAGAGTATGCTATAACAAATAATATATCATATATGGATAGCCTTTCTTATGTTAATTTACCACCTAAAATAAAAGCTGAAGTACTAAAATTTAAAGATAATATTTTAAGTTTGGCTGAAGATCTTGAAAATTATACATTATCTAATTTTATTGATTTAGTTATTGAAAAATTAGGATATGAACAATATTTAAAAGAATATTATCCAGATAATTATGATGATAAAATGGATAACATAAAAGAATTTAAATCCGTTATTTTTGAATCTAAAGAATTACATGGTGGTTTAACTAATAAAAATACATTAGAAAATTTGTTAACAGATTTAGAATTAAGAACAGATCAAGATAAAAATATTAATCCTTATGATTCTGTAGTATTATCTACATATCATCAAGTAAAAGGTTTAGAATTTAAAATTGTGTTTATGGTTGCAATGGAAAATGGAATTTTTCCATTAAGCAAATGTTTATATAATAATCATGAACTAGAAGAAGAAAGAAGAATTTGTTATGTTGGAATAACAAGAGCTAAAGAAAAATTATTTTTAACTAATGCTTATACGAGATTGCATTATGGAACTTCTCAAAATTTTATTAAAAGTATTTTTTTAGATGAAATACCTGTTGAATTATTAAATATAATAGGTGAAAATAAGAAAAAACCTGTTAACCCATATAATGATTTTATATTAAATAATTATATGGAAGAACAAAACAATGATTTAAAACCAGGAGATAAAATAAGACATAAAGTATTTGGAGATGGAGTTATTGTAAATGTTGAGGATAATATTATAGTTGTGGCATTTACAAAAGAATTTGGAATTAAAAAATTAATGAAAAATCATCCAACAATTCAAATTATTAAGGAGTGAAAAACATGAAAAAAATTATTAATAAAATTGCTACTTTGCCAACTTTTTTACAAATATTTATTGATTTTTTATTGCTATTAATTTTTTCGTTAGTTGTCGTATTTGTAAAAAATGATGTTTTAAAAGTTTTGTTAATTTTAGTTGTTTTTATATTTATATCTATCGTGTTTTCTGCAATGAATAAGGGATACAGTATTAAATATAAAAATAAAATGATTACTAAAAATGATAAAATAATATTTAATAAATCTTTTTCTGATTTTAAATATTATTTAGCACAAAATGGATTTAAAATTAATAAAGAAGATTCAAGCTTAATTACTTATAAAAAAACAATTGATGATGTTATGGTTAATATTTCTTTTGTTGATAATTATAATAATTATTTAAAATATTTATCTACAATCAAAAAAGATGAAGAAAAGTTTGATTCTAAAAATGATGAAAATAATATTACTAGTAAAAAATTAAAAATGAATATTTATGCAGTTATCTTTAAAGAAAATGATTTTAATGTTAAAGAATATTGTTTTAATCATACATTTACAGTTAATAACTTTGGGTTATTGTTTTATTATTATGAAGAAAATTCATTAAATACATATTATAATTCATGTAAAGAAAAAGATGTAATTGATTATTTTAATAATTTAATTGGTGAAATAAATGAAAAATAGAGTTATTGAGTTAAGACAAATTTTAAATGAAGCAAATTATAATTATTATGTTTTAGATAATCCTACGATAACTGATTATGAATATGATTTATTATTAAAAGAATTAAAAGAAATAGAAGAAAAAAATCCTAGTTTAATAACCGAAGATTCACCAACTCAAAAAGTTGGTGGTATGGTTTTAGATAAATTTGAAAAAATTTATCATGATAAAAAAATGTATAGTTTATCAAATGCATTTTCATATGAAGATTTACTAGAATTTGATAAAAAAATAAAAGAAGTAGAAAAAAATATTACATATAATGTTGAATTAAAAATAGATGGACTTGCATGTGCATTGAAATATGTTAATGGTAAATTTGTGTTAGGTGCAACAAGAGGTGATGGTGTTGTAGGTGAAAATATAACTGCTAATTGTAAAACTATAAGATCATTACCAATTAATTTAAAAGAAAACGTTGATATTGATGTTAGAGGCGAAATTTATATGCCAAAAATTGCCTTTAATAAATTAAACGAAGAAAGAAAAAATAACAACCTAGAAACATTTCAAAATTGTAGAAATGCAGCTGCAGGAAGTGTTAGACAACTAGATAGTAAAATCACTGCGAAAAGAAATTTACATTTATTTACATATACTCTTGTACAAACAGAAAATTTTAAATATCAAAGTGATATATTAAAATATTTTAAACATTTAGGATTTAAAATAAATGAAAATACCAAAGTATGTAAAGATATAAATGAAGTTTGGAATTTTGTTTTATATTGGCAAGAAAATAGAGAAAAATTAGGTTATGATATTGATGGAATTGTAATTAAAGTAAATGAAATTGATACATATGAAAAAATAGGATATACAAATAAATATCCTAAATGGGCAATAGCATACAAATTTAAAGCAATTGAAGTTAAAACAAAACTTAAAGATATTACATATCAAGTTGGTAGAACAGGAGCAATTACTCCGGTTGCTGAATTAGAACCTGTTTTATTGCAAGGATCAACTGTTAAAAGAGCAACATTACATAATTTTGATTATTGTATATTAAAAGATATTAGAATAGGTGATTATGTTTTTTTAAGAAAAGCAGGAGATGTAATTCCTGAAATTGTTAGTGTTGTTGAAGATGAAAGACATTTTAGTTTAGAAAAATTAAAAATGATTGATAGATGTCCTTGTTGTAATAGTAGATTAGTAAAAAATAATGATGAAGTTGATTATTATTGTATAAATCCAAATTGTGATGAAAAAATAATTAATGCTTTAATTCATTTTTGTAGTAGAAATGCGATGAATATTGATACATTAGGAGAAAAAGTTATTAGAACTTTTTATGAATTAGGATATATAAAAAATATTGTTGATATTTATAATTTAAAAAAATATTACGAAGATTTAATTAAATTACCTAATTTTGGAAAAAAATCTATTGATGTTTTATTAGAAGCAATAGAAATATCTAAAAATAATAATTTAGATAGATTAATTTTTGGTCTTGGAATTAGATTTGTAGGTAGTAAAGTTGCAAGAATTTTAGCATCAGAATTTAAAAATATGGATAATTTAATAAATGCAAATTTTTCGGATATTATTAAAATTTATGATATAGGAGATAGTATTGCCTATTCAATAATTGATTACTTTAAAGATCAAAATAATTTAAATTTAATTGATGATTTAAAAAAATTAAAATTAAATTTAAATTATATTGATAATACTAAAAACAAAATAAATAATAAAATATTTGGTAAGATTTTTGTTTTAACAGGAACAATGTCTGAATCAAGAAAATCTTTAGAAGAAAAAATATCATTAAATCAAGGAACTACTACATCAAGTGTATCTAAAAAAACAGATTATGTTGTAGTTGGGGAAAACCCTGGTTCAAAATATATTAAAGCAAAAGAATTAAATATAAAGATAATTACTGAAGATGAATTAAATGAATTATTAAAAAGTGAGTGATTTTATGGACAAAATAATAATAAAAGGAGCAAAAGAAAATAATCTTAAAAATATAGATTTAACAATACCTAAAAATAAATTAGTTGTTTTAACGGGTTTATCAGGTTCAGGTAAAACTTCATTAGCTTTTGATACAATATATCAAGAAGGACAAAGAAGATATGTAGAATCTTTAAGTTCATATGCAAGACAATTTTTAGGTGGATTTGAAAAGCCTAATGTTGATAGTATTGAAGGATTAAGTCCAGCTATTAGTATTGATCAAAAAACTACTAGTAAAAACCCTCGTTCAACAGTAGGTACTGTAACTGAAATATATGATTATTTAAGATTATTATATTCTAAAATAGGTGTTCCTTATTGTCCTAGTCATAATTTACCAATTAAAAAATATTCAATTGAAGAAATTGTTAATGAAATATTTAAACATTTAGGTGAAAAAATTTATATTTTATCAAAAGTTATTTTACATAAAAATGAAACTTTAGAAAATTTAAGAGATTATTTGTTAAAAGAAGGAATTATAAGATTAAAAATTGATGATTCTATTTATAATTTAGATGAAGAAATAAATTATAACAAAATAGATATTAAAGATAAAGAAATATTTGCTGTTATTGATAGATTAATAGTTAAAGATGGAATTAGATCTAGATTATTTGATTCATTAGAAATTGCTTTAAGACTTGGTAAAAGTAAAGTTTATATTGAATTTTTAAATGAAAAAAAGATTCTTATTTTTACAGAAAAATATATGTGTCCAATATGTGATTTTACGATTAATAATTTAGAACCAAAATTATTTTCTTTTAATTCACCATTAGGAGCATGTCCTGATTGTAATGGAATAGGAACTAAACAAAATATAAGTGCTAAATTAGTTGTTGATTATGATTTAAGTTTAAATGATGGAGCATTAATTCCATATAGAAATACTTCAGAAGATAATTTATATATGGCAAGTTTAAAAATTGTTTGTGATCATTTTAATATTGATATGGATAAGCCATTTAAACAATTAACTAAAAAAGAACAAGATATTTTACTATATGGATCTAATGAAGTAATTAAATTTAAAATGATTTCAAGTGGAAATAGAGTACATGAAAAATTAGATACTCATGAAGGAATCATAGTAACGCTTGAAAGAAGATTTAAAGAAACAAATAGTGAATGGATTAGAGAGTGGTTAGAAAAGTTTACTGTTGTTACTACATGCCCTACATGTAAAGGAAAAAGATTAAATAATAATGTTTTAAGAGTTTATATTAATAATTATAATATCAGTGATTTATGTGATATGTCTATAAAAAATTTATTAGATTTTTTTAATAATATTAAATTGAATAATGAAGAAAAAATAATTAGTGAATTAATTATAAATGAAATAAAAAACAGACTTAAATTTTTATCTAATGTAGGTCTTGAATATTTAACATTATCCAGATACGCTTTAACATTATCAGGAGGAGAAGCTCAAAGAATTAGACTTGCTACTCAAATTGGAAGTAAATTAACAGGAGTATTATATGTATTAGATGAACCATCTATTGGTTTACATCAAAGAGATAATGAAAAATTAATAAAAACATTAAAAGATATGCGTGATTTAGGAAATAGTGTATTAGTAGTTGAACATGATGAAGATACAATGAGAGAATCAGATTTTTTAATAGATATTGGTCCTGGTGCTGGAGTACATGGCGGAAATGTTGTAGCTGCAGGGACTCCATTAGAAGTTATGAATAATCCTAATAGTATTACAGGTAGATATTTAAAAGGATTAGAAAAAATTCAAACTCCTCTAAATAGAAGAAAAGGTAATGGTAGTTATTTAGAAATAAAAGGAGCAAGACAAAACAATTTAAAAAATATTAATTTAAAATTACCACTTGGAACATTAATATTAGTAACAGGTGTAAGTGGTAGTGGGAAAAGTAGTTTAGTTAATGAAGTTATATATAAAAATATTTTAAACAATATAGGGCAAGCAAAACCAGTTGAAGCAGGTTTAGTTTCTAAAATTAAAGGTTTAGAACATATAGAAAGAATAATTGATATTTCTCAATCTCCAATAGGTAGAACTCCAAGAAGTAATCCGGCTACATATACTGGAGTTTTTGATGATATAAGAGATTTATATACAAATACTAATGAAGCAAAAATAAGGGGTTATCAAAAAGGAAGATTTTCTTTTAATGTAAAAGGTGGAAGATGTGAAGCGTGTATGGGTGATGGAGTAAAAAGAGTATCAATGCATTTTTTACCTGATGTTTATGTCCCGTGTGAAGTATGCCATGGTAAAAGATATAATTATGAAACTTTGCAAGTAAAATATAAAGACAAAAATATCGCTGATGTTTTAGATATGACAGTTGAAGATGCTTTAGTTTTTTTTGATAATTTTAAAAAAATAAAAGATAAATTAAAAACAATAAATGATGTTGGATTAGGTTATATTAAATTAGGACAAAGTGCAACAACATTATCAGGAGGAGAAGCTCAAAGAGTTAAACTTGCATCTGAATTATATAAAAAGGTTAATAAAAATACCTTAATTATATTAGATGAACCAACAACAGGACTACATAGTCATGATATAAAAAAATTAATTGAAGTAATAAATAAACTTGTTGACCAAGGGGCAACAGTGATTATTATTGAACATAATTTAGATGTTATTAAACAAGCTGATTATATTATTGATTTAGGGCCTGAAGGTGGAGATGAGGGAGGAAATGTTGTGTTTTTTGGGAGCGTAGAAGAAATAATAAAATGTAAAGAAAGTTATACTGGAAAATTTTTAAAGAAAATATTGGAAGATAAATAATGAAACAACAAACTAAAGTAATTTTTATTGGAAAAGATATTTATCCAAAAAACAAATATATTAATTTCTTTATTAATTTTTTATTAAGTTTAATTATAATGTTTTTACTTATAGGTATACCAATTTTTAAAATAACATGTAATTATAAAATTTTTCCTATATTCTTTATTTTTTATTTTTTACTTGAAACATATATTATTAAGATTTTTGAAATGTTAATGCCTAAAATAATGACTTTAAGTTTTGGATTATTTAATTGTTTTATAAGTATAATCGTTTTTTCTTTTTTAGTGGATTTTGATTTTTTAAAATTTAGTTTTGATAATTATATATTTTTAATATTTTTTGTTATATGTTATATTTTAATTAGAGGATTTATAAAAAATTTAATTAAACAAATGATTTTTAAACATTTGTTTATGAAAAATTTGAAAGGATTTGATTTCTTTGAAAAAAATAACAGTAAAAAAAATGAGTGAGGATTTAAATTTTAAAATTATTGCTGGTTTTAATGGAATTGATAAATTTATTTTAGATCCAAGATTAACAAAACCAGGAATTGAATTAACTGGTTTTTTGGATTTTTTTGATCCTAATCGTGTAGTTTTAATTGGAAGTAAAGAAATAAGTTTTATGAAAACATTAAATAAAGATGATGTTTTAATTAAAATTGAAAATATTTTTAAATTAACACCTCCTGCATTTTGTTTTTCTAAAAATGTTATTATTGAGGATTTTTTTATTGAATTTGGAAATAAATATAATGTTCCAATTATAGTTGGTGATTTAAATTCTACAGGTTTATCAAGTAAAATATATTCTTATTTACAAGATAATATTTCTAAAAGAATTTCTGTTCATGGTGTTTTATTAGATATTCATGGAATGGGAACTTTAATTATTGGTGAAAGTGGAATTGGAAAAAGTGAGGTTGCTTTAGAATTAGTAAAAAGAGGTCATCAATTAATTTCAGATGATAGAGTAGACTTATATCAAAAAGAAGTAGGAACAATAATAGGAGAAGCACCACATGTTTTACAAAAATATTTGGAAATAAGAGGAATAGGAATTGTTGATGTTGTTAAAATGTTTGGAATTTCAGCATTTAGAGAAAACAAAAAAATAAGATTAGTTGTAGAAATTGAAAAATGGGATGAAAATAAACATTTTGATAGGATAGGATTAGAAACTAAAAAAGTTCAATTTTTTGATACATTTATAAATAAAATAGTAATTCCTGTTTCACCTGGAAGAAATATTGCAACTTTAATTGAAGCTGCTGCTTTAAATGAAAAGTTAAAATATTTTGGATATTCAGGTGCAAAAGATTTTACTGATGCTGTAAATAAATTAATCGAATTAAATAAAGAAGAAAATTAAGTAAGGAGTGATTAAACTGGGATTTGCTAAGGATTTGAAAGAAGAATTAACACAAATAGAAGTTGATGAATGTTGCAAAAACGCTGAATTACATGCAATGCTTAGATTAAATAGTAGTATTGTTTTAAGCAATGGAAAAAAATATATTGAATTTACAACCATGAATCCTAGAATTGCTAGAAGATTTTTTTCGAATATTAAAGTATTATATGGATCTAATATGGAGATATTAGTTAAACAACAAACTAATTTAAATAAAAAACATGTTTATTTAGTTGAAGTAAAAGATAAAATTGATGAAATTATAAATGAACATCAATTATTAGAAAGTATTGTTGAAGATAGTTTATTAGTTGTAAAGGATTGTTGTAAAGCAAGTTATTTAAGAGGAGTATTTATGTGTTGTGGTTCTATTACTGAACCAACACATTCTTATCATTTAGAAATATCTTGTGGAAATTCAAATGAAATATATTTTTTACAAAAAGTAATGAATGATTATGATTTAAATGCTAAAATATCAAGAAGAAGAAATATGTTATTAATTTATATAAAAAATGCAGAAAAAATTTCTGATTTTTTAAGAATAATAGGAAGTTATAATTCGTTAATGCTTTTTGAAGATGTTAGAATTAGAAAAGATTATAACACTATGGTAAATAGAATATCAATTTGTCAAATGTTTAATGATATTAAAACGATTGATGCTGCTAATGAACAATTAAAACATATTAAATATATAGAACAGAATGTAAATGCAGAAAAAATACCTGAAAAATTAAAAGAAGTAATGGTACTTAGAAAAAAATATCCACAAGATAATTTACAAACATTAAGTGATAATGCTTTAGAAATGGGAATTAAAATATCAAAATCTTGTATTAATCATAGAATGAGAAAAATTAAAGATTGGTATTTGGAGTTAATAGAAAAAAATAAATAAAGTTATTAGAAAAAAAAGTTTAAATTGTCTAACAATAGGGTGCTTTATTAATAGCAAAAATGATTGTTAGATTGTAGTGTAAAAAAAAATAATATGCTCATAAAAACATATTATTTTTTTATATACTGAGATAAATTTTTTATTGCATTAAAAGATTCATCACTTAAATCATGTTCTAATTTACATGCATCTTCTAAAGCAATTTCTTTTTTAACACCTAAATTTATTAAAAAGTTAGATATTACTTGATGCCGTTCATATATTTTCTTTGCAATTTCTAATCCTTTATCTGTAAGATAAATGTTTCCATTTTCCATAACGGTTATATATCCGTTTTCTTTTAAATTTTTCATAGCTCTCGATACAGAAGCTTTTGTAAAATTCATTGCATTTGCTATATCAATGGATTTAACATTACCATTTTCCTCTTTTAACATTAAAATTCTTTCAAGATAATTTTCAGCTGATTCGTAAATATTCATTATAAATCACCGTTTTTTATATCTGTTGGAGTATTATTGTAGTCTAATGATAAATGTTTAATTAAAAAATATACAGGAACACTTAATAAAATCATTATAATTGACCAAAATTGTGATGGAGATATAATACCTATAAATTCTCCTCTATGGTCACCTCTTAAAAATTCAATAAAAAATCTAAATATACCATAACTTATTAGATAAATAACAAAATTGTATTTGAAATTCTTTTTATAAAACAAATAAAAACAAACAATACATAAAATTAATAAAAAAATTGCTTCATATAGTTGAGTAGGATATGCTTTAAAAGAACCAGCATATGTTCCGTCGTTATATATTTCTGTAAATGTCATTCCTAGCCATGAATCAGTTAATTTTCCATGACAACATCCAGCAAATAAACACCCTATTCTTCCCATTGAATGGGCAATTGTAATACAAATTGGTGCAAATAGTAATATTGGATAAAATTTAGAATCTAATTTTTTTCTCATAATAAAAAATCCTAAAATAAATGAGATTACTCCACCAATAAGTCCTCCAATAAAAGTCATTGAACCCGATATAGCAAAAACACCTGTTTCTATAAAATCATATATTGCTTGAAATAGCATAGCAGATAAAATTCCAACAACAATAGCTATAATAGCATTTAATTCAATGAAATCTACAAATTGTTTTGATAAATTTAATTTTTTTGCACAAATTCTTTCAAGTATAAAGCATAAGATAATACCAACAGCCCACATTACACCATATAAATGAATAAATCCAAATATTGGATAGGGATACATTATAATCACCTCTTTTTATATTATATCATAATAAATAAAAAAAAACTATTTAAATAGTTTTAAAAGCGAAGTAGTTTTTTTCTTATTTTAAATACGTGATAAAAATAGATTGTTAAAGAACAAAAAATATATATTATGAATAATATTGTATTAAAATAATAGTTTTTGTTAATAAAATATGAAATAAGATAAGATAAATTTATTATTAGCGTAAATAATAAAAAATCAATTAAATATTTATGATAAAGATTTTTTGCTTTATTTATATTGTGATTATCAACATTTATTAAATAAGTTTTTGAAAAATCACCAAAATATAATATATAGTGAGTGTGGTGAAAAACTATGTATGAGCAAAAAGAAAATAAAACAGGACATAAGAATAACCATAAAATATTTTTATTAAAACAAATTGTAATAACAATATGAGATATAGTAGTTATTAGGTTTAATATTAGAAGTATAACGGAGCTTTTTTTAGGGAGATATAATTCTTTTCTGTTAAATAAGATATCTTCTAATCCTATTAACTCTTGGACGGTACAGTTAAATATTTCAGAAATTTTATTAAGTTTATCTATTTTTGGAAAAGATGCTCCTACTTCCCATTTTTGAACGGCTTGTCTTGTAACATTTAATTTAGTTGCAAGTTCTTCTTGTGTCATATTGTATTCTTTTCTAAGTAAAAGTAATTTATCTTTGAAATCCATAATTTTTCACCACTTGAATTTTATAATATCATTATAAAAAAATGAAATTTATAAAGGTTGCATTTTTGCAAATATTAGTTGCACTATTATATTTTCCTTTAATTATGGGATTTTCTTTAAAAATATTTTTTTTATTTTTATTTTAAAATAATTTATTTGTTTTTGTTTTAATGTTGATATTTTAAAAATATTAATATATAATAATATGAATTTTATTAAGGAGGTTAAAATGAAAACAAAAGATTTTTTTAAAAAAATGTTTTTTCCTAATTTGATTTTTTTAGTTTTTGTTGTAATTAGTGCAACTATTTTATTAATTTGTTCGTTTACCGTTTTTAAATTAAATTTTTTAAATTATATATGTTATTGTTATTCATTTTATGCTCTTCTTATTTTTTCTTTAAGAGTAAAAGATATAATAGCATGTTTTAAAAAACTTGCTAAAAAAAACAAATATATTAATATGTATTTTACAAACAAACATTTAAGAACAAATATTTCATTATATATTAGTTTATTAATGAATTTTATTTATTCTATATTTCAATTAACTTTAGGAATTATTTATCATTCTTTTTGGTTTTATTCTATGTTTGGTTATTATTTGATTTTATTTTGTGTTAGATTATATTTAGCAAGACATACATTAAAATATCAAATAGGAGAAAATTTAAAAGTAGAATATCAAAAATATTTATTTTCTGGAATATTACTGTTAATTATGAATGTTTTTATAACAGTAATTATCTTCTTTTTAGCATTTTTAGAAAAAACATTTTATTATCATGAAATAGTTACTATCGGACTTGCAACATATACTTTTTATTCTTTTATTATGGCGATTATTAATTATATTAAATATAAAAAATATAATAGTCCTGTTTATCAAGCAATAAAAAGTATATCATTAGTATCAACAAGTGTATCAGTTTTAACATTAACTGTGAGTATGTTACAAACTTTTGGAAATGATGAAAGCATTTATTTTAAAAAAACAATGATTTTATGTGTTGGAATAGTTATTTCTTGTTTTGTTATTTTAATTGCGATAAAAATGATTGTTCAATCTTTTCAAAATAAAAATTTTATAAATGGACAAAAATTATAAAAAATGTACTTTTATTTATTTTTTTAAATTTATATAATTAAAGTATAAAAAAGGAGGAAATAAAATGAAAGATTTAGATAAAATGTATGCAGAGAAAATTGCTGCTGAATATGCACCACAAGAAAAATCAAAAATAGTAGCATTAAAAAGATTAGATAATAAAGTTAAAATGCCAGCTTATATATTTACATATTCATTTGGAATAGTTGGATCATTAATATTAGGAACAGGAATGTCACTTGCTATGGGTGTTATAGGAAGTAATTCAACAGGATCATTTATTTTAGGTATTATAATAGGTTTAATTGGTATATTGATGGTTTCTATTAATTATCCTATTTATAAAAAAATATTAAATTCAAGAAAAAAGCAATATGCATTTGAAATAACAGAATTAACAAAAGAAATAATTAATGAATAATAAAACATGAATAGATTTGAAAGTAAATATTTTAAAACAGCGCAAAAAATAGAAGATGCTTTAATTTTTTTATTAGAAAAAAAACCTTTAGAATATATAACTGTAAAAGATATTTGTCAAAAAGCAAAAGTGAGTAGATCTACTTTTTATTTACATTATATTGATATTAATGCTTTATTAGAAGATGTAATAAAAAGGACTAATGATTTATTTATAAGTGCTTTTAAACATTCTAAAACATCTTATGATATTTTAAATAATAAAGATAATAATAATTTATTTTTAATTACAGAAGAATATTTAATCCCTTATTTAAACTTTATTAAGAATAATTTAAGTATTTATAAAGCAATTAAAAATAATAATGATTTATTTAAAACTGATAAAATATATGAAGATTTATTTAAAACATTATTTTCACCAATTTTAACTAGATATAATGTAAATAAATCAGAACATAGATATATTATGGAATATTATATTAATGGGATATGTTCTATTGTTAAATGTTGGATAGAAAATGATTGTAATGAAGATGTTTATTTTATATATCAAATTATTAATAGATGTATTCATTATGAAAAAATATAATTAAAAAAACAAATTTCAAAATTTGTTTTTTTTTATAAAAAAGTAGTATCAAAAGATACTACTAGAATTATTTTATTTATTTAAAAATTGATCAAATTTAATAATAGATTGATTTGTTCCTATTACATATATTTCATCATTAGCTTTTATCATATCACTACCCTTAGGTAAAAATGATTTTTGATCTCTTTTTATTAAAACAATATTTACATTAAAATTGTTTCTGGAATCTAAATCAATAATTTTTTTATCTTCAAAATTAGGATTAATTTTTATTTGAATAACAGCATATTCTTTTGAGATATCAAAAAAATCTAAAAATGAGTCACTGATTATTTTTCTTGCATAACGCATACCTGAAGATTTTTCTGGAAAAATTATTTCATCAGCTCCAAGTTTTAACATGGTATTTGTATAATATTCATTATCTAAACGAACTGATATTTTTTTAATACCCATTTCTTTTAAAATAACAAGTGTAAGAATAGTAGCCTCTATATTATTTCCTATAGCAATTATTGCATGATTTACATTTTTAAGACCTAATTCTTTTAAGTTATCTTCGTTTGTTGAATCTGTAATAACTGCATAACTGACAAATTTACTTGCTTTTTCAACAGCATCTTTATCAATATCTAAAGCAATAACATCATAATTCATTTCACTTAATTCTTGAACTAATCCTAATCCGAATCTACCAAGACCAATTACTGCAAATGTTTTTTTCATTTTATCACCTAACCTATAATAATTTTTTCTTCAACATAAGAAATAGAACTATCTATTTCTGCATTCCATCTTTTATTTAATAATGAAACTATACTTAATAAACCAACTCTACCTAAAAACATTGCACTACATAAAATTAACTTACTAAATGTCGATAATAAAGCAGTTATTCCTAATGATAAACCACATGTTGAAATAGCAGATACAACTTCAAATGTTATTTTTAAAATATCTAAATTTGGTTCTTTTATAGAAATTAAGAAAACTGAAATAAATATGTAACTTATAAATAAAATTGTTATTAACAATGCTTTATGAATAGATTTTTGGGAAATTTTTCTTTTAAATGCAACTGTTTCTTTTCCTCTTCCAAAACTTATTATTGTTATAATTAATGTAAAAAAAGTTGTTGTTTTAATACCTCCACCTGTAGAAACAGGGGATGTTCCAATAAACATTAAAAATATTGAAGCTAAATAAGAAGCGGTTGTTAGTTTTAAAATATTAATACTTGAAAATCCAGCTGTCCTTAAAGAAACACTATGAAAAAATGCTTCCATGAATGTTAAATTAGAATTATATTTAAAAAATAATGTAGGAATTATTAATAATATTAAAGTTGTAATTAAAACAATTTTTGTATGGATATTAATCTTTTTAGTTTTAAAAAAATTAATTAAATCAAATATAACTATATAGCCTATTCCACCTAAAATAATTAATAAACATGTACTAAAATTTAATAAAAAATTATTATTATAAGCGATTAGTGATTCTGATGTTGGAGAGAATATAACAAATCCAGCATTGTTAAAACTTGAAATAGCGTGAAAAACACTATAACCTAATGCTTTAATAAAATTGTAATCTTTAATAAATACGAACATATTTAATATTGTTCCAATTAATTCGATAATAATTGTTGTTAATAATATTTTTTTAATCAATTTTACTAATCCTTGTAATGTATTTTGATTTAAAGCTTCTTTAATTAAAACTCTTTCTCTTATTCCAATTTTAGCTTTTACTAAAATTAAAATTAAAGCTGCAAGGGTAACAATTCCAAGACCTCCAAGTTGAATTAATAAAGCGATAATTATTTTACCAAAAACTGTAAAAGTTGATGCAATATCAATTGCAGATAATCCAGTAACACAAACAGCACTAGTTGCTGTAAATAATGAATCCACCCATGATATTTTATTTGTGGTAGCAAATGGTAATTTTAATAGTAATGTACCAACTAATATTAACATTAAAAAACCACATAAAATTATTAAATAAGGTGATAATTTTTTATTTTTCATAAGCCACCTCGATTGATATATTATAGCAATATTTATTAAATTATTCAAGATTTAGTTAAAATATAAAAAATTAAAATTGACATTTAAATATTTATTTGTATAATATATTATGTTTGTAAATTAAGTTAATTGTTAAGTTTCTTAACAAAGAGGTGAAATATGGATAAAACATTAGAACATAGATTTATTGATTTTGTTTTTGCTTTAGAAGCATTAAATATTTCTAAATATTGTGGAAAAAGTTTAAAAATTAATGAAATTATTATTTTAAAGTACTTATGCGAAAATAATGATGTAAAAATGAGCGATTTATCTAATTATTTATTAATTAGTAAATCAGCAATTAGTCAACTTATAAAAAAATTAGAAACTTTAGAATTAGTGGAAAGAATAAATTCTAAGATAGATAGAAAAATTGTAAATATTTATATTACTAAAAAAGGTGAAAAAACATATAAGAAAATATTAAATCAAGCTATAGCAAAAGTTTCTTATGTTTTTGAAGATTTAAATGAAGAAAAAAAGAATTCATTGATGGAAATTTTAGATATTATTTATAATAAATCAAGAGGTATGGAGGAAATAAAATGAATAGAAAAATTAAAGTAATTACAGATAGTACATGTGATTTATCACCTGACCTGATTAAAAATTTAGATTTAGAAGTATTGCCTTTATTAGTTTGTTTTAAAGATAAAGAATATAAAGATCAAGTTGATATTAATTCAAAACAATTATATAGATTAGTAGAAGAAAATAATCAATTGCCAAAAACAGCAGCAATTTCCTCTAAAGTTTTTTACGATTGTTTTTTAAAATATACTAATTTAGGATATGATGTTATATATACTGGTATAGGTTCAAAATTAAGTGCTTGTTTTCAAAGTGCGACAAATGCTAAAAATGAAGGCAATTTTAATAATGTATATTTGATTGATTCAAAAAATTTGTCGACAAGTATTGGATTAATATTATTAAAAATCGATAAATTAATTAAAGAAGGATTAAATGCAGCGGAAATTAAAGAATATATAGATTTAAAAGTTGTGCCAAATATTTATTGTTCATTTGCGATTAATTCAATGGATTATTTACATAAAGGTGGAAGATGTTCAGGATTAACAAAATTTTTTGGAACATTTTTAAGAATTAAACCGATAATAAAAGTTACTGATGGAATACTTGATGTTTATAAGACACCTCGTGGTAATATGCAAAAGGCATGTAAAATAATGCTTGAAGATGCAATAAAATTAAAAGATAAAATAGATCCTGATTTCTTTTTTATTACACATACCGAATCACATGAAAATCAAGAATTGTTATATCCTCTTGTAAAAGAAAATATAAATGTTAAAAATATTTATACAACAGAAGCAGGATGTGTTATATCAAGTCATTGTGGTCCAAAGACTATTGGATTACTTTATATTTTAAAAGATTAAATAAATACGCGTTTTGCGTATTTTTTTTTAATTATAGTAAAAAATATTTGTGGTGATTAAAATGGATAATAGAATTAAGAAATTTGATTTAATATTTTTTTTATCGTTTTCAAATTATATATTAATTTCTTATATTTTATGTCCAGTTTTTTATGAAAAATTAGGTAGAAATATGTATCAAATACCGATAATTATGGGAATTATTGGTATTATTATTTTTTTATTGTTACCTAAAATAAATTATATTGGATTAAAAGAAATATTAAAAACGAAGGTTATAAAATATATTTTAGTGTTATTTGATTTAATCGAATTTTTTATTTTGATAAAAGCATTTTCAAATAGTATGTCTTATTTTTATGATTTTTTATATCAAGATATTATATTTTATTTTGGAGTTTTTATGGTAATTGTTTTTTTAAGTAAATGTGGTTTTGGATGTATATTTAGAATTTCTCCTTTTATGTTTTTGATTGCAATTATTTTATTATTTATTCCGATTATATCAAGTTATAAATCTTTAGATTTTAATTTTTTAAAACCATTGAGTTTTGATTTTGATATTGTATATTTATATTATTTAGTTATTCCAATGGATTTTATAAGAATATATATTTTAAATGATTATTGTAAGGAAAAAATTAAAAAAACGACTTTGATAAAAGGTTTTTCAATTTTCAATTTATTTGTTTTGATTTATTTTTTATTGACTATTTTTGCATTTGGTAATTATTATTTATTAGATTATAAGTATATAGGATATGTTTCTTTTAGAATTCAAACTACATTTAATTATGTAGGACAAATGGATATAGTTTATATGTTTTTAATTATTTTGATATGTTGTTTTAAAGGAGCGTATTTATTTAATAGTATTAGAATTTTACTTAAAATTAAAATGAAAAAAAATATATTTTATTTTTATGTAGCAATAATGTTTATTTTAGGATTTTATATTGTAAAGAATTGCCATAGTATTAATAAACTATGGATTATTGTTTTAATTTTTTTAGGAATTGTTGTTTATTTTTATTTTCTTTATGCAAATAGGAGGATAAAAAAATGTATGAATATTTAAAAAAAACTTTTATAAATAGTGAAATAGCAGTTAATAAAATTTTGATTGATGATAATTTATTTATTTGTGTCTTATATATGATTGGTGTTTCTGATTTAGATGTATTTAATAGATTTTATTTAGAAAAAATTAAAGAAACAATCAAAAAAGATGAATATATTGAATCTAACTTTTTAGGTATAATTCGAAAAATAGATTTTAAAAATATTGAAAGTGAATTATATAATGCTAATATTGTTTTGTATATTAAAAATGAATTTTATACACTTGCTCTTTCTAAACAAAGTCAAAGGAGTGTTTCAGATTCTATTGCAGATGCTCAAAATATGTTTGGTAGTAGAGATGGTTTTATTGAAAATATAGATCAGAATTTAAGTTTAATAAGAACAAGATTAAAAAGTAATTTAGTTATAGTAAATGATTTATGTATTGGTAAAATAAGTAAAACAAAGGTTAAGGTAATAGCAATTAAAGATATTGCATCTAACATAAGATATGAAAGAATTATTAAAACTTTAAATAAGATTGATATTGATGCTGTATTAAATATTACAGATATTACATCTTATTTTTCAAAAAATAGAATTTTTCCTGTAGATAAATATAGTGGTGCTCCTGATGAAG
The DNA here is from genome assembly GCA_964478425.1 of uncultured Anaeroplasmatales bacterium. Taxonomy (GTDB): domain Bacteria; phylum Bacillota_I; class Bacilli_A; order Acholeplasmatales; family WRBM01; genus CAYZIB01. The sequence continues at coordinate 19,552 of CAYZIB010000009.1, read as the reverse complement.
TTGTAAAAAATTTATTAGAAGGTGAAATTGTAATATTAATAGATAGAATACCTGTTGCAGTAATTTTACCAACATCATTATTTTTTGCTACTAAATTAAAAATTGATGATCAAACACCAAAATTTTATGCGTTTATTCAAAGAACATATGTTTTTCTTTCTTTTTTTATTAGTGTATTTTGGCTTGGACTTTTTGCTTCTCTTGTGATGTTTCAAAGTAATAATTTGTCTTTTTTATTATTATCAAGTTTAAAGGTAAGTCAAAGAGGAGTTATATTTCCTGTTTTTTATGAAATGCTTGGCATATTATTTTTATTTGAGTTAATGCAGTTGATTGGATTAAGAAGTTCAGGTGTTACTATTCAAAATATTATTATAATTGTTGGTGGTATTTTAATTGGTCAAAATACGATAACAAGTGGTTTGGTCGGAGTTGTAGTAATGACATTAACAGCTTTTTCATTTGTATCTAGTTATTTAGTAACTAATGATTCAAGGATTATTATGAGTATTAGTTTGATGAGATTAATTGTTTTTGTAAGTTCATTATTTTTAGGTTTTTTTGGAGTAGTTATTGCGGGTATTATAATATGTAGTTTGATTTATAAAAATAGTTTTTTAGGAGTTAGCTTTTTACATCCGTTTATTCCGTTTGATTTTAGTAATGTTTTAAAGTTTTTCAAAAGTAGAAATAATGTTAATTATAAAAAAAATAAATCTTTAAATTCTAAAAAAGAGGTGTTAAAAAAATGAAAATAAAATTTATATGGTTATTATTTTTTATTTTAATTTTTAGTGGTTGTAATATTATTGAAGTAAAAGAAAAAATATATATATCATCAATTGGCATTGATTATGATTATTTAGAAGAAAAATTTATAATTACGGGGTTTTCTCCGAATTTATATAAAGTCCAAGAACAACAAGGAGTAAGTAGCCAAATAAATAAATCTTTTGTTACTGCAAGTGATAATTCATTAGAAAATATTATTGATAAAATTGATAAATCTATTCCTTTAAGTGTTGATTTTAAACATATTAAAAGTGTAATATTACAAAAAAATTTTTTTAAAAAGGATGAAAATATTTTAAAACTATTAAATTTTTTTTTGAATAATGAAATTTTACATTTAGGTGCATATGTGTTTTATACAGATAATGATATCTTGCAATTATTTAAAGGAGGACTGCCAGATGATACAAGCTTACTTTATAATTTAATAACTAATCCAAATGATAATATTTTAAAGCTACCAAAAATATATCGGTTGACTATAAATTTACTTGCAGAACACTATTTAGAAGAAAATGCTAATTTAGTTTTTCCTTGGATAAAAATATATAATAATTATTGGAGTGATACTACAAATTCAGATTTAAATGTTGTAAGTGTTAATGGATTAGTATTTTATAAAAAAGAAAACGGAAATATATATGAAGTAGACGATAAAATTTATTTAGGAATTAATTATTTATATAATAAAGAAAAAAATCTATTAACATTAAATGATAAAACATATTTAATTACTAATTATAAAATTAAACAAAAATATAAAGATAAAGATAACTCTGTTTATTTTGATATCAAATTTAAGTTAAGTAATTCAAGTAATATTAATAAGAAAATAAAAAGTGAAATTAAAGATGAAATTATAAAATTGATAAAAAATGTTATTGATTATGCAAATTTAAATGAATTTGATATTTTAAATTTAAAAGAAAATTATTTTAGAAATAATAATGCATCTATAAACATAGACTTTAAAGGGATTAAATTTTATTACAAAATAGAAATTGTATAAAAATTTTAATGATGAAATATGATTTTTAAAGTTGTTATTGCATTTATTATTGCGTTTATTATTTATTTTCTTTTATATTTATTAAAATTATTTTTTAAAAAACATGTAAAAAAATAAAAAAACGTTTAGATAAGCTATTTTTTATAAAAATAAAAAAACTTTTGAACTAAAAATTCAAAAGTTTAATTTTTAAAAAATGGCAGGGGCAACAAGATTCGAACTCGTACCAGCGGTGTTGGAGACCGATGTGCTACCATTGACACCATGCCCCTAGCAAAAAAATTATAACATAACCGTTTTTTTAAATCAAGAAATTTTTTAAAAATATATTTTAATTATGCAATTTTTTAATAAATAATATTTACAATATTATATTGCATTTTTTTGATAAAAAAGTTATAATTATTATAACTGAGTGAAAGGGAGTTGAAAAAAATGACAGCAGATACTATTGTTTTAATAGTGAATTTAGCTTTTTTGGCTGTGATTTTACTATTTGTTATGTGGGGTTTTATAAAAGGTTTCAGAAAAACTTCATATAATTTTTTTGCTACATTAGTTGTTTTAGTTATTTTGTGGCTATCGATAGACAAAGTAGTTAATGCAATTTATGATAGTAGTTGGGTAATGGAATTACTCAATAATGCAGGTTTGTTTAAAAACATAGATGCTTTAGGAACTACTCTTAGAGAATCTTTACCTGCAATATTAAAGTCTTTTATTCCTAAAGAATATAGTGCAATAGCTGAATCTCCGATTGCATTATCGTATGTACTTGCAGTTGTTGAAATATTCTTGAGAATAATTCTTTATGTTATTTTATTCTATCCTGCAAAATGGATTATCAAAGGAATTTTAAAAATTTTCTTTTGGATTTTTATGGGTGATAGAAATAAAATTAGAAAGGCAAAACAAGAATCTCTACTTTATCGTAGAGTCATTATTTATAAAAAAAGAAGACTACTTGGAGGATGTATGGGTCTTTTAAGAGGACTTCTTTGGTTTTTGATTTTAGTTTTACCAATTAGTGGATTACTTTCAGTTGTTGAAAATGTAAATTTAAAAACTGAAGACACTAAAAATGCTCAAACTGAAAAAATTAATAATTTAGAATTTTACGGATTTGATGCAACAGATACAATTGAAATATTGCAAAAATTAAGAAATTCTGGATTTGGTGCCATCACTTCTTTAAAAATTGGTGATAATGCATTAGATCAAGTTTATTTTGATGCTATTTCAACTGGTAATTTTGCATTTGAAGATGAAAATGTTAAGATTGATAAAGATTTTTCACTTCGAAAAGAATTAAATATTATTGTAGATGCTTTATTAAAAGCAAACGAAATGGGTATGTTACAAGATGGATTTGACATGTCTAATTTCGAAGAATATGATCCTGAGGTTTTAAAAGATGTATTTACTATTTTAGGTAAATCTGATTTAGTAACATCTTTAATTCCGGTTGCTTTAGAAGTTCTTCCTGATATTGAAAATATAAAATCACTATATGAAGATTATCTTGCAATATCTGAAGTTGATTCTTTTGAATTTGATTTTTCTAAGGTTTATGATATAGATTTTGAAAAAGAATTTACAAGTTTAGGAACAATTTTAGGTAATGTAGTATCAATTGATGATTTCATGAGTTTTGATGTTTTATCATGGGATGGAGATGAATTTGCGGCATTAATTAATAGTCTTGGATCATCTAAGTTATTAACTGATGTTATTATTCCTAATGCTATTAGTTTTGGATTTTCAACTAAAACTGTAGTAGATACATTTGATGATTCAGGAATAAGCAAAGAAGAAAGAGTAAATTTATTAGCAGATGTACTTGATATTGTATGGAGTGGTGAATTTACTACATTTAGTGAAGTATGGACTGCATTTTCTGATTTAGAAATTAAAGGTACTGATGAAATATTAAAAGTTATTAATTCATGGAAAGATGAATATGTTGATGAAGCAAATGGAATTACTAAACTTGATAAATTTGAAGAAATGTTTGGAATTTTAGTAAAATCTGATTTAGTAACATTTGCTATACCTGTAGCTGTTAATATTGGTCTTGAAAGATTTGTACTTGGAAATGATATGGTTACTGATTATGAATTAAACGATTTGTTAGACTTATCAGTAATGGGAACTGAAACTAATGAAATTAGAACTAACTGGAAAAATGATATTTTAAAATTAGTTCATGCAGCAAGACTTACTGTTGAATCTGGATTATTAGCTGATGAAGTTAATTATGATACACTTGATAGCAAAGTTTTAAAAGAAGCAGTTGTTACTTTATTTGGTAATGAATATCAAAATGGATTAAAATTATTCACTGATATTGAAAATAGAGGTGAAAAAGCAGTTATTGCAGCATTAAAACAAATAGATCCATTGAAGTTAGAAAATACAACTTTAGGTTTAACATATTATGAAAATATTAATTTTGATGTAAATGTTAAATTAGGTAGTGAATTAGTTACTTTATTAAGTACTTATGAAAAAATAATTGAATCTGGAATTTCTGTTGATAAATTAATTAAAAATGAATTAGATTTTGAAGAAACATTATTTAGTTTAAATGAAACACAATTAAATTATCTTAATGAAGCTGTTTTAGAAATTACTAATTTAAAATTATTAGAAACAAATAGTAATTTAGTTGTTGATTATCTTTTAACTTATGTTGATAGTGAAACTGAAATTAAATTAAATTTAGATGTTAACAATTTTCAATATAGCGAATTAGTTAATATTTTAACTGGAACTTCTGAAATTTTAACTCATGTGATTGCTAATTTTGGATTTGAATCATTCAACGATTTAACAAGTTTAGAAAAATTATTAAATCTACCATCAGATAAAATTAATTATATTTGGGATAGATTAGATACTTTTACATTATGTAATGAAAATCTTTTACAAAAAGGTGTTGAAATTGCAAAAGATAATGTAGAAATTTTAAGTAAATTTGAAAAAATTGAAGAATTTGGAATTAAAGATCTATATTTAATTACAGATATTTATGATTTAGTAACTGCTGAAAATAAATTAGGATTAAAATATAATCTAATTGCAGATGGAAATAATGAATTAAATATGAATCAAGTATATGGATTTGTTGTTGATGCATTTGCAAATAAAAATGAATCATTAAAAGAATTATTTGAAAAATTATTTGATTTTGTATTTATTAATATTGATACAATAAATTATTTTGTTGAAGATGCTTTAAATTCTGTTAATAATAATGATTTAATGTATGATTTATTAAAAAATGCAACAGATAATATGGATAATGAAGGAAAATATTTAGAAGATATAAATAGCATTTTAGATTTAATAAGCGTAATTGCTAAAGATGAAACATTAAATTTAAAGAGTAATATAGAAACACTTGGAATATCTAATATATTTAATCATTATCAAGATGATTTAGGATATTATTTTAATAATGTTGGAATTAATAAAATTTTTGATGAATTAGCAAATATGGTATCAAGCTTAAATATGTTAAGCAATAAAAATATCTATGAAGAAATTTTAATGCCATATTTAAATAGTAATATAGATGAATTATTAATAAACTATAATGTTAAGGATATGTTTAATAATGATTATAATCAAACTAAATTAGGTCATGATATTAGTTTATTAGGAAATATTGTTAAAGAAATTCAAACATTAAATATACCTAACGATAAATTAAATTTGAATGATTTTAATAGTTTAGTTGATGCTATTTGTAATAAAGTATTAACAATCAAAGATGATAATAAATTAGAAACTATTGTTTTAAATTTATCAAAATTAGATTTAGTAAATTTAATAGAATTAGATAAATTAGAAACATTAGTTGAAACAGTTATTAATATTAAAAATCTAGAGTTATTTGATGAATCATATAATGTTAATAATTTGTTTGAAGATTTAAGTGTTTTAGTAAGCAGTGTTGAAACATTAGTTGAAGGAACAAATAAAGAAAATTTAGATGATTTAATTAATTATAAAGATTATATTTTTGATATTAACGAAACTAATGTTGAAAATGCATTTAATAAATTATCAAGCTTAAAAGTACTTAATAAACAAAGCAAATTGTTAGAAAAGATAATTCCAGTTATCAATTTACCATATAGTAATTATCTTGATTATCAACAATTTGATCATAACTCTGTTGATTTAAAAGAAGATATTATTATCTTAGGTACTTTATATAAAGATATAAAAAATTTAGATGTTACATTAGATGATTTTGCAAATGATAATTTAATTAGTACAATTTATTCATTTATAGCTGTAGAAAATAAAAAACTTGCATTAAATAATTTAATTAGTAAATTAGGTAATGTTTCTCTTTTCAATTATATATATACTCCTTATGCTCCTGCAGTTGTAAAAGGTAATGAATTCAATTATAAAGATCTTGCACATGATTTAGTAAGTTCAGTAACATTTAAAGATTTAACTGGTGACATTAATAGTATTATTGAAGGATTATATTTAATTACAACAGATAATGCATATCAAACAGAATTAATCGCTAAAGAAGGAATTAATAATTATCTTGATTATGTTACAAATAATTTAAGCAAAATATCAAATAATTTAGATCTTGATAATACAAACAAAGCTCTTTCATATTTATTTGATATGAATTTATTGAATAAAAACACAACAACAATTAAAACTTATTTAAGTGATAATATCCCTGCAAATTATCAAAATTTATATAATATTGTTGTTGATGAATATAATTTAGATTTAATTGAAGATGATTTAAATAAATTATTAAATATCGTAATAACATATATTAATGAAACAAATATAAATACTCTTGATGAATTAAAAGATTATGCTTTAGCATTAAATTTAAGTGATGAAGCTGTAAGAAGTATATTTAATGAATTAAGTTTAATAAATGTATTTAATATTAATAATCAAGAAACTTTAATTTTAGAAGTTATAAAAGTATTTAATTTAGGAAATATAACAGAATCTGATTTTAGTAATGTAAGTTTAAGTAATGACATTAAACAATTAGGTGAAGTTATTATTGATTTAAAAAATGTAGGAATCGACATTGATGAAATTGAAAATGATTTAGTTGGTTATTTATATACTAAATTAACTGAAACAGATACTAATAAATTAATGCAAGAATCTTTAAATGATGTTAGTAAATTAACAATATTAAATGCATTATATGATGAAACAAAAGAAGATATCTTATATAATCAAGAAAAAGGATTTACTAAAGATTTATTATATGAAGCATTAGATAGTATTAATTTAGTTGAATTATTAACTGATGTAAATACTCTTATTAGTTTAATACCAGAATTAAATTTAGATAGTTCAATTAAATTAGATTTAATTAAACAAGAAGGATTAGATTCATTTGTTGAATATATTACAAATAATCAATTATATGTTTTAGATAATATTTCAGTTGATCTTTTAAATAATGTTATTAATAAAATAAATCAATTTAGAATCTTAACTAAGAATTTTGAAGGTATTAAAAATGTTGCTTTAAGTAATGTTAATTTAATGTTAAAAAATAATAATATTAAGTTTGAATTTGCTTTAGATTATACATTTGAAGAATATAAATCAGATATGAATTTATTAATTTCTGCATTTGGTAAGACTCAAGATGAATTTGGAATTAGTAGTTTAATAAATTATGATTTAACAGATTTAATAAATAAATTTAGAAATGATTTAGATAATTCATTAGAAAATATTCTTGATAATGTGATAAGCTTAAATGTTGTTTCTAATAATTATGAAAACATAAAAGAATTTATCTCATCAAGTGATAATAGTTATGTTGAATTATTAGGAAAAGTAGTTGAAAGTTATAATACTTTAGGATTGTTAAAAGAAGATATCTTAAATGTAATAACAGCAGTAAGAATATATTTTAATGATAAAGACATAAAAGATATAAATAGTGCAGTTAAATTAGGAAACTTAGCAACAATCACAGATAAAGGAATCGATGAATTAAAAGAAGTCTTAACAAAATTAAATATATTAGAAAATAATGAAGTAATAGTAAGTGTAATAAATAACTTACCACACGAAGGATTTAAGGCATACGAATTTGATAAGTTAGATTATAGTAATGTAGAATTAAAAGAAGATTTAGCAAAATTATTAGACACATATAAAATAGTAAATGATTATGTAACACCAAGTAGAGTAAAAGGAATAAGCGAAGCTAAATTAAAATTTGTATATGAAACATTAGTAGAATATAACGAAGAAGTAGCAAACACATTAAAATCATTAAAAGGAATAACATTCTTTGAAGTAATCGATGAAAAAGTAATCGAAGTAATAGCGAACAAATTAAATTTAACAAATGGATACTTAGATTTAGTAAATTCAGTAAAAGAAAACATGACATATGATGAATACTTAGAAGATTTAAGTAACATAGTATTAAGTTCTAAAGAATTATTATTAGATGATATATTAAACGTAAGAACAATAGAAAATGGAATAAATGCATATATAGATTATGTATCAAGTCATAAAACATATATATTAGAAAATATTTCATTAGAATTAGTAAATGATTTTGCCAAAGAAATAGTTAAATTAAATGTAATAAATAAAAATTATGAAGATATAAAAGATATATTCTTTAATAAAGTAAATGCAGAATTAGCATTAAGAAACATCACATTTAAATTTAGTTTAGAATACACATATTCTGAATTAAAAGAAGATATAAAAGAAATGATTAATATATTTGATGTAGTAAGAAGTGAATATGGAATAAGTAATTTAGTTCATAAAAATCAAAGTGAATTAATCAATAAATTTAGAAATGATGTAAATAACAGATTAGAAGAAACATTAAGTAGTGCATTAGGATTAAATATTGTTAAAAATAATTATGAAAATGTAAAAGAATATTTATCAAAAGTAGATAATAAATATATTAATGTATTAGCTAAGGTAGCAAACAGTTATGAAAGAACAAGTTTATTAAAAGAAGATATCTTAAATGTAATAACAGCAGTAAGAATATATTTTAATGATAAAGACATAAAAGATATAAATAGTGCAGTTAAATTAGGAAACTTAGCAACAATCACAGATAAAGGAATCGATGAATTAAAAGAAGTCTTAACAAAATTAAATATATTAGAAAATAATGAAGTAATAGTAAGTGTAATAAATAACTTACCACACGAAGGATTTAAGGCATACGAATTTGATAAGTTAGATTATAGTAATGTAGAATTAAAAGAAGATTTAGCAAAATTATTAGACACATATAAAATAGTAAATGATTATGTAACACCAAGTAGAGTAAAAGGAATAAGCGAAGCTAAATTAAAATTTGTATATGAAACATTAGTAGAATATAACGAAGAAGTAGCAAACACATTAAAATCATTAAAAGGAATAACATTCTTTGAAGTAATCGATGAAAAAGTAATCGAAGTAATAGCGAACAAATTAAATTTAACAAATGGATACTTAGATTTAGTAAATTCAGTAAAAGAAAACATGACATATGATGAATACTTAGAAGATTTAAGTAACATAGTATTAAGTTCTAAAGAATTATTATTAGATGATGCGTTAAAATTAAATGAATATACTAATCAAGTTTCAGATATGTTTAATAGAGTAAAAGATTTTAGAAGTTATATTTTAAATATTAATCCAAAAGCTCTTAGAAGTTTAGGTAATACTGTATTAGATAGCAAGTTATTAAATAATTCAGAAACATTTGATATAATTTATCATTATAGTGTAGCAAAAGTTAATTCAATATTAAATACAAGTTATGAATATAAAAATTATAAATTAGAAAATGTTAAAACTGACTTTAATAAGGGTATTGATGCATTAGAAATTGTTCAAAATGAATTTGATTTAACACAAGATGATTTATATTTATCAAATATTAAAAATACATGTTTTGAATTAGTTAAAAATGATACATACAATGCTTTAGTTAAATTTAGTAATGAATTATTATCTACTGATTTAATTAAAATGCATTATAATGGTGTTGTTAATTTAGTAGTTTCTAAATCTGGTAGATTTACTAATTTAATGAATGTTATTACAGAAAATGCAACATATAATGATTACTTAGAAGCTACATTAGTATCAATTGAAGCACTTCATGAATTAATTCATGCAACAAATGCTAATAATTTATCAACATTTATGGATGTTAGTGCTTATTATAGATCATTAAATACAAATGATTTATTAAAAACAATTGAATTAGTTGAAAATTTAGGATTAATTCAAAATAAACAATCTAGAATATATGTTGAAGTATTAAAACTTGTTCCAAGTAGCATTGTTGTATTAGATGTTAATTTAATTGATATGGATGAATTAAATAATGTTGTTTGGCGTGATGAAGCTAGAAATTTAGTTAAATTATATGAATTATTTGTTGAATCTAATTTAGGATTAAGAGATATTTTAAATATTTTAACTTCTCCACGAACTAATTTAGATCAATTAAGAGGAAAAGGAAATATAATTGATGATGCATTTGATATTGTTGTTGAATCTAAATTATTAATGGCTCAAATGGATATAGTTTATGATGCATTATCTAAAAAAGTAAGTTATACTTCTAACTTAGTAGTTAATAATGTTGATTGGCAAAATGAATTAAATGTTTTAAGAAACATAATATTAGAATTTATTAATATGTTAGATAATAATTCTAATATCGATGGACAAAGTTTTATGAAAATTGTTGAAACATTTGATGAAACTCAATTAAGAAATATTCAAAACAATTTAAATAAATCAAAAATTTATGTTGATTCTATTAATAACATTGGACCTAAATTAGTAAGTAAATTGTTTAATGAAGATGTAATTGTCAATGATTGGCAAGATGAAATAAATAATTTATTTGATGTATTGATTGCAATTAATAATAATGGTTTATCATTACAAAATATGAAGAATAATCCAGAAGAATTTATTAATGAATTAATTAATTTAGATGACAATAAAATAGATGAAATTGGTAAAACATTAGGTAAATCAACAATTGTAATTAGTATTTTAAAACCACAAATTAAAAATCAATTAAATAGTTTAGATATTGATGAAGTTGTTGATGATATTACAGATTGGGAAAAGGAAGTTCCAAGATTATTAAAAGCAATAAAAGTTGCATCAAGCGGAAATATTAATAATATTAATGCAACAAAAGTTGTTAATAGTTTTATAGCTAATCCAAATGTATTTGTTGAATCTGAAATTATGTTATATGCTATTGTAAATCAAATAATGAATGAAGAATCTATTATAACTCCATTAGAATATAGGAGTTATAATGATTCAAATAAAGAATCATGGAAAAATGAATTAATTAGATTAGCTAATGCTTTAGAAGTATTAGGTGAAGTTGATAATTTAAATGAATTTGCAAGTTTATCTAACTTAAATAAATTAGATGCAAAATTAACAGTTAATTCTGATATATTAGAAGCAACTATTGTTAATAAATTAGAAGAACAATTAGGAAATAATTTATATACTCCATCTGATTTAGGATTTAGTTATGAATTATTATGGAATAAAACAAATAATAATTATAAAACAGAAGTTTATTATTTAATTGAAGTTATTAAAGAATGTAATATAAATATTAGTGAAAATGGAAATATTAATGTATCTGATTTATTAGTTGATTTATATAACTCTAATAATTTAGTTAACTCTAATATTTTAGTTTCATCAATAATTAAAAATATTAAAGAAAATTTAAACACTAATTGTTTAAAACCTGAAAATAACACTTGGGAAAATGCTAAAAATGAAGTTATAAAATTAATGAAAGCATTAGAATTATTAGAAATTACTAATTTAGATAATAATATTGAAATTTCTAATAAAATGAAAAAATTCTATGTTGCTTCTAATAGAAATATATTATTAAATTCAACTGTATTGAGAGATGAATTAATTGATTTATTAGAAGAACAATTTAATAATGGAATTTTAAGAGCAGACTTTATAACTATAAATAATAAACATGTATTATATGAATTAGATGAAAATAATAATTACAATGATGATAATTCTGAATTCAAATTATTCTTTACTGCATTAGAAATTTTAATGGGAAATAGTAGTTTTGATTTAAGTAGTGTAGATATTAATAATAAGATTGAAAATATTTATAGTGATCATAGATTTATTGATTCAAATATTATGAGAGCAACATTAATTTATGATTTAAAAGAAAAAGCAGAATTTAATGTTAATTCATTAGTTAAATTTGATGAACTAGGTAATATGACTGAATTAGAAAATTCTAAAGCTGAATTAGTTAAATTATTAAATCTTGCTGCATATTGCGAAGCTTCTGACTATACAACTTTACAAGTAGAAGTTAATGTAGAAAATCAAAATGTAACTATTAATGGTAAAGAAATAGCATTAATTGATATTCCAAACAAAAAAATTGTTTATAGTGTTGGTGAAGATTGTAGATCACAAATTATCACAGATACTGTATTAAGTAAATTACAATTTTAAAGTTATAAAAGACATATTTTAAAAGGACATATTTTTAAAAATATGTCTTTTTTTATAAAAAAATTAATTTTTTGGCAAAAAAAAGTTTTTTAATTAGTCTTAACATATGACGGTAAAGGGAAGGGGAGATTTTATGAAAAAAGTTTTTTTAAGTTTTATTTTAATGCTTTTGGTATTTATTTTTATTAAAGATAATAATGCCGAAAGTATTGATATGAGTAAGGATGTAATCAGTTATCGTAATCAGGTTAAAAAAAGTTTTGATATTAGTAGTAGATTACAAACTATACTCAATCAAAATTCAGATGAATCTAAAGATTATGGTGGAAAATATATTGATTCTAATGGAAAATTAGTTATAAATTTTAATAACGATACGTCGTTAGATTTATTTAAATATATTTTTGATAGTAATAGTAATGGAGAAGATGTTTTATTTAATTTGGTTAATAATTCATTAGAAGAATTAAATATTAAAAAAAATCAAATTTGGAATAAGTATAGTGAATCATTAGTAAAAGGAATAGGTATAAGTGAAGAAAATAATAAAATTTTAGTTGTTTTTAATTCAAAAGAAAATTTAGAAAAGTTTAAAGAAGAAAGAATGACTGATATTGATCAATATATTTTAGAAGTATCAGAAGATAGTAATTTTACAAGTGGTGTAACGATTAATTCAGCATCACCTGCAGATAAAATATATTATAAATATGGAATTTTTAAAGAAAAAATTTATGCAACAGCTTTTTTAAATGCATATTCACTTGATTCATATTATATGGGTGTAATAACATGTGCTCATTTTGCAGAAAAAGATAGAAAATATTATAATAATGAAGGAACTTTAATGTCTACTGAAGTTGAAACAAGACAACTTGGTGGAGAATTAGATGCAGCATTTTTACCGTTTGATCCAGAGAATGTTTATACATTTGATAAAAATATTACATATAAAAAAAATGATGTTACATATCAAGAAAGTATTGATCGTCTAATTAAAGAAGAAGAAATTATTGAAGGATTAGAAATTGAACAATATAATGAAATTAATGGGTATAAGACATATAAAATTACTAGTACAAGCTATAGTGTGAAAATTGATGGATATAATTTCAATAATGTGATTAGGTATAAAGGGGATAAACCGAAATCAGGAGATAGTGGTTCACCTATGTGGTTTGATGAAGATGATGATACACAAATTGTTGTTGCGATGACTTTTGCAAAAGATGGGGATTATGGTTGTGGAATTAAACCTAGAATAATTATGAAAGAATTAAATTTAGTACCATTTATAATAAATGAAAATGATTAAATTTTACCGTTAAAGGAGTAAAAACATGAAAAAATCTTTAATATATTATATAGATGATGATTATAAAAAAAATATCGATGATGATTATATATTAAATAATATAAAAAGTGATCTTATATTTAATAAAATAAGTAATAAAGAATATTTAATAATTAAATTAATTAATATATTTAATGGAGTTATTAATTTTGGATTTATTTATACAGTAATTTTTATGATTTTGATTAAAAGTAGATTTTTTTTAGGTGGAATCAAAATCACTAACATTATTTATAATTTTTGTTTTATATTAATATTATGGGTTATTTCATTTTTATTAAAGAAAAAATTAAAGGGGAAAAGGGATAAGTAGCATATACAATATAAAAATATGGTGAAAACCATATTTTTTTTATAAAAAAAATTCCTTAAAAAGGAATTTTATTCAGTTATATTTTCTTCTTTGGTATTTTCTTCGTTATTAGTATTTTCTAAGACATTATTTTCATTATTTTTGTTTTCAAAAATAGTTCTATTATAATTTTGTTGAGTCGGTCTTGGGTTTCTTGGAATATATTTATATTCTACTTTCTTTTTTCTAAAAATAAAATAACCTAATACACCATAAAATACTGTAATACCTAAAAACCAAATAATTGTAACAGTTGTTTCTTTTTTGTTGAAATATAAATTGAATACTTCATTAAATGTCATACCTTCTTCTAAAGATTCAATTTCAGTACTAGTAATGTCATTAGCAAAATCAATATCTAAATCAGCATTTAAAATTTCAATACCTTTTGAATTGATGACTTCAATTTTAATTAATTTTGATCCATTTCTATAATCATCTACTTTGATTAGTTGATTGATTAAGAAATTTGAATCTTTGTAAGTATTAAATAATAATTCATTTTCTAATACATTTAAATTTTCGTTATTTTCATCTGATTCTTTTATATTGTTTTCAAATGTTAAACGAATTAAAGAATTATCTTTGTCATCATCATCTAAAAGCATGTCATTTAAATTTATATTAATAAATCTTATATGAATATATCTTGTATATGAATTTTTTTCATCTTCATTTTTTTTAGTATTTAACATATAAATGTTATTAATAAATAATTTAAAATGAGTTGTATCTGTTGTTTCAAATAAAATATTTGGATCATAAAAACTACTTTCATATTTTAAGATTTCATCGTATTGTTCTTCTTTAATATATGATTCAATTCCTTTTTGATATGAATTCATAAATTGGCTTATTGCTACAAACGGTAAAATCATTAATAATATAACAACATAAAAAATACCATAAATTACTTTTTTAAACATCTTGTCCTCCTTAAAATCATTAAAATAATGATACTATATTTTTAAGTTAAAATCAATAGTTATTTAAAATGATTAGTAAAACTAGTTTTTTTAAGATGAAAAAAGCGTGAAAATAAGTAATTATAAAGAAAAAAATGTATAATAATATTTTATATAGTTATGCAATATTCTATTTAATTTTAAAAGGTTAAATTATTATATCTTTGATATTATAATCAAAATTTAATTTTTGCTTATTTTATGGTATAATACAATGAAGGAAGATGAATATGATGCATCCTAAAAAATGGAGAGAAACAGTAAATCCTTTTGATTTACATTATAAAAATTTTATTTTATTAGAAGTTATTGGATATCCTCATGCAGGAAATGATGTTTTTCATGTAAAAGGTATTTTTAAAAAAAAGCAAATAGAAGCATATATAAAAGTTGCTCGTCAAGTAGGAGCAAACATAGATAATGAAATAGATATTATAAATTCTATTAATTTAAAATTAGCTCCAACTATAATTGATTATGATAAAAACGAAAAATATATAGTTTCTGTTGCTAAAAAAGGGGAAAGATTATCTAATATTGTAAAAGATAATTTTGATTTTATTTCTTTAGATTATATTTATGAATACGGCAAAATGCTTGCTAAATTGCATAAAATAAAAGGAAATTTTAAAGATGTTTTAGATCGTAAATTTTTTCATATACCTGATAAATCTTTTTTCAAAGAATTAGATATTGAATTTGTTTATGATTATTTAATTTTAAATAAACCAAACTTGATTAATAAATGTTTTTGTCATGGAGATTTTCATTATGCAAATATTTTATGGGATAAAAAACATATATCTGCTATATTGGATTTTGAATTATCAGGTTTAGGTAATAAAGAATTTGATATTGCTTGGGCATTAATTCTTAGACCTGGTCAAAAATTTTTAAATACTGAAAAAGAAATTTTATTGTTTAAAAACGGTTATTTAAAAGAAGGAATATGTAATTGGGATTATGTTATATATTATATGGTTTTAATTTATTCTTATTTTTATAAGATGAATATAAGTGATAAATCATATCAAGTTTATGTTTTAAATTTTTTTATTAATAATTGTAAAATTTAATAAGAAGTCTATAAAATGAAAAATTAGCCTTTAAAAATGAAGGCTAATTTTTTTAAACTACTTTATTATAAAAGTTTAATAAACAATATCTTCTATATTATTATAAAATTTTTTAACATCATTAGTAAAAGTCACATATGAAATACTATTAGATTTAATAACTGGGAATGTTCCTCCACCTAAAGTATCAATTAAATGACCACAATATGCGCAGGGTTTATATCTACCAGTTCCAAGATAATTGCCATCAATTACATGTTCACTTTTTAGTCCTTGAATTTTACCGCATGAACATTTTAAAATGTGATAATTACTATCAATAGATTTATAAACAAATTGATGAATGTGTGGAGAATATGTTAAGATATCTGGATCGTCATAACAATAATATGTAGTTGTAGGAATATTTGATTCTATTGTTGTTATTGCATAATTATTAGAATGTGAATGTTGGCCATTAAAATTAAATACCAATGCGCTTTGATACAAATTGAATCCTTCACTTTCTATTGTTACATGTGTTTTATTAGCTCCCCATCCAAAATGACAATATAAATTATCAGTGTTTGAATCATAGTCATATGCAACAACTACATGTCCGCTATCTTGATCACGAATTGCTAAGAGCACAGGATTTCCTTTTTGAACTTCTTGAATTGTAAAGTTTCTAACTTCATCACTTTTAGATGAATCATCGTCACGGTTAATATATGATAATGAATAGTCAGATTCGTTATATCCTAAAACACTAGTAAAATAACCATTAATAATATTTAGTCTCATACTAAAACTTGTACTAACTGGAGTATTATTATTATTGTAATTATAATATCCATAAGTTGCTCCGATAGTAATTAGTTTTGCATGGAGTGAAATATTTTCTATATTTACAATATAATTATAATAATCGGTTGCTGTAAGATTATATGCGTATGAAATATTTCCTAAATTATTAGGATTATGAATGATATCTCTCATGATTCCTGGTGAATTTCTTCTTGAAATTATATCAGAATCAGAACCATTAGAAATAATATCATATGATTCAGGTATAATGTTATCATTATAATATGTATCATAATAAGAAAGCATCATACCTATAGCAACATATCCACAACTTCCTTTATAATTCATTCCAAAATTATAAGTTAAATTATCAAAATATGCTTGCATAAAATTATCGTAAGTTGATATATTAGTTGTATAAGTAGTTGATTCATTAAGTGCTTCTTCTAAATATTGTAAGTGTTTTTCTTCAGTTAAAATATCATAAGTTTCTTCTGTTGATGATGCAAATACTAAATTTTCTTTAAATGTTATACAGAATAATAACATAAATATCATTAAAAATAGAACTGTTTTTTTCATTTTTATCCCCCTTTTATACTATAATTATATATATTAGACATTTTTAATAAAAATTTTGTTTGTGTCAAATAGTTCAATAAAATAATCTATTTTGATTTCATTTGTTCGATAATAAAACAATTTTGAAATAACATTACCTTTATAATAAACATATAAAACATTATTAAATATTGTTTTTCCATCGTTATACTTATAATGTTTAAGGTTAAATTCTCCTCCGTCATAGTCAAACGGAAAAGATTTTAATAATATACGATATGATTCGTTTAATACGTCCAAATTACTTTTATTATCATAACTATTATCATAACCTAATTTACTATCGTAAATAGAAGCAGAAATTTCAATATATGAATTATTGTAATTATCTTCAGACGAACAGGTATATGAAATAATTTTGTGAAAATCTTGATGAATGAAAAATGAATCTAAGTTAATAAAATAAAAAGATTTAGTTATTTTATTATTAGAATCAATATATTCTTTTAACTCAATACAAGATTCAAATGGTAAATAAACAATTTTGCTTAAGTAGGGATCAATCACATTATCTGATGCCCCTTCTGTAATAATAGATTCTTCTTTTTTATTATTAGAACATCCACATAAAATAAAAGAAAAACTAATAATAAATATTATTAAAATACTTTTAGTTGTTTTAAAAAACATATTTTTACCTCCTCCTATATATAAATTATGCATTTAAATTAAAAAAATTCTATATTATCCATTCTTTCAGCCCCCCTTTTTTATATTTTATCCTCTTATTTTTATATTAAGTTTTTTTGAATAAAGATTCTTTATCTAATTATATTATTTCAAATATTTTAAACCTTTATTCAAATATATTATATAATATTTTAAGTTAAAAAAACAATATATATATTTATTTTGTTAAAATTTTAAATTTTTATGTGAATATTTGAATATAGAAAATTGTGTTTTAAAATGTATGTTTTGGTCTTTAATAATTTTATTATTTAATTTTATAATAAAAAATGTATTAAAATACAATTGTTAACATTAAGTAAAAATTAAAATATATAAAAAACATTTGACCATATTTTATTAGAATGTTTATAAAATAAAAAAAGTCTTATGTTAAGACTTATCAATTTACTTTAATGTTTCATTACTACAAAAAGTTTTACGATGCAACTTTTGGTAGTAATATAAAATTGTTTACTATATAAAATGTTTTATGGTATATAAATACAAAAAAGAATTAATATATTTTTAATATGATACTAGTTCCTAAAACTTTATTTAATCAAGAACGCCATATATAAAGGAATTGTATTAATTCCATTTGTAATACCTATATTTGTATTAGTAAGTTTAAAATTACTGTTTATATTATATCTATCTTTATTATTTAATATTTCTTTTAAAGATTTTGCATTACCATTATTTGATTTTACTTCTATTAATGTAATATTATTATTGAATCTAGTGACAAAGTCTATTCCTAAACCACTTGATTTATGATAATAGTATAAGTCTTTATTTAATTTATAAAAAGCATCTGCTATAATATTTTCAAATATTGCGCCTTTATATACTTTTAAATCTTCATTAATAATGTTATCAACAGTTCCATCTTCTAGCATTGCTATAAATAACCCACTATCAGTAACATATATTTTAAATGTGTCTTCATCCTTATTACCATCAAGAGGAAGTTCTAAACTATTTAAATTATGACATTTACAAATTAATCCGAATTCCTCAAGCCATGTTATTGCATTACTATGGCTTCTTGCTTTAGCATTAGATGAAACTAATTTATATTGGAATTTTTTGTTTTCTTTTGCAAGTTGACTTGGAATAGATTTATATACTTGCATAATTTTAGTAAGTTAAGTTTGATTAATTTCTTGCACTTCATTTTTGTTATGATGTTTGCCAAAATCATCTTTATAGCTTTCTAAAATGCTTTGTTGAATCTCTCTTACTTGAGTTAAATCATGAGTTAAATTCAATACATTAACTACATCTGGTAATCCTCCAACACATAAGTATTCTTTAAAATATTTCATTAGTTTTTCGTTAACAGTAGGAATAACTTGTTTTTTT
>CAYZIB010000008.1:0-56407 GCA_964478425.1 uncultured Anaeroplasmatales bacterium | reverse complement strand
TGATTTATTTGGTTCTTTTCCTAATTCTTTTTTAACTGCTTCTTGAACAGCTGGAATTCTAGTTGAACCACCAACTAATAATACTTGATCGATATCATTAGCTGTTAATTTAGCATCTCTTAATGCTTGACGAACTGGTTTAACAGTTCTTAAAACTAATTCATGAGTTAATTCATCAAATTTAGCTCTTGTTAATACTTTTTCTAAATGGATTGGTCCAGCAACACCCATTGAAATAAATGGTAATGAAATTGTTGTTTGTGAAATACCACTTAAATCTTTTTTAGCTTTTTCACTAGCTTCTTTTAATCTTTGCATTGCCATTTTATCATTTGACAAATCAACACCATTATCTTTTTTACATTCACTAACTAGCCATTCCATAACTTTATTATCAAAGTCATCTCCACCTAAGAAATTATCTCCAGCAGTTGAAATAACTTCAAATGTACCATCAGCTAAACTTAAGATAGAAACGTCAAATGTTCCTCCACCTAAGTCAAAAACTAAAACTGTTTGTTCTTTTTCTGTTTTATCAATACCATAAGCTAATGCAGCAGCTGTTGGTTCATTAATTATTCTTAACACTTCTAATCCTGCAATTTTACCAGCATCTTTTGTTGCTTGACGTTGTGCGTCATTAAAATATGCTGGAACAGTAATTACAGCTTTTGTAACTTTACTTCCTAAATAATTTTCAGCAGTTTGTTTTAAATTTTGTAAAATCATTGCACTAATTTCTTGTGGTGTATATTTTTTACCGTTAACATCAACTTTTTCATTAGTACCCATTTTTCTTTTAATTGAACTAATTGTATTTAAATTAGTAATTGCTTGTCTTTTAGCAACATCACCAACTTGAATTTCATCACCTTTAAATGCAACAACAGATGGAGTAGTTCTTCCTCCTTCAGCATTTGGAATTACTTTTGCGTCTCCACCTTCCATTACTGATACACATGAGTTTGTAGTTCCAAGGTCAATACCTATAACTTTATTTGTTTCCATATTTTTTATTCTCCTTTATATAAATTATTTATTAATATTTAATTTTATTTACTTACTTTAACCATTGCTGGACGAATTATTCGATCTTTATACATATATCCACGTTTATATTGTTCTAATATTAAACCCGGTTCTACGTTTTCTTTTTCTTCAACAGCAACAGCTTGATGATAATTTTCATCAAATTTATCTTTAGCTTCAATAAGCTTTAGACCATCTTTTTCTAATACATCAAAAATTTGAGTATTAATCATCTTAAATCCAATTAAGAAATTTTTTAAAACTTGATCTTCTGTTTCCATATTACAAGCAAGATCTAAATTATCTACTACAGATACCAAATCTCTTACTAAATCTAAAGAAGCATATTTTCTTTCTTTGATTTTTTCATCTGTAATTCTTTTTTTAAAATTTTCAAGTTCAGCTCTATTTCTTAATAATTGATCTTTTAAATCTTTATTTTCTTTTTCTAGTTCTTCTAATTTAGCTAATAATTTATTTTTCTTTTTATTTTTATCTTCTTTTAAATTTGTTTTTTCATTATCAACATTCTCTTTTTCAGAATCTAAATTATTTTCGTTTGTTTTTGTTTCTTCATTTATTATTTTTTCTTCATTAATAGTTTTTTCTTCAGCCATTTTTTTCGTCCTTTCTATTTTTCATACAATTTAGACATATTTTTAGCAATATACTCAACAAGAGGAATAACCTTTCTATATTCCATTCTTGTAGGACCAATAACCGCTATTGTTCCAGATTCAAATTCATTAATTTGATACGGAATAGATACAATTGTACAATCCTTCATTTGAGTTAATTTGTTTTCATTACCAATTTTTATTGTTAAAGATGTGTCAGAAAAATCATTTACTATTTGCATTAAAGATTTATTAGCCATAGTATTAACTAATTTTTTTAATTTATCAAAATCTCTAAATTCTGGTTGTTCAAACATATTTTGAAGACCTGAAAAATAATATGATTCTGTACTGAATTTTTGAAATGCATCTAAAAACATATCTAAAATTTCTTCTTGAAACTCAACTAATTTATTAACTTTTTTACTAGCAAATTCATCATTTAAAATTTCTTCTATTTTATTTAATGGTTTATCTTTTAAAATATCATTTAAAGTTGTTACTACTTTTTGTAAATCATCAAAAGAATTTAAATGCCCATAAGACATTTTTAAATTTTGAACATGCCCTGAGCTTAAAACAATTAATAAAATTGCTTCATCATTAGATATTTTAATTAAATCTAATTTTTTAACTTTAGAATTTGTTATATCAGGACCTAAAGCAATTGCAGTATAATGAGTTAATTCACTTAATAAATTTAATACTTCTTTTACTGCTTTATCTTTACCCATTTGATTTTTTTTAAATATTTCATCGATTAATGGATAAACATTTGTAACCTCTTGATCTCTAGTAACAAGATGGTCAACATAATATTTATAACCTAATTCTGATGGAATTCTACCACTTGAAGTATGAGTTTTTTCCAAATAACCTAATTCTTCTAAATAAGCCATCTCATATCTTAATGTCGCAGGACTAAAATTTAAATATGGTTTTTCAGTCAATGCTTTTGATCCTACTGGATCAACTGTTTTAATATATTCTTCAACAATCGCCTTAAGAATTAATTTTTGTCTATCAGAAAGCACATCACCACTCCTTTTAGCACTCTCTTACATTCTGTGCTAGCACTATTTTACTATATCTTTTTAGCACTGTCAATAGAAAAGTGCTATTTTTTCAAAAATATTATATGTTTTAAAAATAAAATTATACTAAAAAATAAAAAAATCTACTTATAGTAGATTGAATAAATTATTTTTTAAAAGATAAATAATAAAAATTATTATTTTTTTCCTGTTTTATATTAGTAAATTCATCATGTCCTGGATAAATTTTAATATAATCTTTATTATTATCAATAATTTTTATAACTGATTTTCGTAATAAATTCATATTACCACCTGGTAAATCAGTTCTTCCAACACTGTTTTTAAACAAAGTATCTCCAGTAAAAAGCATATCTTTAAATAAATAACAAACACTACCCTTAGTATGACCAGGCGTATGAATAACATTAATAAAAGAATCGCCTAATTTGATTTTATCATTATCATAAATTTTAATTATATTTAATTTTTCACTATTAAAATTTTTTTTCAAATTAAAAAATTTATAACCTGATAAACTCAAATCAAATAAATTATCATAATCATTAGCATGTATATATATTGGTCCAATATATTTATCTATTGCATCTATATGATCTAAATGACCATGTGTTAATAATATTCCTTTATAATTATATTTTTTTATTTCATCCTCAATTAATTTATTATATTCCCCTGGGTCAATTAAAAAACATTCTCCTTGATAATTTAAAATATAACAATTAACACCAAAATTATCAGTAATATATCTTTTCATCTTAATAAAAGAAAAAAACTATTTTAAAATAGTTTATTTCTTTTCTCTATGGATTGTGTGTTTATTGCATCTAGGACAATATTTTTTCATTTCAATACGTTCAGGGTTTAATTTTTTATTTTTATCAGTATAATAATTTTCTTCTTTACACTCTGTACATAATAATCTCACTAGGTCACGCATAAATAAACCTCCTATTTCAATAATAGAGTATATCAAACTATAATAATTTTTGCAAGTATTTTTTTAATTTTATTCATTATATATAATAATATTAATTATATTATTGCATTAATTATGATATAATTATATTATATATATCAAAATAATAATCTATAAATAAAGGAGAATCAAAATGAAAAAAATTGTAAAAATCGGTAATAAATTTATAGGCGGTAATTATCCTATTTTAATTCAAAGTATGACAAATACAAAAACAAAAGATACTTTTTTAACAATTAATCAAATAAAAAAATTAGAAAATGTTGGATGTGAATTAGTAAGGGTTGCCGTATTAGATATGGAAGATGCAAAAGCATTAAATATTATAAAAGAAAACATAAATATTCCATTAATTGCAGATATTCATTTTGATTATAAATTAGCATTAGAAGCAATAAATCAAGGTGTTGATAAAATCAGAATCAATCCAGGAAATTTAAAAAACGAAGATGAACTATTAAAAATAATAAATGCTGCAAAATTAAATAATACAGCAATTAGAATTGGTTTAAATTCAGGATCAATTGATTCATACAAAGAAATGCTTAAAAAGGCTAAAAAATGGGTTAATTTTTTTGAAAAAAATAATTTTTATAATATTGTATTATCTTTTAAATCAAGTAATATAGATGAATTAATAAAAGTAAATACTTTAGCAAATAAAATTTTTAAATATCCACTACATATTGGATTAACTGAATCAGGAAGTTTAATAAATGGAACTGTAAAATCTGTGCTTGCTTTAAATACATTATTAAATAAAAAAATTGGACAAACAATTAGAATATCTCTTACAGGAGATCCTGTAAATGAAATTAAAGTGGCAAAAGAACTATTAAGATGTAAAAAATTAAAAGATTTACCTGAAATAATTAGTTGCCCTACTTGTGGTAGATTACAATATAATATGCAAGAAATATTAACTAGTATTGAAGAATATGTGGATACTCTTAATAAGCCTATAAAAATTGCAGTTATGGGTTGTGTAGTAAATGGACCTGGAGAAGCAAAAAGAGCAGATATCGGAATTGCTGGTGGAAAAGATTGTGTTGTTTTATTTGAAAAAGGGAAAATCATTAAAAAGATAGATAATAACAAAGAATTAATTATAAATGAATTAAAAAAAGAAATTGAAAAATTATAATTAAAAAAGCCTATAAAGTAATATAAAATTTAACTTTATAGACTTTTTTATAATTCAATAATTCTTGTTTTAAACGAATCATAAAACTCTTTTTCATGCGAAACTAAAATAACAGTTCCAGGATAATTTTTAATTGCTTCATATAATGATTTTTTAAAATTTTGATCTAAATGATTTGTTGGTTCATCCAATATTAAAACATTAGATTTTTTTATAACCATTTCAGTCATTCTAGTTCTTACTTGTTCTCCACCTGATAATTCATTTAGTTTTCTAAAAACTAATTCATGATTAATCCCTAAAAAACTTAAACTCCTTCTTACTTCTTCATTTGTCATATCAGGAAATTTATCTTTAATATAAGAAAAAGGTGTTTCTGATTCATCAAATTTTTCTTCTTGAGAAAAATATAAAATATCACAAGATTCAGACCAATCAACACTTCCATCAAAAAATTTAATTTCACCTAATAAACTTTTTAATAATGTAGATTTACCAACTCCATTTTTTCCTGTAATAACAATCTTTTCTCCTCTTTCAATATTAAAATTTATCGGATTTAAAATTGGTTTATCATATCCAATTAATAAATCATTTACATTTAAAACATTTAAATATGATGATTTTGAAAAAGAAAAATTAATATTAAATATTTTATCATTTAAAGGTTTTTTTAAAACATCTATTTTTTCTAATTGTTTTCTTCTGCTTTGAGCAATTTTGGTTGTTGATGCTCTAACTAAATTCTTTTCAATATATGTTTTTAAATTTTTAATTTGATTTTGTTGCTTATTATATTTTTTTATCAGATCTTCTTTTCTGATATCTTTTTGATCTAAATAATATTCTAAGTTCCCTTTATATTTTTCAATATTTCCATTTTCTAATTCATAAATTATTTCTGCAATTTCTTTTACAAATTCATAATTATGCGAAATAACAATAAAACTTCCTTTAAAATTTTTTAAATATTTACTAAGCCAAATAATATGTTCTTTATCTAAAAAATTTGTTGGTTCATCAAGTAACATTAAATCTGGTTTTTCTAAAAGCATTTTTGATAAAAATAATTTAACTTTTTGTCCACCACTAATTTCTTTAAAATTTTTATTTAAATCTAAATCCTTTAATCCTAATCCAGTTAAGATATTTTTACATTTATTATCAATTTCATAAAAACCAGAATTTTCTAGTTGCTCAGTCATTTTTAATGCACGCGTTAATTTTAAATCATAATCTGTTAAATCTGTTTCTAAACTTTTATATATTTTTTCAATTTCAGATTCAATTTTAAACATTTCACTAAATACACCATATAAATATTCTTTTATTGAAATACTAGTTTTAATTTCTAAATGTTGATCTAAATAAGAAATTTTTATTTTAGGTAAATATTCAACTTTCCCACTATCAGGAATTAATCTTTTATCTAATATTTTTAAAAATGTAGATTTACCAACTCCATTTTTTCCTAATAAAACTACATGTTCATTATTTAAAATTCTAAAATTTAAATTATTAAATAATTCATGATCTTCATATTTAAATTTTAGATTACTAACAGTAATTAAACTCATAATATCAACTCAATTCTCATATATTATAACATATATTAAAAGAAAGGAAATGATTTTTTGATTGTTGGTGTTTCATCAAGATATTTAAATGATAAATATTACTTAAATAAATCTTATCTTGATTTTTTAAATAAACAAAATGTTGAAATTAAATTACTTTTCTTAACTTCTGACTTTTCTATATGTGATTCATTTTTAATTACTGGTGGTTATGATTTAAATCCAAACTATTATAATGAAATAAATAAAAAATCTAAAAATATAAACCTAATAAATGATAAATTAGATTTTATGATATTAGATTATGCTATAAAAAATAATAAACCTGTTTTAGGTATTTGTAGAGGATTACAAATTATAAATGTTTATTTTAATGGTACACTATTCCAAGATATTTTTAAAAATAAATCTTTTTATAATCATAAAAAAAATATTAATTATCATTTGGTTGAATTTTATAAAAACGACTATTTAGATTTACCAAAATATTTTTATACAAACTCCTATCATCATCAAGCAATAAAAAAATTAGGTGATAATTTAATAATTCTAGCTAGATCAAAAGATAATATTATAGAAGCAATAATTCATAAAAATTATCCAATTATTGCTTTTCAATGGCATTTAGAATTATCAAATGATGTAATTACGAATTTAATAGTAAAATATTTAAAAAAAATTTGCTTTTTTTAGCAAATTTTTTCTTCAAAACTAGAACATTTAGTTCTAACTTTTCCTAAGTAATAATTATTATCAATGTGTATTTTTTCCTTTAAACATCTATTTAAGTTATTATGTATACAATTTTTAGCATTACAATTAACATTTAGTGTCAATGTTTTAGGAAAATCTAAATTAGAAAATTCGGCTTTTAAATCTTTTATTCTTCGCTCTTTAAATGTCGAACATATTGTTTCTTTTGACATTTTAGCATTTTCTCCTTTAATCAAAATATCTTCATTAATACAACTATGATATTTATTATATACACATGATTGTACTGAACAACTTATTTTAACCATTATATCACCCAAATATAATGTACCCATTTTTTTATAAATTATAAGTTTTTAAGGGGTTTATTTTGACCAGCAAGATTTATGCTGGCCAAAACATATTAAAATCCAAAAAAGTTAGTTCTACTGCAAAATGTATTTTGATTAAAATAATCAGTAATACATCTTTCTACAATACCACATAAACTACAATCTTGAATTATAGTTACTGGATCTGTATTGATTTGTGCTTGATAATAACCTACATTTGTACAATTATTTTGTCTACATGTAATTCTTGCAATATCATAGACAGCTGTTGGCATATTACATGGTGTTACAATCAAATCACAAACATTATTATCAGTACTAATTGGATTTAGAGCATATTTATATAATACTCCATTAATAGTTATTTCATTATTGAAATTTTTCATTTTATCCCCCTTTGTAGGAAACCTACACTATATATTATGGTTAAATAAAAAAAATGTTTGGGTTTTATATAAGTCCAAACAATTTTATAATTATTTTTATAAATACAATTATTATTACAAATAAAATATCAAATATTATTGAAATACAAAATGCAAATACTAAACATCCTGCAACAAATAAATTCCCCTCATAATAATTATACATTTTCATTTTCTTTTTAATAAAACAATAACAAACAATTCCATAAATTCCTACCAATACATAAAATGGCCAAAATTTATATAATGTTTTTATATAATCTTCCATTTGTTTAACAGAACCATCTAATCCACCAATAATTCCACCTAATATTCCAATTAAAGCGGCTATTGCTAAAAGTGATAAGTTTACAATTAATAATCTTTTTGCTACTTTCATTTAATCAATCCTTATTTAATTTATTTTTTATTTTTTCATATTTTTCTTTTAAAGATTCAAAAAATTTTCTATTTTTAATTGATCTAATTTTAGGGAATTTATTTTTAAAATGTGAAAATATATAATGTGAAAATCTATTTAAATGTCTATTATCATGTTTTTTTAATTCGAATATTTTCTTTTCATATAAAATAATATTGTTTAAATGACAAATTGAAATTAATGTACATATCAAATCAACTACAAATATGCTAACTAAAATAATAAAGACTAAAACAATATAATTACTAATAAATTTATTTAAAGGTAAAATTAAATACGGATTAACTACATAAATCAATAATAAAGAAAGCAATCCAAATAAGCTTGAATTTAATAAACATACTCTACCATTAATATTATATTTTTTATCTTGATAATCCCATAATTTTAAATCAAATATTTTTTCTAAAATAAAGCTCGTAAAATACTCAATTATAGAACACCCAATAAAAGAAAATATAAATAGTACTACAAAATTATTTTTAAAATAACTTAATCCATATGTTATTAAAACTCCACCAAATCCATAAATTGGACATATTGGTCCATATAGCATTCCTCTATTAACTAATTTTTTATTTCCTATACTACAATATATTACTTCACATAACCAACCTAAAAAAGAAAATATAATAAAATTTATAAAAATTTGATACAAAATATTATCTCCTTTTAATTATTGATCTAGCAACTAATACTCCATTTGCTCCCGCTTGTGCTAAACCTCTTGTTATTCCTGCACCATCTCCACCAACAAATAAGTTTTTAATTCCAGTTTCAAATTCATTTGTAACATCTACTCTATCAGAGTAAAATTTTGCTTCCACGCCATAAAATAATGTATGATCATTAGCAATACCAGGTGTTACATGATCTAATGCATAAATCATTTCAATTAATGATTTCATAACATTATATGGTAAAACTAATCCTAAATCTCCAGGAACAGCTTCTTTTAATGTAGGTTTTACAAATCCTTCTCCAATTCTTTTTTCTGTACTTCTTCTTCCTTTAATTATATCTCCAAATCTTTGAACAATTACAGATCCATTACTTAATTTGTTTGCTAATTTAGAAATTTCCATAGCATATTCATTTGGATCTTTAAAAGGTTCGTTAAATTCTAGCGAAACTAAAAGAGCAAAATTTGTATTTTGACTTCCAAGTTTGTTACTATGATATGCATGTCCATTACATAACATAATACCTTCATGATTTTCGATTACAACATGTCCACTTGGATTAGAACAAAATGTTCTTACTCTTGTTCCTACACTAGTAGAATAAACAAATTTACCTTCATATAATATTCTATTTATTTCTTCCATTATAATATCATTTGTTTCTACTCTAACTCCAATATCAACACGATTATTTTTTAAAGTTAATCCATGACTTGTTAAAATTTTATTTAACCAATTAGATCCGACTCTACCTACTCCTAATACAACATATTCAGAAAATAATTTTTCACCATTTTCTAAAACAACACCTTTAATAGTATTATTTTCAACTATAATGTCAGCCACATTAGTATTAAACATAAAATCTATATGTTTTTTTAATGTTTCATAAATACTTTTTAAAACTTCTATATTAACCTCTGAACCAAAATGTCTAACCTTACTTCTAAGTAATTTTAATCCAGCAGCAATCCCTTTTTTTTCAATCTCTAATACTTCTTTAGTATTAGGATCAGTAATTTCAGTTGGAGCACCATGCTTTAAATTAATACTATCAACATATTCAATATACTCTAATACTTCATTTTCTGGAATAATATCTGTCATCCATCCTCCAAATTCAGAAGTTATATTAAATTTTCCATCAGAATATGCTCCGCTACCTCCAAACCCACTTGTCATTGAACAACTAGGTTTACATCCACTATGTCCTGATTTATCTTTTGGACATTGAGTTAATTTTTTCATTTTAATAGGACAATTTCTATTATATATATCATGCCCTTTATCAATTAATAAAACTTTTAAATCTGGTTTTTTTAACATCAACTCATAAGCAGTAAATATTCCCATTGGTCCTGACCCAACGATTATGCAATCATACATCTTAACTCCTCCTTGTTAAAATAAATCACATATAAATATAATACTATATTTTTTAGATTTTATCTACTATTTTTAAAACGCTATCACAAAATATTTCTTTTTTTTAAAAAAAATTATGTTAAAATATAGATAAAGGAATGATTAATATGCATAATGATTTAAAAAAAGTTTTAATTACACATGAAAATATTGTTTTAGAATCAAAAAAAATTAGTGAAATTATTTCAAATGATTATAAAAATGAGCCTTTAGTTTTAATTGGAATTTTAAAAGGATGTATCCCTTTTTTTGCTGAATTAATTAAAAATATAAATATCCCTATTGAAATGGATTTTATGGCTGTTTCTTCATATCAAAATACTTCTTCAACTGGAGTTGTTAAATACTTAAAAGATATTACAATTGATATCAAAGATAAAAATATATTAATTGTTGAAGATATTGTTGATACAGGTTTAACATTGCAATCTTTAATTGAACATTTAAAAAAATATAATCCAAAATCAATTGAAATTGTGACATTATTAAATAAAAAATGTGCAAGAAAAGTTGATATAGATCCTAAATATTCTTTATTTGATATTCCTAATGAGTTTGTTATTGGATTTGGATTAGATTATAATGAATTTTATAGAAACTTGCCTTATGTCGGAGTTTTAGATGAAAAAATATATAAAAAAAATTGTTAACCGTTTGGTTAACATTTTTTTTACCATTTATTTTTTTTAACATGTGATTCAATTTCAGATTTAGCTAATTGTTTAATATCCCATGCTTTATTTAAAACTAAATCAAAAACTTTATAACATGTAGGATCTAAATTAATATCTTTTCCTTCATTAGAAATTTCAATTAATTTAGTTGCTAAAGAAACTAAATCTGCTAATAATACATTAGTTTTTTCACTATCGTATACTTTGTTTGGCTCTTCTACTAAAACGAATTTATGTGCTACTCCACATTTAGGACATACCTCTGGCATGTCACCTTCAACTATTAAATTACAAACTTGACATTTATATAATCCCATAATTAATAATTTTTCTTCTCCACTTCAAAAAAACTACGAGGATGAGCACATACAGGGCATACTTCAGGAGATTTACTTCCAAAATGAATGTATCCACAATTTCTACATTCCCATGCAACTTCTCCATCTTTATTAAATACTTTTCCAGCTCTTACATTTTCTAATAATGCAAGATATCTTTCTTCATGGCGTTTTTCGATTTTAGCAACTGCATCAAATAAAAATGCAATTCTTGTAAATCCTTCTTGTCTTGCTTCTTCGGCAAATTCTTTATACATAATAGTCCATTCATAGTTTTCGCCTTCTGCTGCATGTAATAAATTTTCTTCTGTATTACCTAATTGTTTTAATTCTTTAAACCATAATTTAGCATGTTCTTTTTCATTTGAAGCAGTTTCTTCAAAAAAAGATGCTATTTGTTCAAATCCTTCTTTTTTAGCAACACTTGCAAAATAAGTGTACTTATTTCTAGCTTGAGATTCACCAGCAAATGCTGTCCATAAATTTTGTTCTGTTTTACTTCCTTTTAATTCCATATTTTTCCTCCTTAATATAATTTTATTTTACCACATTAAAAATAATTATCAAATATAATGCTTTATTAAAAATTATATTTTTCAATTATTTTATTTTCGATAATAGTTTTTTTCATATCGATTATTCTTTGATTTTTACTACCCCTAAAAAGTAATGTCAAATCTCTTAATGAATCAACATATCTACCATCTACTAAATAGTCAATATTATTTAATATATAATTGATATTGCTATCGTTTTTTTCTTTTAATTCTAAAATAGTATACCCAGTATATACAAATATATCATATTTTTTTAAATTATTTATTTTTACTATTAATTCTTTTAATTCTTTAACTTGAAAAAAAGGTTCACCACCACTAATTGTAATTCCTCTTAATAATGGATTTTTTAAAATATCTTCAATAATATCATCTAATTCTACATAATACCCCAAATTAAAATCATGAGTCTGCGGATTATGACAATTAAAACATTTATGCGGGCACCCTTGTAAAAATATTACATATCTAAATCCAGGACCATCAACAATAGATTCTTTTACAAATCCAGAAACTTTAATTTGCATCGTGTTTCACTCTATCCATAACTTCTTTTAATTTAGCATTATTAAATCTATCTAATGTACCAACTAAATAACCAGTAATTCTTCTAATTCTTTCAAATTTAACATCATCTTCTTTTCTACCACAACCAGGGCAGATATTATCAATAACTCCACTATAACCACAAATTGGATCTCTATCTAATGGATGATTAATTGATCCATAACCAATTCCAGATTCTTTCATATGTCTTACTATTTTTTCAAATACTTCTAAGTTATTTACAGGATTCCCATCCAATTCAACATATGTGATATGTCCAGCATTTGTAAGTGGATGATATTTAGATTCAATCAATATTTTTTGATAAGCACTTGTTTTATAATATACCGGAACATGGAAACTATTTGTATAATAATCTTTATCAGTAACTCCTTCGATTTTACCAAATAATTTTTGATCCATTTTTACAAATCTACCTGATAATCCTTCTGCAGGAGTAGCTAATAAACTAAAATTTAAATGATATTTTTCACTTGCATCATCCATTTTTTTACGCATAAATGAAATAATTTCAATTCCTAATTTTTGAGATTCACTTGATTCTCCATGATGAAATCCAGTTAATGATTTTAAACATTCTGCAAGACCTATAAATCCAACAGATAATGTACCATGTTTAATTACTTCTTTTACCTCATCATCATATTTTAATTTATCACTATCCAACCAAACACCTTGTCCCATTAAAAAAGGAAAGTTATACACTCTTTTATGACCTTGAATTTCCATTCTATCTAATAATTGTTCAATAACTAAATCAATTGTTTTATTTAATTTTTCATAAAATAAATCAAGATTTTTATTACTTGTAATTGCAAGTCTAGGTAAATTAATTGATGTAAAACTTAAATTACCTCTTCCTGTTACTATTTCATTATTTGGATCATATGTATTACCAATAACTCTTGTTCTACATCCCATATAAACTGCCTCTGTTCTATAATCACCAGGTTTATAATATTGCAAATTAAAAGGAGCATCAATAAATGCAAAATTAGGGAATAATCTTTTTGCTGAAACTCTTAAAGAAAGTTTAAAAATATCATAATTTGGATCTTCAGGATTATAGTTTATTCCTTCTTTAATTTTTAATATTTGAATTGGGAAAATAGGTGTTTCACCATTACCTAAACCTGCTTCTGTAGCAAGAAGTAATTGCTTCATAACCATTCTACCTTCTGTTGATGTATCTGTTCCATAATTAATAGAACTAAAAGGAACTTGTGCTCCAGCTCTTGAATGCATTGTATTTAAATTATGAATTAATGATTCCATTGCTTGGTATGTAGCTTTTTCTGTTTCTTTATAAGCTTCTTTTTTAGCAAAATTTAAAATAGTATTTATATTATTAGAATTTGTAAGAGGTTTTAATTTTTCGATTAATAAATCAGTAAATCCATTATTATCATCAATTATTGGATAAATATTTTTTAAATTAAATTCTTTTTTCCAATCACTTACTAAATTTGAATCTAAAGAAAATATCGGTAATATTTTTTCTAAATGATTATAATACATTTTTCTATAAGTTTTCATAACACCTGGAGCAAGCCCATAATCAAAATTAGGAATAGATTGTCCACCATGTTGATCATTTTGATTTGCTTGAATAGCAATACATGCTAAAGCAGAATATGATCTTATATCATTTGGTTCTCTTAAAAACCCATGTCCTGTTGAAAACCCATTTTTAAATAGTTTTAAAATATCTATTTGACAACATGTTAAAGTTAATGTTAAAAAATCTAAGTCATGAATATGAATATCTCCATTATTATGAGCTTTAGCATGCTCTGGTTTAAGAATTTCTTTTTCAAAAAATTCTTTTGCTCCTTCACTACCAAATTTTAACATTGTTCCCATAGCTGTATCACCATCTATGTTTGCATTTTCTCTTTTAATATCATTATCCTTTGCATCTTTAAATGTAATATCATGATATATTTTCATAAGTTGAGTTTTTGATTCTCTAATTTTTGTTCTTTCAGAACGATATATTATATAAGACTTAGCAACATCAGTTAATCCTTCTTTAACTAAAACATCTTCTACAATATTTTGAATTCTTTCTACACTAGGATATGATAAACCTAAATAATCAATTTCATTCATTACTTTTAATGCAAGTGATAAAGCATAATTAGGATCATCAATACCACATGATTTCATAGCTGATCTTATCGCATTTTGAATTTTTGAAATATCAAAATCTAATTTTCTTCCATCTCTTTTTACAATTTTTTTTATCATATTTAAAACCTCACTTTTTCTTTCACAAATTCTTCACAAGTTATTTTGCTTATAATTGTAAATGAATTATAGCTAAAGAAATTTGATTTGTCAAATATTGTATTATATACATTTATTTTGTTGATTTTTGCAAAATTTTACTTTTTTTTCAAAAAAATTATGTTTTTCAACATATCATATGTTTCACAAAAACTTTTTTGTATTTTAAACTTTTTACTTTAAAAATCGATTCACAAATTCTTCACAAATGTAAATTTTTACATTTTAACTCATCAATAAAAAAAGATTTTTTAGTATTTTCATAAAATATAAATGTTTTATTTTTAGTTCTTGTTATAGCTACATAAAATAATCGTCTTTCTTCTTCTATAAAATTATATTTATTAAAAAATATGGAATCATTTTTTTTAGTTGACGGAAAACCATTTGTTGTATAATTGACATTAATTATTAATACATAATCTGCCTCTAATCCTTTTGATGCATGTATTGTTTTAAAATAAATTGTTAAATATTTATATTCTAAAAAACAGTCATCAATTATTAAACTTGGTTCTAAAAAAGAGATGGTTTTAATATTTTCTTTATATCTAGCAAGTATAAAAACTTTTAAATTTTTTTTATAACTATTTAACATATTTAATACTTCTTTAATTTTATTTTGTTCATTATTTTTTTTATATGGTATTAAAACTAAAGGTTTTTTTAAATGCTTAATACTTGTTACATTTTTTTTGATTTGAAAATTATTTTTACTTATTAAATTATTTGTATATTTAACAAGTTCACTTGAAAAACGATATGTCTTTTCAATTAAAAAAATTTTAATATTATTTATATATTTTTTAATATTAACAAAATATTCAATATTTCCTCCATTGAAACTATAAATTGCTTGATAATCGTCTCCAAATAAATTTAATATAGCATTAGTCTTTCTTTTTAATTCTAAGATAAATTTAAATCTTTGATATGAAATATCTTGATATTCATCTACCATTAAATAATCAATTTTTAAATTATCAAGATTTTTAATATTATTTAAAGCAACATCTATTAACTTATTATATGTTAATTTTTCCTCATCTAATTTTAATATTTCATTATATATTTCAATAAATTTTCTTGTTTTTTTATCATTATTTAATTCAATTCCAATTTCTTTTAAAAAATGATATTTCAGTAACATCTCTTTTAAATTTTTAAAATAATTAGGTTTATAATATCTTAAATAATAATAAAATTCTTGAATAGAATAATATGACTTAAATATTCGATAATTCCTTTTAACCCATTTTTTATATGAAAAAAATTGATTATTCATCGAATCAAAAGTATCAATTTTTAAAGTATTTATATCAAAATAATAATAAATAAAAAAATCAATTATTAATTTAATATTTTTAGGATTTATAAAATACTCATCAATTATTTTTTCAATCATTTCATCATTTATAAATTTATATTTATTATTATTAATTAATGTATATGCAAATTTATGAAATGTATAAACATAAACATTTTTTATTTTATTTTTAATTATTCTTGTATTTAAGTCATTTAATGATTCATTTGTATAAGTTAAAATCACCACTTTACAATCTTTATTATTTTTTGTTATAGATTGGGCTTTTGCTAAAAGCATAAATGTTTTACCACTACCAGCTCCAGCTACAACAAGCATATCACTGTTATAATTTAATATTTCCATTTGAATATTATCTAATTTTTTACCTTCGAATTCCATATAAATATATTTAACAATTTTATTTATTATTTACTTAAAAAAAGTTTTCAAATTAAAACTAATTTGAAAACTTTTTTAATTACTTTTTAAACTCTTTATTTACGTTTATTATATCATAATAATCATAATCATCTAAATAACATAAATCAAATATCATACATCCATTACTATTTATAATTGATGCATCAAAACATTTTTCTGCCAATTCTTTTTCTTTACTAAATTCCCATAAACCAACTGATCCATAAACTTCTGTTTTATTACATGTAACTTTTTTTGCAACTTCAATCCCATATTTAATTGCTTCTGGACTTTTATAATATGTTCCTGATAATAAAACATCGATATATTCAGCATATCCCTCTTTTGCATAAGATGCATTATCTACACCAGGATAGTTTATACTTAAATTTTGGCAACTTGCCCAGTTTGCTGCAACATCATCATATTGATAATACCAATTACCTGTATAATCCCATAATTTAACATTTTCTTTATCTAATGCTTTTTTTACATCAATAATAAATTTTTTAAGATAATGCGCTCTAAAACATTGCCATTCACTATAATATTTTCCCATTATTTTTTGTACTTTTTTATCTTTTTCATAATGTAATTTCATTATATCATCTGGAAAAACGAAATCATTTGTACCTATAAATTCTTGAAATTTTGTTTTTGAATATTCACTAAAATCAGCACCAAACCCAACAAATCTAACTCTATCTAAACATATCCCTTCCACATCATAATTACTAGCAATTTCTTTTATAATATTTAATTCATATTCTCTTACATCTTCTCTAATTGGATTTACAAATGATGCAAAATAATTTTCTACTAATCCCTCTGTATATAAATTTTCCATATTTTCAGAAATTCTTTTAAAATAAGGTTTATCATCTTTATCAACCAAATATAAAACTGTTTCAAATTCAGGATTACTCACTGATTTACTTAAACTATTTGGATTTTTAATACTTCCTTCAGCAAATACGTCAATTGACGGAATTACTCTTAAATCATATTTTTTTGCAAGATCAATATAATAAGCTAAATAATCAAAATCTTCAAACAAATCATTTATTTTAGAATAATGTGGAACATATTTTGATTTATATATTCCAAATCCAGTTGTATCTTTAACTGATAATAAAACTGTTCCAATTCCTGATTTATTTAATTTTTTAAATACTTCTTCCATTTTATTTTTGTCGGTAATTCTATATCTATTAGCATTTATTTCTACCCACACGCTTACATTTTTATTTATCATAATTTTCTCCTTTTTTTGTTTTTTTAAAATAATTTTCATAAATAAAAGAACAAATTAATACTAATCCAATAATAATAAGTAAAATACAAATACAATATAAAGCAATATGACTTGCACTAGTTCTTATTATAATTGCATCTCCAGTTTTTAAATTATAATTAATTCTTAATTTTGTATTTTCTGAAAAAGCAATTTGATAGTCACTAATTTCTGCTTCCATTAATATATTATCATATTCAAAAACTAAAATATAGTCATATGTTGTTTTTTGACATTTACATAATTCATCATATTTATTATTATCAATTACATCTTTAACAACAGCCTCACATGTTATATAATCAGCTAATTTTTTTTCATTTAATGAAATACCATTTATAACCATAAACAACAAAATAATTCCTAAAAATGATAATACAACTCCTATAAACAAATTTATAAAATTTTTTTTCATATTCACATCACCTGTTTTCCTAAATTATAATATACAATTTGATCTATATATTCTAATTTTTGTAAATGCTTATATGCTCTATTCTTAAAATATTCTATATA
Source organism: uncultured Anaeroplasmatales bacterium (assembly GCA_964478425.1). Lineage (GTDB taxonomy): Bacteria > Bacillota_I > Bacilli_A > Acholeplasmatales > WRBM01 > CAYZIB01. Next base: position 38,042 of record CAYZIB010000008.1, on the reverse strand, counting down.
TTTTTCATCAACATTATTGCTTTTAAATTTTATATCATTAATACTAAAAAAATATAAATTAGAATCTATAAAAACATTATATGCTCTAGAATATAATATTGATTCATCTGTAGTTAAAATAGAATTCCCGAAATATAAATTTTTATAATTATTAATTCCAAGTAAATGCATTAAAGTTGGAACAATATCATTTGTTGTTGTAAATTTATTAATTTTTTGAGGAATAAGATTTGCATCATAAATCATTAATGGTACATTGTATAATAAAGTATAATCATTATCTTCTTCTTGTTCTTTATCATATGATTTAATGTTTTTCACATAACCACTTAAACCATGATAATAGGCATTATGATCCCCAAAAACTACAATTATTGTATTATCTAATAAATTATTATCTTTTAAATAATCAAACATAATTCCAAGTGCTTTATCAAAATCCATTGCACAAGCAACATAATTTCTTAAATATGAAGCATATGTAGTTTTTCCTTTTAAAATATTATATTCGTCTAACTTATCGTAATATTCTTTTAAATTTGTTCTTTCAGCATACATTCCATGCATCGTTAAAGTAGTTATATAAGTATAAAATCTTTTATCAGTTGGAAACATTATTTCTTTTGTATATTCCATCATTTCTGAATCTAAATTTCTACCTAAATTTTCTTTTTGTGCATTAGTCATTCCTAATTCATACATAATATTAGAATCAACTATTGTATTTGATAATATATTTTCATTACCATCTTCATCTTCTAAATAAAGATTTATAGGATCGAAACCTAAATTTGGCATTATAGTTTCACGATTATAATAACTACCAAATGAATTATGATAATATCTAGCACAAATATCACTATCATTTTTTTTAAGTAAATTAACTATTGAATAATTATAATCATTATCAGGATAATCATAGTTAATATAAACATCAGAAGGATAACTTCCTAAAATACTTTGCATTTCAGAAATATCAGTTTTTTCTCTTGAATAATTATTTAACATAACCATTGAATTATCATACATATAATATAAGTTAGGAAAAAGATTTCTTAATGTTTTTTCATCAATAGAATTAAAACATTCATTTTCTTCATCATAACCAAGTCCTTTAGGATATAATAATTCATTTTGAATAAATGAAAACCACTCAAAAGATTCACCTAAAATTGTTATAACATTTTTTCCTTTAGAAATACCATAAAAATTATCATTTTCAAAAGAAAAATATCCACCATTAGAAATATAAGCTTTAACATCAGTTACATTTTTTTTAGCTGTATGATTAAAAAATAAACCTCTATATATTTCATTTACAAAATTTGAAGACATTCCAAGTTGTTGATATTTTTCTTGATTATCTCTTTCAAGTTTTGCTGTATAATCTTCATTTACAACAACATTTAAATTTGAAGATATTAATACATTGCTAACAAGAAAAATTGTTATTAAAACAAATTTTATAGCTCTTAGATAATTGTTTTTTTTACTTACATCAATTTTATGAGCAAATCTTTTTAAAATCAAAGCAAAAAATAAAAAAAAGAATAAAGCCCAAAAAACAAAAGTAAAATTTATTGGTACACTTTCTAATATCCCCATTGCATCTTTTCTTAAATTAAACATTCCAAAATCAAAAATAGTTCCTGTCATTTCAAATAAAATAATTGAAAACAAATTAATTCCTATTTGTAAAATCAATAAAAAAATAGAAAGATAAAATCTAATTTGCTGATTTTCAATTAATAAAAGTATTAATGTGAAAATACCAAGTAATGATAATGCCATTTTAGGATCTTTTATTTCCATTTTTCCACTAATTGCATATGTTCCTATTAATTCTATAAAAATAGTTATAAAAAAATAGAAAATAACAAGATAATTTTCAAATAGAATCTTTTTTATTTTTTTCATTTTTATCACCTTTTATTAATTCCATAAATTTATCATTTTTTTCCAAATTTAAAAAAATAAGTAAACCAAAAATTGAAACAACAACAAACTCTCCAATAAAAACAGAACCCATATTAAATATAAAAGGTGTTTTAAAACAAATTGTAAGCTCAATTCCAACAATAATACTATTTATAATACTTGGAATTAATGAACAAATAAATTTGTTTTTTATTTTTTTCATTATTAATAGAGAAATTACTGTAGCGGTTGTTCCAAATAAAATATCAATTATTCCTAATGTTGAAAATAAATTAGATATTAAACATCCTATAATAAGTGGAATAATATATAAATCATTATAAAACACTAATAACATTAATATTTCAGAAACTCTAAAATTTAAGCTTTCATAGGCTAAAGGGCCTGAAATTATAGTTAGTACAATATATATTGCACTAACTAATGCCATTTTTATAAAAACTTTTAAATCAATTTTTTTCATATTTCCTCCTTGTTTTTTTTAGATGGTTAGGCAAGGAACATCTAAAACATTTAATTTAATTTGGCAATAAAAGAAATTTCTAAATCGTTTATATAACCTTGAATAATATTATCTTTTTTATAAAAATATAATTCATCATTTAATAATACTTCTTTATTATAATTTACTTCTAGTTTTATAACATCAAGTGATATGAAATTTTCTAATATTTTTAAATACTCTTTATTATTTAAATGATTATTAGAATCAATATTATTTTGATTTATTAAATGCTTATCTATAAAACTCATTTCATTTTTATCTAAATGTTTTAATAATCTTATCCTATCATTAAACACTCTTTTTTTTAAACAATTAAAATTATAAACATTGTAATTACTTATTTTTCTAGTATTTTTGTCAATTAAACTATAAACTATACTTCCAACAACATAAATATTATTAGATTCATCGTAAATTTCATATTCTCTTTCATATTCATAATGTTTTTTTTCTAATGGCCATGTTTTAATAAAATAATTACCTTTTTTATATTTTTTTATTATTTCATATTTTGTTTTTAAAATAATCCAATGTAAATTCTTTTTTAACATATCAGAATAACTTACATTTAATAATTTACCATGAATAATGGATGCATCTTCAAATATCTTTAAAATATAACTCATATTATAATTTTCATCTAAATTAATATTCAAAATCAAAACATTATTTTCCATTTTATTACCTCGTTTTTTATTATACTATATTTTTTTTAAAATACATATATTTTTAATTAAAAAAATTGTGTATTTAATTACACAATCATTTATTTTTATATTCAGTAATTTTTAATGTTAAAATTATTTCTTCGTTATAATTTCTTATAACTGTAATATTAATAGTTTCACCTATTTTTTTATTTCTAATAATTTGTTTTACCTCATAACTTGATGATACTAATTTATCATCAATTTTAGTTATAATATCTCCTCTTCTTAATCCAGCATTATAACCATCTTTATTTTCTTCTACACTATATACATAAATATTATTATTAATTGTTTCAAGTTCTACTCCAAAATTTGCTCTTCCACTTACATATCCTTGTTCTATTAAATCAGTAATAACTGGAAGTGCAATATCAATTGGAATAGCAAATCCAATTCCTTCAACATTATTTTCGCTTGATTTAGCATTTACAATTCCTATTAATTCTGCTCTTTCATTAAATAATCCTCCACCACTATTTCCAGGAGATACTTGGGCATTTGTTTGTAAAAGAGTCATTATTTCATCATCTATAACAACATTTCTATCTAATGCACTAATAATACCTGAAGTAACTGTACCTCCTAATTGTCCAAGTGGATTTCCAATAGCAACCGCTATTTCTCCAACTAATAAATTAGAAGATTTACCAATTGTTGCTGGTTTTAAATTTTCTTCTTCTATTTTAATAACTGCTAAATCAGTTAATTCATCCAACCCAACAATTTCTGCTTCATATTCATTACCATTTTTTAATCTAACTTTAATTAAATTTGTTCCTTCAACAACATGATTATTAGTTACAATATATCCATTACTACTTATAATAACACCTGATCCTGCACCTTCTGAAAAATATGGTACAAAACCAGATGTAATATTTGTTTTTGTTTGTATTTCAACAACACATTCAGCTGCATTTTCTGCTACATAAACTATTGGATTATCATATTTAAATGTAATATCACTATTCGAATCAACAACATTTATAATAACTTTATTTTGTTTATTACTACATCCTGTAAAAGAAATTGTGAATAATAAAATTAATAACAAACAAATTTTTTTCATTTTTATCACTCCATCTTCAAATATATAACAATTTTATTTTTATTTTTTTCAGTATTATGATATAATTATTATAAAATTTTTGAGGTGAAAAAAATGTCAAATTATTTAATAGAATTATTAATTACTGTTCCTGCTGTATTAATTGCAATTATTTTTCATGAATTATCTCATGGATTAACATCTTATTTATTTGGTGATCCAACACCAAAAGAAAATAAAAGATTAAGTTTAAATCCCAAATATCATTTAGATTTAGTTGGAACTTTATGCTTAATCTTCTTCCATTTTGGTTGGGCAAAACCAGTTATGATCAACCCAAATTATTATAAACATCCAAAATTAATGACTTTACTAGTTGCCTTAGCAGGTCCTTTAGCAAACTTTATATTAGCTTTTTTATCAGTCTTAATTATTTCAATTGGTTATAAATTTGATATTAGTTTTCTTACAAATCCAATTTTATTAATGTTTTTTATGAATTTGGCTTATGTCAATTTAGGATTAGGAATTTTTAATTTGATTCCCATTCCTCCATTAGATGGTTCTAAAATACTTGGTTCATTTTTAGATGATGAAACTTATTACAATTTCATGTCATTAGAAAAATATAGTATTTTAATAATATTTATTATTTTATTATTTGGTAATGATTTATTTGCCAAATTATTAGATATTATTATTGACTTTACATTTAATTTATTTATTTAACTATAATAAAGGTCCGAAAATATTAATAAAAAATGCAACTATTTTAATATACAATGGCCTTTTCTTCCATTTTTCATAAGTGATTTCTTCTGACATATTACATGCGTCAAGGAAATCACTTTTCATTTTTAATAAAGAAGATGTCCCTACAAGAAAGTTTCCACATTCAAAATGTAAAAATAAACTTCTATAATCCATATTTACTGTTCCTATAAATCCACATTTATCATCTGATATTATATTTTTTGCATGATTAAATCCAGGAGTATATTCATATATTCTACCACCTGCTTTTAATATTTTAGCGTAGTGAGATCTAGTTAAAATAAAAATCAATTTTTTATCCGGAACATGAGGAACAAGTAATCTTACATCAATACCACTTTTAATAGCTCTACAAATAGAATCTATAAATTCATGATCAATAATAAAATATGGCGTTGATAAATAAACATAATCACTTGCATTTTCAAATATGGATTTTACTAAATTATATGACGGATTACTTTTATATAAAGGTCCGTCACCAAATGGTAATATATATCCATCTGATTTTTCATAAACTTCTTTTTTATATTTTTTTATATCCAACTTTTTTTTAGTACTCATATACCAGTTTTGAACAAATAATAATGTATAACTATATGTTGCTTTACCTGTTAATTTCATACCATTATCTCTAAAAAAACCGAATCTATCTTTTAGATGAATATATTCATCAGCAATATTAATTCCACCAGTATAAGAAATAATACCATCTATAACTAAAATTTTTCTATGATCTCTATAATTTGCTGATAAATTTAATTTAACTCCCATTGGACTATATGGAACCATTTCTATATTATCAAATTCATTTAAATATTTTACTTCTTTACTATCTAAAACTCCTGTAGAACCAATAGCATCATAAATAATTTTTACCTCTACTCCAACACTTGCTTTTTTTATTAAAATTTCTTTTATTTTATTCCACATTATACCTTTTCCAATTATAAAATATTCCATAAAAATGAATTCATTAGCATTTTCCAAATCGTTAATCATTGATTTAAAAAACAAATCTCCATCTTTAAAATATTCTGATTTTGTATTTTCATAAATTGGAAAATTAGTATTATTTTTTAGAATTTTAACATTTTTATAACTTGCATTATCTAATTTTTTTAAACTATTAAAATCAATTTGATCACCATCAATATTTTCTCTTATGTAACCTGATATTTTATTATGTTTTCTTGTAGGTAATGTATTTCCTCTTCCAAAAAGCAAGTAAAACATTGATCCAGCAAAAGGAAAAATTAAAACAATCAATATCCAACTATTTTTATAACTTGGATTAACATCTGTTTGAATAATATAAATAGCTAAAAAAGCAGATACTATACTTGAAATAAGTGACATATGTGGCAAATGTCCTAAATCAAAAAATAAAAATCTATAAAGTAAGATTTGTAATAAAATTAAAATTAATGAAATTATAAAATTTAAAATTATTTTTAAAACTCTAAACATTTTTTTTATAAACATCTTTTCAACTCCATTTATCTTATTCAATTAATATTCTTTTTAAAAGATATTTCATAAAGCATAATTGAGGTTGCTATTGCAACATTAAGCGATTCAATTTCACCTTTCATTGGTATAAAACAATCATAATGTTCATATTCATACCATCTTTTATCAATTCCAAATCTTTCGCTACCCATAACAATTGCAACTTTACCATTATAATCATATTTATTATATTCTAATCCATTTATTGGTTCACCTAAATAAATATTATAATTATTTTCTTTTAAAAATTTAATTGTATTATCAAAATTGCTTTCTACTATTTTGTTTTTTAAAAGCATTCCTCTGCTAGATTGTAAAACTAATGGATTTTCAATGTGTGTAACGCTATTAACTAATATAACATCAGATATATTAGTAGCATCACATGTTCTAAAAATTGTCCCTAAATTACCAGGAATTTCTATTCCATCTAACACTAACACAACATCACTATTTAAGTTATCAAAATCACTTTTTTTATAATTAATTACTCCAACAAATTCTATTTGATTTTTTTTATCTTTTAAATTTTCAATTATTTTAATATTTACATCTAAAATATTGTCTGCATATTTTTTTATTTCATTTAAAATTTTTATTGCTTCATCACTATAATTAAATGTTGATGAATATAATAAATATTCTAAACGAATATTATATTTTTTTAATATACTAAATATAAACAAATCGGCAACAAAAATTTTTTCTTTATATAGTCCTTTTTTTACGTCTTTAATATATTTAACTATTTCTTTCATATTGCACCTGTGTTTTTTACTTTATTATAATATTGTAAACTTTTTTTATTTATTTCTTCATTAAATATTTTTTGATAATTACTAATAATATCTATAGAATCATCTGCATATTTTATTTTTTCTAAATTTGTAATACTTTTTTTAACATAGATATCCCCTATTTTATTGTAATCAATTGAAATTATTTTAATAAATAATTCTGAATTAATATTATAAGTTACATCTTCAATTTTAAATATTTTTGGTAAATTAAATTTATATAGTTTATTTTTCTTATCTAAATTAATTAAATCAATTTCCTTGATTTCTTCAAAATTATTTAAATAAACAAATATTTCAGGATTTTTTAAATAATTTTTTAATTCAGATAAACTAGTTTTTAAAGGATCAGAAACCAAAGTTTTAATAATTTTTAAAAATAAATTATGGTTTTTAATTTGAAATATTTCATATTTTTCTTTAACATTTTTTAAAATTTTAATTATTCTTGATTCAGAAATATTTAAACTATCCGCAATCAATTTTGTTTTAGTTGATTTATATTTATTTAATAATACATAATTTTGTTGTTCAGTAAATAACAAATCAAATTTTTTAATATAATCCATAAAATCTATATGAAATAAATTTATCAATTCATTTATTTCATCATAATAAATATAAAAACTTAAATCTTCTAAATTAAGTAATAAATCTTTCATAGTAAAACAATTTTTAGTTATTAAAAAATTATAGAAGTCAGAAGAAACAAAATACTTTAAATTAAAATCCTGATTATTTATTTGTTTATAATCTAAATATGGAATATAATTTCTATATGCTTTTAATGAAGTATATTTATTTTTAAATATTGGATATAATTTTTCAAATTCTAAATTATCGTTAAATCCTTTTTTTAATTCATTTTCTTTAAATGAATTTAAAATTATATTAATATCTTCATCAAATCTATATATTAAAATATCTCTAAACATTTCTTTCATATGATCTATTTCTGTATCAAAAATACTTTCTGGTAATTTTTGAACCATCTTTTTTTCATATAAAAAATTATTTTTAACTAAATCTAAAAGTATTTTTTTATTTATAAATTTAACATTATATTGTTTTTTTAAATAAACTACTATTTCATCAAAAGAAATAATTTTATTTTTTATAAGTAAATCATTTATTATATCAATAATTTCTTTTTTTGAATAATAATCATATTTTGTTCTAAAATATAAATCATCCATTTTATCACCAAAACTATTTTAGCACAAAATAATATAAAAAAAAACAATTTTAGCGTTTAAAAATGTTGTAAATATTTTTTTTTATAATAAAATAAAAATAGGTGATTAGTATGAATAATAAAAAAATTACAAAAACAAAAATAATAACATTTATAAGTTTAAGAGTATTATTAGCTTGCATTATTGCTTATAGTATCGGTAAAGTTATATTTAATCATGATGATCAAATAGATAGTCAATTTTTATTTATCACATGGCAAGCAATATTATTATTGATTGTATCATTTGTACCATCAATAATTGAAAAAAAATGGAAAATTGAAATTCCTGATATTATGGAACTTGTTTATATTTTTGTTTTTACACTTGCTATTTTAATCGGTGAAATAGGTGGAATGTATGAAAAAACCTATTGGTGGGACGCAATTGTTCATGGATTAAGCGGAGGATTAATAACATTATTTGGATTTAGTTTAATCAATGTTTTAAACAAAAAAAATTATACAAAACTAAATTTAACCCCATTATTTATTGCAACATTTGTATTCTGTTTTTCAATTTCAATTGGTGTATTATGGGAAATTTTTGAATTTTTAGCTGATACTATTTCAGGAAGTAATATGCAAAGATATTTTGATGATATAAATCAAGTAGATTTTGTTGGCCAAATGGCACTTGTTGATACAATGCAAGATTTTATGATGAATATGATTGGAGCTTTAGTAATGAGTGTTGTCGGATATTTTGATTTAAAAAATAAAAATAATAAAATTGAAAAATTAACAATCTCAATCGATGAAAATAACAACAACAAATAATTTAAATTAAAAAGAACTCTTAAGTTTTTCTATTATAACTAAAGAGTTCTTTTTTTTATTTAATTATTTTCTATATAATCAAAAATTTTACTTTTCAAAATATTATTATTTAATAATCTAAATTCTTTAAAATTTTTAGTTAATAAATTAATAAATGATTTATTATAATTATAGTTTTTATCATATATATATATTTCTCCGCTCTGTGCTGAAATAATTGCTCCATCTATAAAAATATCTAAATTTCTTGGATTATATGAAAATGTTTTATTAGATGATAATGCATCTATTCCAAAATTATATTTACTTTCTAATCCATATAAATTAGCAATTGTTCTTTTTAAATCAACTTCGCTTCTAACATTTTCTATAACATCAGCTTTTAAATCTTTTTGATATATTATTAATGGTATATTACTATTATATTTTCTAATAAGCATTTTTTGAGACACTAAATCAGTTGGATATTCTAAACTATTTAAATCATTTTTAAAAATATTTAAATTATCAAATATAGCTTGTTCAATATATATACCTGAGCAATGATCTCCATAAAGAATAATTGCAGTATCATCTAATAAATTTTTTTCTTCTAAATATTTAATAGCTTCTCCTATAGCATAATCTGTATAATTTACATGTTCTAAATAATTAATATAATTTTTTTCTAATTTATTATCAGATATTAATCTTTTTCTATTTAAAAATAAATTATCTTCAATTTTATATGGAATATGATTAGTTATAGTAACTGTAAATGCAAAAGTTGGATCAGAACTTAAAGATATTTTATCAATAGCATTTTTAAGCATATCAAGATCATTTAAATACCCATGAATTAAAGTATCATTATTTGAAGTAATATTTTCTTGACTATAATGATTTTTAAAACCATACATATTAGGATGAACGTCTCCACGATTATAAAACAATTTTTTATTAGCATGCATACTAAATGTGTTATATCCCATATCATTAAATTCTTTTGCTAGAGTATCGTAGTTATTACTATAATATTCATAAATTGATATTTTTTCTCCATTAGGATAAAGACCAGTCATCACACTAAACTCAGCATCTGATGTATTTCCCATTCCTACAACTGTATAAAAATTATTAAAATATATTGAATCTTTTAATAATTTATTTAAATTAGGTGTAATTTCCTTATATTGATTATCATCATATATTTCAAGTCCTAATAAAATATTATTAAATGATTCTAATTGAATTAATAATAAATTTTTATTTTTTAATATTCCTGAATAATCTTCATTATTTTCAATTAAAGTATTATCAATTAAACTATATTTATTATATTCATTAAGACTATTAATTATTTCATCTTCATTTATTGAAGTAAAATTAGATGCAACCAATTCATATCCTTCATAAAAATAATAATTATATACACCACACATTTGAATACCATACATAGCGTTTGCTTCATTATTTTCATATTTTACTCTATAATCATATCCACCCATAGCACTTAATGAACTTATTAAACAAACAATCATCATAATAATTGCAAGCTTAGGTTTTCTAATTCCTATATCTTTTGTTAAAACTTTTTTAATCTTAACAAAATATAAAACAATATAAACAATAAGTGGAATAAAAGCTAAAAAACAAAATGATCTAAATAATAATGGTATTGCTTCTATTATAAAATCAATTGTTCCACCTGTATCACCATTTCCAAATACATTAATTGTATTTAAAGAAAACATCATCCCGTAAAAATTAAAATATGTACATGCAGCAAATATAAATAAATTCAAAATCCCTGTTGTAATCTTTAAATATCTAATCTTATTTTTATCTGATTTAAAAAACAATGATATTGCCATATAAAATCCTAATACAGATAAATTTCCTAAAAAAGAATTAATTAATTGAGGAATTGTATATTTATAAGGACTTATATATGGACAAAATAAACGAGTTAATATCATAATAGCATTTAATAAATTAAAAAGAATAAAAATAAAAAAAGACCACGATAATATTTTATTTTCTTTATTAGTCAATTTATAATATCACTCCATTTCTATTATAAGATATTATAACACTTTTTTTTAAATATGCAAAAAAAAACTAATGAAAATCATTAGTTAAAAAATTAAATAACTTCATTTGCAAATTTCAAATTAACAATTTTACTAAAAGGTGCTTTTTTATCTAATTCACCAGCTAATTCCATTATTTCCATTAATTTATTAAAATCTTCTTCTTTTAAATAAGGAGTTTGTGAATAAGCATCAATTTTTTTATATTTATCAATGACATTTTTTAATTCCTCTAATGTTAAATCTAAAAAATGTTTATGAATTACTTTTGCAATTTCTAAAGAAGAATTATTTTTTACAAAAATTTGTGCTTTATATATAGCTTTTGTAAAATCTAATAAAATATCTTCATTTTTTTCCATATATTTTTTTAAACTTGAATAACATGTATAAGGCAATTCTCCTGATAATTCTCCTAAACTTGCTACTACATAATAATTGTTTTCTTTTTCTAATTTACTTGCAGTAGGCTCAAATAAAGTAACAAAATCTCCTGTTCCAGATGCAAAAGCTCCAGCCATTGCTTGAAATTGAATATCAGTTCTCACATTAACATCTTTTGTGTTATCATCTCTACCAACATCAAATCCATGTTTTTTTAAAATATATTCTAAAGTCATTTCAGGAACTCCACCTTTTCTTCCTCCTAAAATTTCTTTATTTTTTAAATCGTCTAATGTAAAATTATTAATATTTTTTCTAGAAACAATAAATGACCCATCTTTTTTTGTAAGTTGCAAAAAATTAATTGCATAATTTTCTTGCCCTCCATTATATACATATATAGATGCTTCAGGACCCATTAAACCAATTTGTGCATCACCACTTAATAAAGCAGACATTGTTTTATCTGCACCATTTGTTAATAACAATGAAACATCTAAACCAAGTTCTTTAAAATACCCTTTTTCTATTGCTACATATTGTGGAGCATAAAAAGCAGAATGTGTAACTTCAGCCACAACTATTTTCCTATTATTTTTTTTACAACCTAAAAAAAATAATGGTATCATTAAAAACATTAAAATTAATATTTTTTTCAAATTATCCCCTTTTCTTAATTATATATTTTTCTAATAAATTAACAATTTCATACATTATATATGCTAAAACAGATAAAACAATTATTCCCATCATTACTAAATCTAATTTAAAAACTTGACCACCATACATTATTAAATAACCTATTCCATATCTTGATACTAAAAATTCACCAACAATTACTCCTACCCAAGCCATGCCAATATTGATTTTTACAATATTAATAATATTTGCAATATTAGCAGGAAAAATTAATTTAGTAAATATTTGGATTTTTTTAGCATTATATGTTTCTAACATTTTTATTTTATCAGTATCAACATTTTTAAAACATTGATAAGTTGATAATATTGTTAAAACTAATAAAATTGAAATAGCTACAACAACAATCCCACTTATACCTGTTCCTGCCCAAATTATAATAATTGGAGCTAAAGCTGTTTTAGGTAAAGCATTTAAAATTACTAAAAATGGATCTATTATTAAAGCAAATTTAGGAAAATACCACAATATACTTGCAATAACTATTCCTAAAATACTTCCAATTATAATTCCTAAAACAGTTTCAATTAACGATATATAAATATGTTTAAATATTTCCTTTGTTATTATGTACTTATATAATAAAATCATAATTTTTGATGGTTGGCTAAATAAAAAGGTATCAATAACTTTAAGTTTTGCTAATATTTCCCAAACAAATATAAAGAGAATTATTATTCCAATTTGCATTATTATTGTCTTAATTTTTAATTTTTTATGATTATTTAGTATTTTTTTACATTCCATTTATTTCATTCCAGCACATATCAAAATATTCTTTAAATAAAGGTGATGTTCTTGACTTTAATGGTGTCCTTTTTAATGTATCTTGAAAATCAATATTAATTATATTTTTAATTGTTGCAGGTCTATTTGATAAAATAAGAATTTTATCAGCCATGCTTATTGCTTCTGATATATCATGTGTAACAAGAATAGTTGCTTTATTTTCATTTTTTATTATATTATAAACATCTTCTATTACTAATAATTTTGTTTGATAATCAAGTGATGCAAATGCTTCATCTAATAATAATAAATTTGGACTTAAAGCAAGGGTTCTTATTAAAGCAATTCTTTGCCTCATTCCTCCTGAAAGTTGACTTGGAAAATTATCTTTAAATTCATATAGTCCATATGTTTTAAGCATTCTATCAACTTTTAATAAATTTTCTTTGGTTAATTCTTTATTAATTTCTAACCCTAAAATAACATTATTATAAATATTTCTCCATTCAAACAAATTATCTTTTTGAAACATATAACCAACTTTACCATTTACTTTAATTTCTCCACTTGTAGGTTTTAATAATCCTGCTATTAAATTTAAAATTGTTGATTTTCCACATCCACTTGGTCCTACGATTGCTAATATTTCTCCTTCTTTTAAAGTAAATGATAAATTATTTAAAACTTTCAATTCGTCTTCATTATTACAGTACGATAAATATACATTTTTAAATTCTAATACATTCAAATAATACATCCCCTTTACAATATTATAATATTATATTTAAATGTATTAGTTACTTTTTTTAAAAATTATTTAAGCAATCAATTATTTCTAATGGATCAAAAACAACCTTTATATTTTCATTAAAAAATATTTCTTTTCCTCTATATCCCCAATCACAACCAATCAAATCGATATTATTTTTTTTACATGTTAAAATATCAACTTCACTATCTCCTACATATATTATTTCATCTATTTTAACATTTAATTTTTTACATGCTTCTATTATCATATCTGGTTCAGGCTTTTTTCTTAAATCATTAGTTTCTCCAATAAAAACATCCATGTACTTATTTAATTTAGGATAACAAATTTTTTTAACACCAATATCAAATTTATTAGAAACTACAGCCATTTTAATTCCTAATTTTTTTAAATTTTCTAATAAAGGAATTATATTATGATATAATTCAGTTTTATCATTTAAATGAATAGTATAATATTGTTTAAAATATATCAAAGCTTCATCTAATAAATTTTCATATTCTCCTAAAGATAATCTTACTAACTCTTTTATTCCATTTCCTAAAAAACTTTTAACCTCTAAAATTGTTCTTGGACTTAAATCTAATTTTTTTAATGCATAATTTATAGAATCTGTTAAATCTTCTAATGTATTAAATAAAGTACCATCCAAATCAAAAATTATTGCTTTTTTCATTTTTTTAACCTCCAATATTGATAAAAAATGTCATTTATTGTATAATTTTTAACGGTGATAAAATGACAGTTGAATTTTTTAATTTTGCATATTTTGCATATATATTTATTTTTATAGTAATTCTTTTATTATTATATTATGGATTTAAAAATAAATCAAAAAAAGCACAAAAAAATTTAATTATATTTTTAACTTTTTTTGCTTTATTAATTCATTTTACAAAATTATTATTTTATCCATATAACCAGGATTTACCGTATTCACTAAAAAAAATAACATTTGAAAATATATGTGCGGTTAGTACTTTGATTTTTCCATTTATATTCTTATTTGGAAATAATAAATGGAAAGATTATATGTTTTATTTCGGAATATTAAGTGGATTTTTAGCAATTTTAATTCCAACAGAAGCTTTAGGAAAAAATGTTTTTACATATGATTTAAATAGATTTTACATATGTCATATGATAATTGGGATTGCCCCATTTTTAATGGTTAAGTTTGGTTTTCATGAATTAGATTTAAAAAGAATATATCAAGTTCCATTTAGCTTTTTAACTATTTTAGCATTAATTTTAGTAAATGAAGTTATTTTAATTGAATCTGGATTAGTCCCTGTAACTCCTGATACATATTTTGATATAGTAAATAGAAATTCTTCATTCATATTTGGTCCTAAACCAGAATTTAAACCTGTAGTTGATTTATTAACTTGGGTTAATCCAAGATTCTTAATGCCGGTTGAAAATGGCGTTACTACTTATATTCCAATACTATGGATGGTAATTCCATTATATGTATTTTTACCTATTGTACTATTTTTTATTTATATTGGGTTTAATCCATGTTATATAAAAGAATTAAAAAAGAAATTTAAAAAGAAGACCTCAAAATAAAACTTGAGGTCTTTTTAATTAATAGTATTATCAATTACTTCTATTATTTCACCAATATAAAAACTATGTGGTTCTTCACATTTATAATACTTATTAAATACTTCATTTAATACATCATTTTCATTAAATTTATCAGTATATATTTTTTTTAATTTGATTATCTTATCTGCTTCAATTAATCCTAAACTTTCATTTAAATCTAATAAATGAAATCCTACTAAATCTAATTTATCATAATCTCTACCACTTGTAGTTCCAAGTAATTTTAATTCATTAAGATAATGATTATTAAAAAAATTTATTGTAAAATATTCGTTTTCCTCCATAAATTTATGAGTATATCTAGATGGCTTAACAAATACCATTATTACTTTTTTACTCCATAAAATACCTTCTAATGCCCAACCTATTGTCATCATATTATAATTATTTTTTGTTCCAGATAATAAAAGAGCACTTTTTTGCATTTCATTAATAAAATCTAATTTCAAATTATCAATTTCTATTTTTTTCATACAACACCTATTTAACAATATAACTTCCATCACTAATATATCTAATATTAGTTTCGTAAACTGCTTTAACTGACGAAATCATTAATAAAACATCTTTAACCCCTGCAACTTCAAATGATGAATGCATTGCAAGTTGACTTAACCCAATATCAACTGATAACACATTTACAAAAGAATTACTTAAACATCCGAGTGTACTTCCTCCTCTAATATCACTTCTATTAGAAAATTCTTGATATGGAAGATTATTTTTATTTAATATTTTTATTAATATAGCTTTACTAGTAGCATCAGTTGTATAACTTTGATTAGCATTATTTTTAATCACTAATCCTTTATTCATGAAGACTTTATTTACTTGATCATACTTTTCCATATGATTAGGATTAATAGCATGAGCATTATCAATTGAAACAAAATAAGAATTACTAAAAACCTTATCTATACTACTTTTATTAACTTGACTTGCTATTTTATTTAAAACAGTATTTAAAAATATAGAATCAGCTCCTTGTTTAGTTTTTGATCCTACTTCTTCGTTATCAAAACATGCATAAACATTTATATTTGATTCGTTTTTACTTTCAATAAATGCCATTAAACTGCAAAATGCAGATTCTAAATTATCAATTTTTTTAGAACCAAAATATTCATTATTTAAACCTATATAACATGATTTTTCTGTATTATATAAATATAAATCTGAAGATAAAATTTGATTTTTTTCTACATTTAAATTTTTAGCTAAAATATTAGAAAAATCTATTTCTTCTTCTGATATAAATGGTAACATATCAATTTGAGGATTTAATGAAAGATTATTATTAGCTTCTCTATTAAAATGAATTGGTAATGTAGGAATTAAAGCAATGTTAAAAGGAAAATTAACAAGCTTAGTAGTTATTAAATCATTTTCCATTATACAACATCTACCTGCAATACTTAATGGTTTATTCATAAAAGTATGATAAATTCCTCCACCATAAGGTTCAACATTTAAACAAGAATAATTACCCTTTTTTATAATTGGATTTGGTTTTAATTTAAACGTTGGTGAATCTGAATGTGATGCCACAATATTAAATCCATAATCAGATTTCAAATTATTTCCAACTTTAAATGCTATTATACTTGACATATTTTTAGTAATAAAATAATTTCCTGTATCAATTAATTCTAATTCATTTTCTTTTATTTCTTTAAAATTATTTTTTAAAAGTATTTCTTTTATATTTGATATTGCATGATAAACCGAATATGATTCATCTAAAAATGTAAATAAATTTTTTATATTATCCATATTTTATTCCTCCATTATATCTTTTATTACATATTCAACTATTTTATTTGCCATTGATGAGACAGTAAAAACAATACTTCCTATTTCTTTATTTTCTGTTTTTATAAAAGGTTCTTTAGAATATACAACTATTAAATCATTTATATTATATTTTTTTAACTCATAACGCATTTTTTTTGCTAAAGGACACATTTCTGTTTTATTAATTTTTGAAACAAGAAAATTCGTTGTCATTTTATTCCCAGCACCCATTGCACTAATTATTTTTTTATTATATTTTTTAGCATTTAAAACAATTAAAATTTTAGCATTTATATCATCAATACAATCTATAATATAATCATATTTAGTAAAATCAATATTATTAATTGTATTTTCATCAATTTTTAAATTATAAATATTACAATTTAATTTTTTTTCTAATTTATTTAATTTTTTTTTCATTACTAAAGTTTTATTTAAACCAATTGTATCATAATTTGCAACATATTGTCTATTAATATTAGATTCATTTATTACATCAAAATCAACTATATCAATATTAATAATCCCGCTTCTAACTAACATGTCACAAACAAATCCACCAACTCCACCCAAACCAAAAACAATAATTTTTTTAGATTTAATTTTATTAATGTTATTTCCTAATAAAATTTCTGTTCTTATATTTTTTATGATACCACCTCAATTTAAATAAACATTTTTTAAACTATTTATTATACTTTGTTTTAACTTATCATCCAAGTTATTGTATATATATTTTTTTATTTTTTCTTTATTCATAAAAAAATCATTATAATTTTTTATTTCTAGAAAACTTATATAATATAATGGTCTAATAACTATATGATTTTTTAACTTTTTTTTAGGCATTAACCCTGTAAAAATATTATTTTCAAATAAATTTAATAAAATATTATCTATTTGATCAGAATAATTATCTAATAAAATAAGTTTATAATTATTATATTTTTTTAATTCTTTTTTATTTTCTAATACAATAAAATCAAAATAAAATATCGAATATTTTTTTAAAATTTCAAATAAATTTATAACCAAATTACAACCATATAAATTTGATTTAACAATTATAATAAGATCATTTTCACAAACTAAATTAAATTCTTTAATTGCTTTTATAAATTTTTTCCATAAAATAGCTTTATTATTTTGTTTTATAAATTGTTCTTTATTCATTATATTCAAGTTCATTTTTTATCGTTTCATAAAGTTTAATAGTATCATCTAAAACTAAGCAATCTAATTTATTTAATCTTTTGCTATCTTGATGTCCAGAACAAAGTAAAATACAATCAATATTTAATTTTTTACTAACTTCATAATCATGGATAGTATCCCCAATAAAACATGCATTTTTACATAAATCCTTATTTTCATTATAAAAATTTAATGCAATATCAATTTTCCCCTTAGCATGAACATTATCAATACCTAAAACATACATAAAATATTTATAGATATCAAAATGTTTTAATTGTTCAATTAAATTATTCTTTTCTGAAGCAGATAATACTATTATATTTTTATTATTTTTTTTAAGGAATTTAAAAAGATCTATTATTTTTGGATAAATATGACAATCTAAACTTCTTTTTTGATATTCATTTATAAATTCAAGTGCAAGCTCACTAAATGGGTATTTATCAAAATCAAACCCTGCTTTTTTATAATAATCAATAATTGGAAAGCCAAATATTTTTTTATATTCCTCTTTATTAAATGTTTTATAATTTCTTTTTTTTAACATTTTATTTAAAATTTCTAAACATAAATCAAGATCATCTAATATTGTTCCGTTAAAATCAAAAAAATATGTATCATACATAATCTACACCTCAAAAATCTATATTATTAGGATCATGACCTTTATAAGTATCATTAAATTCATCTAATTTTTTAATATCATTTTCTTCTAAAATAATATTTATTGCATTCATGTTTTCAATTAAATGTTTTTCATTAAAACTTTTAATTAAAGGAACAATATTTTTATTTGCTAAATATGCTATAGCAAGTTCATATTTATTTATTTTATATTTATTTAAATAATACTCTAAATTTGGTAATTCCTCTAATTTTAAATTACTAATAGGACTCCACGCTTCAATTAAAATATCATTATCATTTAGATACTTAATTAAATTATGATCAACATTACCTAAATGTAAATCAATTTGATTTAAATATGGTTTTTCTTTACAATTATTTAATATTATTTGGATATGTTCTTCTAAAAAATTACTTACCCCTATTTCTTTAATAAATCCCTCTTTTTTTAAGTCTTCTAATATATTCCACGTTTCAATTATATCTTTTTTATAATTCTTTTTTTTATTATATGGAATAGGCCAATGAATTAAAAAAATATCTATATATTCTAATCCAAGTTTATTTAAACTTTTTATAAATCCTTTTTTTGTTCTGTTTATACCATGAAAACTATTCCATAATTTAGATGTTACAACTATATCTTTTCTATCTAAATTTGATTTCTTAATGGCGATACCAACGCCTTCTTCGTTACCATATACATATGCTGTATCAATTAATCTATATCCATTTTTTAATGCATTTAAAACAAATTCATCTGTTTTTTTATGATCTATATCAAAACATCCAAACCCAATTTTATTATTTTTTATACTCATTTAAAACTTCTCTTAATAATTTAGGATTATCTGTCATAATACAATCAACATTATAATTAATTAATTTGCGCATTTCATCTTCATTATTAATTGTCCAATATTGAACAGCTATATTTTTTTTATGTGCTAAATTAATCAAACTTTTGCTATCTAACTTGATATTTAAAAAACTAACTTTATAAGAAGTTGGTATCTGTAAACAATGATATGTAGGTTTATCAAATAAACTTATTTTTAATGTTTTAGTTAAAACAAAATTAACAACTTCATTTGGACTTGCACCTTTCATAATGTAATCATATTTTAAATCTAAATAACTAGATATTTCATCATGAAATGTTCCAACAACAATTTTATCTTTTAAATTTGGATATTCTTCTAAAATTAAAGCAAGTTTATCAACAGCTTTTTTTCCTAATTCGCCTTCATCTTTAATTTCTACAATATACATTAAATCAGGATATGACTCATAATATTTACTAATTAAATCAGAAAACTTTAATAAATTTAAATCATTAAATTTAATAACTTCTTTTCTATTTTCTTGATCAATAGTAACTAAATTTTTATATGGATAAGAATTATTCTTTTGAAATTTATAACCAAAATTAAAGTTTTGTAATTCATCATACGTCAAATCTTTTACATATACTAAATCATTTGAATTATTAATTTGTTCAACATCGCAAAAATCATTTATATATAAATCATGAATTATTACTAATTCATTATCTTTAGTCATACATAAATCCATTTCTAAAATATCAACATTATAATTAATTACAGCTTGATTAAAAGCTTTTAATGTATTATCAGGATTAAGTACACTGCCACCTCTGTGAGCGGCAATTAAAGTTCTATTTTGAATAAAAGGATTATTTTCAGTAACTTTTTTTACTGGAACAATATTTATTGATAACATAAAAATTGTGATTGCTAATAATATAGTAATTAATAATTTATATTTTCTTTTCATAAGCCACCTCTTTTTTATTTTACAACAAATTTATTTTTTTTCAATTATATATGATATAATTAATTGGTGCATTTATATTATAATATCTGTAATAGATGATGATATATCAATTGAATTTAAAAAAAGGAGTAATAGTAAATTTGGTTATTAATTATTACTAAATTAATTATACGTGATTTATATGACTGAAAACGAATTAATAAATAAATATAAAAATTATTTAAATGAAAATAAAATTATTAAAACTAAATTTTTAAATCTAAATGAAAAAGAATTACTTAGTTCAATTATAAAAAACAAAAAAAATATTCGTTTTTTTGGTGGATTTATAAATTCTGAATATGAATGTGCAATTATTAAATCAGGTAATGAATTAATTTTAGATAACGAATTTAATATTTCTGTTTATAAAATTATATATAATAAAAAATATCTTACAATAACTAATCAAAATGTTTTAGGAACATTAATGAGTTTAGGTATTAAAAGAGATAGAATTGGGGATATTATCATTAATAACGATGAATGTTATTTTGCCATATCAAAAGAAATAGAAAAATATATTTTAGAAAATTTTAATTCTATCAATAATACAAAAATCTTCCTAGAAAAAACAGATGAATTAATTTTAAAAAAATATGATTATATAAATAAAAATATTACCGTTCAAAGCCTAAGATTAGACTTAATATTATCCCATGTATTAAATATTTCAAGAGACAAATCAAAAGATTTAATCTTAAATAATTTAATAAAAGTTAATCAAAAAATAATTTTAAATCCATCTTTAATATTAAAACCTAATGATTTAATTTCAATTAGAGGAAAAGGTAGATTATTAATAATAGAACAAATTGGAATATCAAAAAAAGATAAATTAATCATTAAAGTAGGAACAACTTTTTAAATTAAATTTAAATCATCCAATATTTTATTTAAACTATTATATATTTCATTATAAACTTTTAAAAAATTATTTGTGTACCAGGGATCTTCTATCCCTTTTTTATTTAATAATTTTATTTTATTTAAATTATCTTTTTTTACTATTTTTAACAAATTAATCTTATTATATTCTTCCATAACATAAATATAATCAAATTCATTATAAAAAGATAATTTAAATTGTTTTGCTTCATGTTTATTAACTTCAATATTATTTTTAATCAATATTTCTTTAGCTTTATAATATATATCATTTCCTATTTCTTCTTTACTTGTTGCTGATGAATCAATATAAATTTTATTTTCTAAATGGTAATCTTTAATTAATTTTTTCATAATAAAATAAGCCATAGGAGAACGACATATATTCCCATGGCAAACAAACATAATTTTAATCACATCCAATTGCAAGACCTCCAAGTGATGTTTCTTTATATTTACTACTTAAATCTTTACCAGTTTGTTTCATAGTTTCAATTACTTTATCTAAACTAATATAATGATTACCATCACTTAATAAAGCATATTTACTACAATCAATAGCTCTTTTTGCTGATATTGCGTTTCTTTCTATACAAGGGATTTGAACATAACCCATAACAGGATCACAAGTCATCCCTAAATAATGTTCTAATCCAATTTCTGCAGCATATTCAATTTGATAATTATTTCCTCCATTTAAATAACAATCCATTGCAGATGCCATACTAGATGCAGCACCAATTTCTCCTTGGCAACCTACTTCCGCACCACTTATTGATGCATTAGTTCTAATTAAATTCCCAATTAATCCCGCAATTAACAAACTTTTAACTAATTTTTCTTTAGAAAAAATATTTTTTTTATAATATGAAAAAAGTATTGAAGGTATAACTCCACAACTTCCACATGTAGGAGCTGTACATATAATATTACCACTTGCATTCATTTCACTTGTTGAAAGTGCACTTGCAAAAACTAATGTATCAAAATCATTTGTAGATATTGCTTTATTATATAAGTCATGAGCTCTTCTTTTAATTTTTAATTTACCTGGTAAATATCCTTCTTCTTTAAACCCATTTTCTATGGTCATAAACATATTATTAATTACATTATTTAAATAAGGAATAATATCTGGTTCAAATTCTAAAACAAATTCATCTAAATTAATATTTTTTTTATTACAATAGTCCAATATTTCTTTCATATTTTTAAATGGATATACTTCTTTTTTTTCTTTATGAATTGAATTATCATATAATAATTCTCCTCCACCGATTGAATAACATATCCAAGTATCTATTAATTTATTATTTTTATATGCTTCAAATTTCATTCCGTTTGGGTGAAGAGGTAATTCTAAAGCATATTCAAAAACAATTTTAGTTTTATCTTCCCCTAAGGTTTTTTTTATAATATAATCTGTCAAATGCCCTTTTCCTGTTAATGCTAAGCTTCCATATAAATAGCAAATAAAATTATCTGCATCTTTATTTTTTGATAAAAAAATTGCTGAAGCTTTTTGTGGCCCCATTGTATGAGAACTTGATGGTCCATTACCAATTTTAAATATTGATTTTATTGATTCCATAATATTCACCTTTCTATATAGATATTTTAACACATAAATAAAAAAAAGTTTCTAAAAATAGAAACTTCTTTTAATTATTTTCTAATGGGTTAATCTCATGTGCTTTAGTTAATGCCCATTTTGTTAAAAGCGGACCAAATATTTCATATACAAATGTAGAAAATAAAACTACAGTATATATTTTTAATCCTAATTCTCCAAGTCCTTCTCTTGCTATATTTGCCATACCAATTGCAACCCCTGCTTGTGGCAATAATGTAAATCCTAAATATTTAGCAACACTTTCTTCTGTTTTAACCATTTTACAACCAACATATGAACCTAAAACTTTACCAATTGATCTTGAAACAATATATAAAATTCCGATTAATCCTACAGTTGGAATAATTGTAATATCCATATCAGCGCCACTTATAACAAAAAACAATAAAAATAATGGTGGAGTAAATTCATCAACTCTATGTAAGAATCTTTCACAATCTGGTTTTAAATTAGTATAGGTTGCACCTAACATCATACATACTAATAATGGAGAAAATGATATATCAACTACACCAATTTCAAATGACATTTGAGAAATTCCAACACATAAAAACGTAAAAGCTACTAATAAAATCATATTGTTTGCTCTTGATAAAAAATATTTTGATATTAATGTTACAACAACTCCACAAATAAAACCAAGTAAAATTGATGCACTAATTTCAATTAACGGATTAATTAAAACTGCAAAAATTGTTATACTTTCGCCACTTATTATTACTTTTGCTATAGCATATGATATTGAAAAAATAATTAAACCAATAGCATCATCTAATGCTACAACTGGAAGTAAAGTATTAACTAATGGCCCTTTAGCTTTATATTGTCTTACTACAAGTAATGTAGCAGCTGGTGCTGTTGCACTTGCAATTGCTCCTAATGTTAATGCAACACCAATACTCATATCAGTTATTAAAGCAAAAATTAATAATACAACATCTACAATTATAACTGCAAATAAACATTGACAAAATGTAACAACTATAATTCTTTTACCAATTTCTTTAATATTTGATATTTTAAATTCTACTCCTATTGATAATGCAATAAAACCTAAAGCAACACTTGTTATAACACTTAAACTTTGAACTAATTCATCATATCCATTAACAAGTCCTTCTGGAAAAATATGTGTAAAATTATTAAAAAAATAAACCATAGTTGGACCACATAATAATCCAGCTAATAAATACCCTGTAATATTTGGTAAATTAAAAATTTTCATTAATCTAGTTGATAATAATCCAACAATCATAAAAACTGCAATTATTATTAACAAATACATAAATAACACCTCTTTGCAATTTTTTTATTATACTCTTTTATAATCTTTTTTCAATATAATTAAATAATCGAAAACATTTTCATTTAATAAAAAATAGTTGGTAAAACCAACTATAAATTTTTATTTTCATTTATTAATTCATAACCACATTTAAATACACTTGAAAATAATATAAATATAAAACCAAGATAAATGAAAGTGGAATTATTAATTAAAATTTCTATATCTTTATCATAAATCAATTCAATTAATTGTTTTATAAGTTCATTTATAATTATACAAGACAAATTTAAAACAATAATCTTTATTCCTGTTTTAAAAAGATATTTTGATCCATCTATACTAAATATTGTCCCTTCTTCTAATTCTTTTTCTAAATAATTATTAATTGATTTAAAACATATAGCTTCAAATATTGAAATAACAATCATTACAATTAAAACATAATAAATAACATGTTCTTCTAAATTAGCATTATCAATAATATATTTTTTTAATGAAATTCCATTGTTATCTACCATTTTATCACTAAAAACAAACATTAATAATACAAAACTAAATAACCAAAAACTTATTTTAGTCATAACATATAATATTTTTGATATAACATTAAATATTTTTGATATAGTTAAAATTTTTTTTAATTCTTTCATATAACCACCATAATAATTATATCACAATATTAAATTCTATTATACATTTTATTTAATTTATTCAGATTTTTTGCTAAAGAAATTGATAAATCTTTTTTAGTTATTCTGAATTTCCAATTATTATTTGATATAGTAGATGGAATATTCATTCTAAAATTATCATCTAAATATAATAAATCTTGTAAAGGAAAAATTACAAAATATGCACTAGATGCTAAACTTAATAAAATAATAGTATCAATAATATTCTTAATAGAATTAAAATTAGGTTTTACATTAAATTTTATACACTCATCATTTAAATCCTTCTTAAATATTATAAATTTATTTTCATCTAAGTTTTTTATATAAGATTTTAAAGTTTGATTGTCATGAGTTCCAGTATATATCACATTATTTTTACTTATATTTGATGGTTTATGTTCATTATTACAAATTCCATCAAAAGCAAATTGTAAAATTTTCATTCCAGGATATTTAGTACTATCCATTAATTTTTTTACTCCATAGTCTATAAATCCAAGATCTTCTGCAATAATATTTAGTTTAGTTTTATCCTTAAAAAAATCAAATTTTGGTCCATCTAACCATATTCCATTTTTTGCTGTTTTACTATCATAATCAATTGCATAAAATCTATCAAAACCTCTAAAATGGTCAATTCTTATATAATCATATAATAAAAACATATAATTAATTCGATTATCCCACCATTTATAATTATTTTTTTTATGATATTCCCAATCATATACAGGATTTCCCCATAATTGTCCTTCTTTAGAAAAATCATCTGGAGGACATCCTGCTACATATTTTAACTTTGAATCAGAAAACATAAATAATTCCTTGTTTTTCCACACCTCAACACTATCATGAGCTACATATAATGGAATATCTCCGATAATTATAATATTATTTTTTTTAGCATAAGAATGTAATTTATTCCATTGATTTAAAAACTCAAATTGTGTCCATACCCAAAATAAATACTCATCAGGATATTTTTTAATTATACTTTCTACTAAATGTTTATTATAAATTTTATTTTTTTCCCACTCATAAAATGGTTTATAATTATTTAAAACTTTTAAAGTCATAAAAACCGCAAAGTCCTTATATACTCCATTTTGCTCAAAAGTTATAAATTTATTATTTTTTTTAAAATTATTAAATGCTTTTTTTAATATCGGAATTTTATTTAAAAATAATTTTTCATAATCACAGCTTTTATTTTTCATTTTTTTAAAATAAGAATAATCTTTTTCTTCTAATAATTTTTTTTCTTTTAATATATCAAAATCAATCAAATAATAATTTAAAGCAATAGAAGAAATTGATTGATATGGAGAATTTCCATATCCAGTAATTGATAACGGTAAAATTTGCCATATACTAAATCCACATAATTTTAACCAATCAATAAATTCATATGCACTTTTACCTAATGTACCTATTAAATCATTAGAATATAAACTTGTTATATGCAATAAAACTCCAGATTTTCTTTTATCTATCATATTTATCCTTTTATTGCACCTCCTGTTATACCTTCTACATAATATTTTGATAATCTTAAAAAAAGGATTGTAATAGGAAAAGAAACAATTAAAGCTCCACATGCAAATTGATTATAATAAGACATTACAACATCTTGGTCTCCTAATATAAATTTATATAATCCAATTGCGACAGTCCAATCATTAATATTTTGAAAACCTATTATATAGGAAGAAATAATATATTCTCCCCATGGAGCAATAAAACTTATTAATATTGTATAAATCATAATTGGTTTAGATAACGGTAAGATAATTTTTAAAAAAATATCTTTTTTACTTGCTCCATCTATCATTGCTGCTTCATCAATATCTTTACTAATTGTATCAAAATAACCCTTAACGACATAATAACTTCCTCCTGCTGCACCTGAATAAATGAAAATCAAAGCAATGTAGTTGCCTTCTAAATGAAAAACTTCTTTTATTATCCAATATAAGATTATCATTCCTAAAAAATTCGGAAATAATCCTAAAATAAGATTAAATTTCATTAATTTTATTTTATTCTTAAAGTTAAATCTTGAAAATGCGTATGCAGTTTCTAACATGAATATTGATGATATAATACATGAAAAAATAGATATAATTAATGTATTTTTAAACCATTTTAAAAACAAACCATCATACATATTTATTTGAGCAAGATTATATTTTTTAATATTAAATAAATATAAAAAATTATCAATACTAAATTCATCAGGAATCAATTTTGCTCTTAATTCAATTCCGCCTCTTCCAAATGCTTGTAAAACAAGCCATATTATCGGTAATAACCAAACAATTGATAATATTATTAATATACAATAAATAATAATATTACTAATATTTAATTTGATTTTCCTAATCATATTATTGTATCCTCCTTAAATAATTTAAATTTTTTAAATAAAATAAGAGATAATATTGAACAAATAATAAATATTATTATTCCAATACTACTTGCAATTCCATATTGAGGATTTTCATTTGATGTAATTATTTTATATAAAAATGTAATCAATAAGTCTGTTTGTCCTAATCCTAATAATCCATCTCCACTTAAGCTTGGATTCCCACCAGTTAAAAAATATATTATATTAAAATTATTTATATTTCCAATAAATTGGGTTATTAAATATGGACCAGTAACAAATAAAATATAAGGCATTGTTATTGTTTTGAATTGTATAAAAAAATTTGCCCCATCTACTTTTGCTGATTCATATAATTCGTTTGGAATATTTAATAAAATTCCTGTAGTAATTAATATTGTATAGGGAATTCCTATCCAAATATTTATTAAAATTATTAATATTTTCGTAATTAATATATTACTAAATTTATTTATTGATCCAAATCCTAATCTTTTATTAAAAATATTAAAAAATAATGTTCCAATTGCTCCAGAATCTTTTAATAATGTTCCCACAGATAATAACAAAATAAATTGAGGAATAGCAATTGTAAATATAAAAATTGTTCGCCACATTTTTTTAAACTTAATTCCTTTTTTATTAATCATTAAAGCAACTATTATACCTAAAAAATAATTTGAGAAAGTTGAAAAAAAAGCCCATATCAATGTCCAATTAATTGTTTTCAATAATGCTTTAGGTAATCCTTTATAAATAGAGTTTTCACTAGGAAAAAAAATAGTAAAAAAATTTTTAAATCCAACCCAATTAAATAATTGCATTGGTGGCATATGTCCATTACCATAATTTGTAAATGCAATAAAGATTGAAAAAAGCATTGGAATAATTGTAAATATTAAAATACCTAATATAGGAAAAAAAAGGATAAGAATATAAAATTTTTTATCTAATAATAATTTTATTTCATCTTTTAATGTATTATAGTAGGGATAATATTTATTTGAAAATTTCATCATATAATTATTTTTATTAATTTTTATTTTTTTAATTATATTTTTAATATCATTTTGATTAAAATTATTATTTTGATTTTTTTTTAATAATAAATAGATTTTATTAGCATCTTTAATATCTAAATTATATGTATTTAAAAAATAAAGAATTAATTTGTTTTTTAAATATTTACTTTTATTTACAATTTTATTATTTATGCAATAATTAATTATATCATCATAATATTTTTTCATTTTAAAATATGAACTATAAAAAAATATTAAAAGATCAAAATCATGAATTTTTTTACTATATAAATTATTTTTTCCATATAATAAATTGTTTTCAATTTTATAATTGAAAAATATTTTTGAATTATTTATTTTATTATATTGAATGATTATACTTTCATATATTAAATTTTTGATATATCTACTTTTACAATTCATTTTAGATAAAATATTTTCAATATCATTTTTTTTAATTTTAATTATTTTATTTAAACTTTCATCATTATTAATTGATTTATTATCATAAAAACTTATTAATTCATTAAAATAATAGTCGTATTTTTTATAATTTTTAATTCTATAATTTGTATATATACTATTGTTATTTTTATGCCATATATAAAAAAATAATAAAACTGATAATATTGTAAATAAGCCATAAATTAATATCATTATCGAATTATCGTTAAATTTAAAATCATAAAATCCATCTATTGTAATATTCCATGATGGAGGATTTGTTCCTAAAGTATATAATTTTTTTATATTGAATATGCCGTATTTTAAAAAAAATAATATATATAATATTTCAAATATTAAATAAAATAAACCAATAAAATACTGTTTATCTAATATCTTTTTAAATCCAAAAATAATATATGATATTTTATAACTTAAATCTAAATCTAAAAATTTGGAAATAGATTTTTTTATTTTATATTTTAAAAATATTAATCTATTATTTAAATTCAAATAAATCAACTCCTTTTTTTATTATTGGACTTTTCTTAAAATATTACATTTATTTTTTAAAAATTGTTTCCATGAATAAACATTACTTCCAAATTGTCCATCTAAATATGCTTGACCTATTGCTTTACCAACATCCCAGTATCTATTTTCTGCTGTTTTTGCTTGAATACAAGCATAATTACTTTGTTCTTGTAATGCCTTTGCTCCAATTGAAACATTATCTAAATATGCTTTATCAATTATAGCTTCATTATTGCATGGTAAAGATCCTCGTAATTTAAATCTTAATAATTGATTTTCCTTATTGGTTAATAATTCAGCAAGTTTAACTGCTATTTTTTGTTCTTCTATTGGTCTTGTTTTATTAATACAATATACCTTCGTTCCTCCAAAAGATGCCATTTGATATTGTTTATTATTTATTTTATATTCTGGTAATTTTGCTGCACCTAAATTATTACCGATTGCCTCTTTTAAATCTTTTTCTAACCAAATTCCTGAAACTGCAGCAATTAAACTTTGGTTTTTAAACCCAGCTACAATATCAGCGTTTCCTCCTGTTATAAAAATCCCTTTTTCATAATATGGTTTTATTATACTTTCTATATATTCACATACCATAATTGATGTTTCTGAATCCCATGTTGTTTCATAATAATTACCATTTTTATTTGTTTTCCAAAATAAAGAATTAAGTCCTTCTGCTTCTGGAGACATAATAAATGTATTGGCATACCATCCATTATTAATTTCCATTAAAAAATTTTTTTTATAATATGACGCTTTATTTAATATAGTTTCAAAATTATTTATGTCCTCATCATTTAAAAAAGATTTGTTATACCATAAAAAATACCCATTATCCATGGTAACTGGATATCCATATAATGATTCATCAATCATTGCGCTATTTAAAGCAAAATTATTTGTATTTTTTATAATATTTTCTTTTCTCGTATCTTTTAATTCAAATAAAATATTTTTACTTGCCAAATTATTAATTTGGTCATCAGCTATTAAAAATAATGCTGGAGCGTCTTTTATTGTTGGATCAATTGCTAATGTTAATCCACAATCTGCTTCTGATATTGCTTTAAATTTAACATTTATTTTTTCATCATTTTTTTTATTATAATCATCAACAACAATATTTATAATTTCTTCTTCTTTTGCTGTTGCCCATATATTTATTGTATTAAGATCATTTAATTCTTTAATTTTACATGAGGATAAAATTATTACTATTAAAAATAAAATATTAATAAAACTTATTTTTTTCATTTTTTCCTCCTTTAATCTCCTTTATATTATTTTTAACAAATAATTTTTTTATAAACATATAAATTAAATTTTAATAACGCTTTTATTATTTAATTTTAAAAAAAGAATAGATAGTAAAAATATTTTGTAGTATAATTTGGTTTAGAATATAAAAGGAAGAATTTATTATGGAAGAAAAAAAAGAAAGAAAGATGTTAAATTTTTTTATAACATCATTAAATGGAATGGCTTATGGACTATTTTCAACATTAATAATTGGAACAATAATTGGGACAATTGCAACAATCATTAAAAGTATTAATTTACCATTCACAAATGATATTTATAATGTTTTAAATAGTAATAATGGAATTAGTTATATACTTCAAATATTAACAGGCGCAGGAATAGGGATAGGGATTGCAATCGCATTAAAACTTGATTCTTTAAAAACAATAGTTCTTGCAATGTCAGGTGAAATTGCGGCATTTTATTCATTATCTACGAAATTTGTTACAAATGGAGCATATCAAAATACCTTAAAGATTGGTGATCCATTAACTATATTTTTAGTATGTATTTTAGTTTATTTTTTAATGAAACTTGTATTAAGAAAAAAAACTCCTGTAGATATCTTAATTGTTCCATTATTTGGAATATTAATATCATGTATAATTAGTTTAATTATTAGATATCCTGCAATATATATTACATATGCTGTACAATTTATTGTTAATGAAGGAACAAATCAAGCACCATTTTTAATGGGAATTATTGTTTCAATAGTTATGGGAATGGCATTAACAGCGCCCATATCAAGTGCTGCCATTGCAGCAATGATATTCACATTACCAAATGGTATTACTATTGATACAGCAATTAATTTAAAAGAATATAGTGGTCTAATAATTGCTTCAGGTGCTGCTGTTGTTGGATGTTCTACACAAATGGTCGGATTTGCTGTAGAAGCAAGAAAAGATAATCCAATCGGAATGGTTATTTCCATTGGTATAGGAACAAGTATGTTAGAATTTAAAAATATATTAAAAAAACCTATTATTTGGTTACCAACAATTATTGCTAGTGCAATTTTAGGTCCTATTTCAACTTGTTTATTAAAAATAAAATGCATTGGTTCTAGTGCAGGCATGGGGACAGCAGGATTAGTTGGTCAAATAGGAACTTTTGCTTCAATGAATAATTCATGGCAAATGTGGGTTGGAATTTTTGGATTAGAAATAATTTTACCGATTATCTTAGTTTATATTATTGACTTAATATTCAGAAAATATGATTTAATCAAACCTGGTGATTTTACAATATAAAATAAAAGCATTTAACTTTTTTTGTTAAATGCTTTTTTAATTGAAAAACTCATCAAAATCATATATAAAATCATCACAGTTTTTTTTCATTCCATCTGCTTCATTTTTACTTACTTCATCATAAACTCCAACAACACAAAACCCATCATCTTTAACCATTTGGCAAAATTTTAATTTATCTTCAAAAACAATACATTCTTTTGGAGATAAATTAAATTTTTTAGCAGCAAGATGATAAATATCTGTTGAATTATATTTAAATTTTCCTACATCTTCACTACTAATATAAAAATCTATTAATTTATTTAAGTTATATCTTTCAATTAATCCATTAGAAAGAATTTTAGGAGTGTCAGAAGCAATACAAACAGGAATATTATTAGCTCTTAAAAATTCTAAAAATTTAATCGCATTATTTTTAGGTAATATAGTTGTATCATATTTTTCTTTAATATATTCATATTTCGAATTAAATTTGTTTTTATCATAATCTAATTCAAGTGTCCAATATTGCATTGAATCAACAAGCGTACCATCCATATCAAAAATAAATGCTTTTTTATTTATTAAATAATCCTTTTTTTTATCAAACAAATCATATATTTTCATTTTTTACCTCTTAAAATTTATTGTATATATATTATTAACAAATTATCAAAAAATATCTTAGATAACCAAAATAATATTATTTATATGATATATTTTACATTATTTATCTTTTAATTACAATATAAAACATTATTAAAAAAAGCAAATTTAAATTTGCTTTTAACTTTCTATAAATATACCATCATTATTAAAATATCCTAATTCATTATCATATTCATCATATAACCTATTATAATTATCAATTCTATACCCACTTTTAATATTTAATTCATCATATAAATATCCATAATCATCACGAGTGTAATTTTTACCATTTATTGTATAAATTATTTTATTGATATTATTTTGTGAACTATTAGCATAATTCATTATTCCATTTTTTATTGCATTACCTATATTTGAAAATGATATATCATTTTGGTCTACATATCCATCAGAATAAACAATATCTCTTTCATCTAAATTTTCTTTTTCTATTTCATAATATTCACTATATTTATCATAAATATCATCATAATCTTCACTGTAAGCTTCTTTTTCTTCATCAGTCAATGAGTTATAACATTCATTTAAAAAATCAATAGCTTTATTTGCTTCGTTTAAATCACTCATACCTAAAACATTTTGAATGATAGCTTTTATATATAAGATAGTTGCTCTAAACTTTTCGGTTCTAGATTCAATTTGTTTTACATCATTGAATAATTTTACAAATTCTTGCCTATTATTCCAATCATCATTTATATAATAAGATGTCATAAGCAAAAATTTAGTATGCTTTAAAACATAAGCATGTGAATAATAAATAAATGGATTATATAATTCTTGTTCTTGACTTTCTGTATTTTTATCATTATTAGATTCTTGATATTCATTTTCTAAAATTGATATAGATTCTTTTAATAATTTAATTGTTGTATTTATATCTGCTAATTCATGATCAGTATATAAACCAAATAGATATGATGCCTTATATGATAAATAAATTCCATCTTTTATTTTTTCGCTTTCACTCAAAAATTCAATTAATTCTTGGATTTTATTTTGAACATATAAAATAAATGCGTAATAACCATATGCTTTGTTATATCCTTTAGAAACTGCGTTATATACTAATTCTTCTAATAAGTTATAATCAATTTCTTCAGTTTTATTTATATTTTGATTATATAATAATAAAGCTTTTAAATAATTTGCTCTTGCATTATCATTATTTGCAAGTTCATTTATTTTTGTATAGCATTCATTATAATTTTGATTTTTATAATCATTTAATGCATCCCAAAAGATTTTATTCTCATTTGAACTTTTTCTAAATAAACCCATATTATGCTTCTATTTTTTGTACAAGTGTAGGATTGATTGTATCTTGTTGAGATTCATTTTTAGAAATAAGAACTATAACTACTTTAAATAAATAGTAAAATCTTGCAGTTGTAAACACTTTGTTTAACATTTTTTGTTCTTCTTTTGTAGTATTTCCCTTTTTCCATTTTGCACCTGTAAATGCATTAATTTTTACAAATTGTCCGCCTTTAGCATGAAGTAATCCACCAGCAAGCCCTAAGTTCATAATACTTTTTTTAACTTGCCCTTTTGTCATTTGTAATACTTCTTTTGTCTCTTCCACCATTTTATCAATTTCTAATTGACTAAATTGATTAATATCAGTTTCTGAAAGATCAATAAAATTATAATTTTTTTTGTCAAATGTTTGTTTTTTCATATTTTTACCTCCCGAAAATTCATCACATTTTCATTTACTACATAAATAATTATAATCCCTACTCAGGGACTTTTCAATAATTTTTATGATAAATCATTAAAAAAAATTACAAAAATTATAAAAAAACTATAATTAATTAAATTATAGTCAAATCATCCTTAATAAACTTCTATTTGGCACATTTTCATTGTATCTAGTGCTTTTTCATGTGATAAAGGAGTGACTCCTGCGCAACATGATTTATCAACTAATATTCTTTTTTCAGGGAAAAATGCTTTTATTAATAATGCATTACTAATTACACATATATCTGTACATAAACCAACTAATTCAATTTCGTCAAATTCTATTTTATTTAAATAAGAAATAAGTTCAGTAGAACCAAATGTTGTTTTTTCAAATATTAAATCATTATCTCTTATTATATTCTTGGGAATATCATGTCCAATTGTTCCTTTTATACAGTGCTTTACAGGTAATTTTTTGCCTTCTTGTGTATATAAATAGTTATCATAATGTGTATCTTTTGTATATATGATTAAATTATTGTTAATTTCATACTCTTTTATTTTGTTAATAACATTTGGAACAATACTAATTGCTTCTTTTGTTCCTAAACTGCCATTTATAAAATCATTTTGCATATCAACTACGACTAATATTTTCATTTTTGTTCTCCTTTTTTATTATTTAAATGTTCATAAATAAATATAAATAATATTTGTAAAATAATACTTATTATACCTACTATATACCATGATGTTAAAACAGGTGATGATTTTAATAATGGTTCATTAATTTGAAATGATTTACTAAAACCTAATGCATCTTTTAAAAATATTGCAAAAGTCATTATTATACACATACCGATAGGATATATATGCCATTTTTTTAATGATGGTACAAAATATTTTGTTAAAATCATTAGCACTATTAAATAAACCATAATAGTATGATGTAATAATCCTGTTATTGATCTAATATCAAAAAAAGATTGTGTATCAAGAAAATCTGGGTAAAAGAAAGTTAAAAATCCACCAAGAAACCCTAAATATGATATACAATGTAAAATTTTATTATCTTTTTTTAAAAATAAAACACTTAAAGATAAAACCAAACTTGATAATCCGCAAAATGAATTAGGAATTAGATTTAACCAAGTATATCCATCCCTTTTATTAACCACAACATCGTAGTATGTAACAGAAATACGATTCAATATGATCATTATTAATAATACTAAAGCAGTCGTTTTAATTATCTTATTAATTGTTTTTTCTTCTTTTACATATTTTTTTATACATATTAAACTTACTAAAAATAATAAAATACATAATACCATATAAATAATATGACTAATGCCATAAACTCCATTATATTGAGTTAAAATTAAATTTGAAAGCATAACAATACCTCTTTTTTTCAATTTACATAATTAATTATATCACATAATATAATTAAAACCAAATTAATTATATCTATATCTATAAATATTAAATGATATACTATATGTTTATAAATTTAATAAAAAAATCAAACTACTATTAAAGTAATTTGATTTCATTAATTTAATATAAAATTATTTTTTTAAAGAAAGTTGACATACACATTCAACATGACTTGTATTAGGAAACATATCAATTAATTCTATTTGATTAACAATATATTTTTCTTTTAATTTTTTCAAATCTTTAGAAAGCATTGCGGGATTACATGAAACATATATAACTCTTTTTGGTAATTTTTTTAATATAAAATCACTCATTTTATCAAGCCCTGTTCTTGGTGGATCACAAATCAAAACATCAAAATCATATTCTAAATTATCAACAGTTTTATAAATATCTCCAGCATAAAATTCAACATTTTTAATATTATTTAATAATGCATTTTCTTTAGCATTTAAAATAGCTTCTTTATTAGAATCAATTCCAACAACTTTCTTTGCATTTTTACTAATCCATAAACTGATTGTTCCAACACCACAATAAGCATCTAAAACTACTTCTTTATTACTTAATTTTGCAGATTTTTTTATTAAATCATATAATTTTTCTGTTTGAACAGGATTTAATTGAAAAAATGAATTAGGAAGCAATTGAAAATTAAATCTACCTAATTTTTCAATTATTTCTTTTTTACCTTCAAGCAAAATTAAATTTTTTCCAAATATTCCAAATTCAGGAGTATCAGATTTATAAACAGATACTACATTTTCTAATTTAATTATATCTTTTGCAAGTTTGTTTATTTTACTACTTTCTTGATTAACAACCAAAGTCACTTGAGCTTCTAATGTCTTTAATCCAACCCTACAAACAATATATTTAATATGCCCTTCATTTGTTTTATGATTAAAAGCAGTTATTGTATTTTTATCCATCAATTTTAATATTTCATTATTGATTTTATTAATTAATTCATGTTGAATAATACATTCATCAATAAAAACTAATTTTTGATCATTTAATTGATAAATTCCAACAACACTTCTATTTCCATCATAGCTTGTTGGCAAACTACTTTTATTTCTATATCCATAAGGATTATCCATTCCAATCACATTTCTAACTTCGAAACTTCTAGGATTTAATCCACTATATTTTCTTAATGATTCCATTACAATTTCTTTTTTAAATTCAAGTTGTTTATCATATGCTATATGTTGCATTTGACATCCACCACATCTGTTATAATATTTACATTTTGGTATTTGTCTATCAACTGATTGTTCAATATATCTTGTTACAACGCCTTTGGCATATTTATCATTTGCTTCAATAATTTTTACTTCAACAACTTCTTTTGGAATAGCGTTTAAAACAAATATAGTTTGTTTTTTATAAAAAGCTATACCTTCACCATTTATTCCTAATCTTTTAATATCTAAGATTAAAACTTCATTTAATTTAACTTGATTCATTCTACCACTCATTTCAGTAAACATTATATCATAATTTATAAAAAAAGAAAGAAAAAGTATATATTCTATCATTAAATACAAAAAGAAAAGTTCGCATTTTTTTCTTTTTAAGCTTTGAGTAACGACTTTATAGTTGCCGAATGACTCAGTCTTTTGCTTATAAATTAAGAAACGGATATCTTCATTGAAGTAAACTTGATTTCCTACCTATACAATCAGTTATAGTTATTCATCTACAAATAGAGATTAGAAAAAATGAACAAATACAAGTATTCCATAAAGAAATTGATAATTTATTGGAAATAAATGTTACTTTCAAACAATAT
>CAYZIB010000007.1:0-58246 GCA_964478425.1 uncultured Anaeroplasmatales bacterium | reverse complement strand
ACAAAAATGATGAAACATCAATTTCACAATCTTGATTTAAATACTTCTCATCATTTTCTATATGACTAACATAATAATTTTCAAATTCATTCTTCCACTTTTATAAATGTTAAATTGTTAGGTAATCGTTAAAAGGTTGCCTAATTTTGCAATAATTGATGTTAATTTTGATACAAAAAATGTTCTAAAAAATAAAAAAGGAGTTCTACAAATCTCTAACGGTGAGAGTTGAACCCCTATAAAAACAAAAAAATCTCGATACTTTTACCGTATCAAGATTAATCTACTTAAATGGAGCGGGCGATGAGAATCGAACTCACACAGTCAGCTTGGAAGGCTGAGGTTCTGCCATTAAACTACGCCCGCATATGCATAATTTATTTTGTTTACTCATTACGCATATATAATTTTATCATAAAAAAAGTACTTGTCAATATCTTTTTTTATTTTTTTATTATTTTTTTTCAATATAATTTACTAAATCGGCAACTGTTTTAATAGATTGCATTGAATCATCATCAAATGATACACCAAATTCATCTTCTAAATCCATAATCAATTCTACTGCATCTAATGAATCAGCACCTAAATCATCTGCTAAAACAGCTTCCATAGTTATTTTTTCTGCATCAACATTTAATGTTTTAGTGATCATTTCTTTAACTTTTTCAAAAACACTCATTGTAAACATCCTCCGTTTTTTAATTGATTATAACAAATATTGTTTATTTTTTCAACATTTTTTTCAAAAAGTGATATACACCCTTATTATCATTATCAAATTCTGTAATATAATCTGCTTTTTCTTTAACATTTTCTAATGCATTTTTCATTGCTACTGATGTTGCGACTAAATACATATCTAAATCATTTACATCATCACCAATTGCAAGCACTTCATCTTTTTTGAACCCATAATATTCCATTAAATATTTTAAAGCTGTTCCTTTATTAGAATCTAAACTTGCAAATCTATAATTATTTTCTAATCTATATTGAATTATTGATAAATCATTTTCATATTTGTTAACTAATTTTTCTGCTTCTAAAATATCATCTATTTGTAAAGTGATTTTATAAAAAGGATAACCAACAGTAAATGATTTATCAATTTTCTTAACATTTTTATTTTTAGGATGCATATTATACACACCATTTTTATCTTCAAGCATAATATTAGATAAAGATTCTATTTTTTTAACGTCGTCATATATTTTTTTTGATACATCTAAGGAAATAGTATTTTCATAAATTAATTTATTATTAATCATAATGGTTGATCCACCATTATAAATAAAGCCTGTTGGATTTAATATATTAGCATAATCTATAAGTGCATAATATCCTCTTGCACTTGCAAAAAATACTTTAATACCATTATTCATTAATTCTTTTAAATAAATAATTGTATCTTCATCTATTTCTTTTTTTGAATTTAAAAGTGTATCATCTAAATCTAATGCTATTAATTTAATCATAATAAATCACCAAATAAATTATATCAAAAAAAAATAAAAATAAAATATATTATTGACTTTACTAAATAAAAAAATTATAATTACCATAACAACATTGATAAGAAGAGTAATCTTTAATATTTTATTTTTAGAGAGTTTGGTAAGGTGAAAGCAAACAATAAAATAAAAGATGAACATGGCCTTTGAGTTGGTTAATTGAAACTAAGTAGGTTAATCCGGGTAATCCCGTTACAGGTTGGGAGATTGATTGATCTTCTTAAGAGGTTATTTTATATATTAAAATAATAAAAAAAGGTGGTACCACGACTATTAATCGTCCTTTTATAGGACGATTTTTTTTATTTTAAGGAGGTATATATGTTAGAAATAAAAAATTTAACAAAATATTTTGATAACAATTTAATTTTAGATAATATTAATTTAACAATCAAAGAAAAAGATATCTATGGAATATTAGGATTATCAGGTGCTGGAAAATCAACTCTAATCAGACTTATAAACGGATTAGAAAAAATTGATTCTGGCGAAATATTATTAGATAACAAAATAATAGTTTCAAGTAAAAAAAATATAGAACGAGAAAATTTAAAAGATATTTCTATGATTTTTCAAAATTTTAATTTATTATCTCAAAAAAATGTTATCGAAAACATTAATCTAGCATTAAAATTTGCTAATAAAAACCCAAAAATTGATAAAAAATTAATTAAAAAAACTAAAAGAAAATATCATACACTTATTAAAAATAACAAAGATAACAAAAAAAATTTAATTAAAAAATTAAATTTAGAAATAAATAAAATAAAATACCCTGATGCATTTAAAATGTTACAAAAAGTAAATTTAGAAGATAAATGGGATAGTTATCCAGAAAATTTAAGCGGTGGGCAAAAACAAAGAGTTGCAATTGCAAGAGCTTTAATGAATAATCCTAAAATATTACTATGTGATGAAGCAACTAGTGCTCTTGATAACGAAAATACAAATCAAATTTTAGATTTACTAAAAGAATTAAACGAAAAACTCAATTTAACAATCATATTAATATCTCATCAAATGAGTGTAATTGAAAAAATTTGTAATAAAGTAGCAATTTTAGATAATGCTAAAATAACTGAAAATGGATATTTATCAGATATTTTCTTAAATCCTAAAACTCCAATTGCAAAAAAACTTATTTATTCTTCTAAATTAAACACAACATTATCTAATAATAACAATTTAAGAATATTATTTGATGGAAATACAGATGAACCATTAATTGCAAACATTATTCAAAACTGTAATATTATTGTTTCTATTATATATGCAGATACAAAAGTTATAAACAATAAAGTTTATGGACAAATAGTAATTAAAATGCCTGAAAAAGATTTAGAAAAAAATATTCTATTAAAATACTTATCACTAAAAAATATAAATTATGAGGAGGTCTTAACAAATGATATCATCTAGTTTAATTACTGCTTTTTTAGAAACATTACTAATGACATTAATTTCAGCATTTTTAGCTTATCTTGTTGGATTACCTCTTGGAATATTATTATATGTTACAAGTAACAATGGAATATTAAAAAATAAACCTATAAATTTAATTTTAGGAACACTTGTAAACATATTAAGATCGATTCCTTGTTTATTACTAATTGTCCTATTGATGCCTATTACAAGATCAATTTTAAATTATGGAACTGGCCATTGGTATT
Source organism: uncultured Anaeroplasmatales bacterium (assembly GCA_964478425.1). Lineage (GTDB taxonomy): Bacteria > Bacillota_I > Bacilli_A > Acholeplasmatales > WRBM01 > CAYZIB01. The sequence continues at coordinate 55,062 of CAYZIB010000007.1, read as the reverse complement.
CAATAATTATCCCTTTATTTTTTGCAAGTTTTCCATTTATAGCTAGATTAGTAGAGCAATCATTAAAAGAAGTCGATATAGGAATTATCGAAGCAAGTAAATCCCTTGGGGCAAATAAATTTCAAATAATAAAAGATATCTTATTAGTTGAAGCAAAACCATCTATAATCGGTGGAATTGCAGTTTCTTTAGTTTCTATAATTGGTTATACTTCATTTGCTTATGATATAGGTGCGGGTGGATTAATCAGTCATGCTTACTCATTATATACAAAAAATCCATCTGATCCTTGGAATATTTCAATTTGGATAATTATTTTATTAATTATTATAATTGTTCAATCTATTCAAGAATTAGGTTTTTATATACAAAAAAAATTAGATAAAAGGAGAAAATAAAATGAAAAAATTATTAGTATTAGTTATTACATTATTAGCTGTTTTTAATTTTACTGGCTGTAAAAAAAATGAAAACACAATTTATATTTGTGCAAGCGAATTACCTCATAAAGAAATATTAGAAGGTGTTGTAAAAGATATATTAAAAGAAAAAGGATATAACTTAAAAGTAACTGTGTTAGATTGGACTATGCAAAATGATGCTGTTGCTAATGACGAATATGATGCAAACTATTTTCAACATATTCCTTATTTAAACACATATAATGGAAAAAACAAATTAATTGCAGCATGTAAAGTTCATTATGAAAAATTGTGTTTATATGCTAAAGATATTAATCATAAAGAAATTTTAAATGGTGATAAAATCGAAATAGTAAATGATATTTCAAATATAGAAAGAGCACTAAATCTTTTAGAAGAAAATAATATTTTAAAAATCAACGAATCATGTTATGTTAATGGCGAATTTATAAATTTTGATACAGTAAATCCTAATAGTTGTGTTACATTTAACGAAAACTATAAAAATTGTTCTTTAACATGCATTGCTGAAAATCAATTATGTCAATCTCTTTTAGACTATGATTTTGGAATCATCCCTGGTAATACAGCAATAACAGGATTAAAAAATTATCAAGATAAAATAGTTTTAAGCGAAACAGATTTAAATTTAATTGATGAAAAAGCAAATGTTATAGCTATAAAAGAATCTAATATCAATAATCCTAAAATTCTTGCATTAGTAGATGCATTAAGTGATAATAAAGTAAATGAGTATATAATAAATACTTACGGAGATTCAGTAATTTATCATTATGTTAATTTAATAAAAGAATCTGCAAATTAAGCAGATTCTTTATTCTAAATATGATTTTATAATTTCATATAATATTTTGTTATTATAAACATAACTATAATGGTTATGTTTTTTTATTATTTTTAATTTTGAATTTATTATTTCTTTATTTAAATATTTGATATGATTTTTTTTAATACAATCATTTTTACCAAATAATAATATAACTTCTTTATTTATCTTATTTAAATCTTCTTTTAAGATATTTTTTGGTTCACTAATCATTAATTTAAGTAAACTTGATCTATTAAAGAAATAACATATTTTATAATATAATAATAAAAAATTTTTTAAACCATTTGGTTTAACATTAATACCACTACAAATAACTTTTTTTACTAAATTAGGATATTTCATAGCTACTAATAACGCAACTATTCCTCCATCACTAAAACCAAATATTATTGGATTTTTAATTTCTAATTTTTTTATAAAAGATATAATATCCGAGCATATAATTTCATATGCGATATTACTATTTTTAGAATCTTTACAATTTCTAGTATTAACTAAATAAATAGTATATTCACAAGAAAAATATTTTAATATCGAATCATAAATATGATAAGTTTCATTATTTCCATGTAAAAAAATTATATTATTTTTACCATTACCATATTTAATATAATCCATTAAAAAATCATTAATTAATTTTTTCATTCTTATAAGCTAAATATCTTAAATATAAATCACATAAACAAATAGCTGTTGCATTTTCTAAAATAATATTACATCTTCTTAAAAAACAAACATCATGTCTACCTGATATATTTAATTCTTCAATTTTATTAGACATAAAATTAAATGTATTTTGTGGTTTTTTTATGCTTGCTGTTGGTCTAAAATTAACTTTAAAAAATATATCATTTCCATTACTTATTCCACCATTAATTCCACCATTATTATTAGTTAAAGTTTTCCCTTTTGAATTAATAATCATATCATTATATAATGAACCATAATAAATATTATCATTTCCAAAACTTATTCCCTTTACTCCTGGAATGGAAAACATCATTTTTGATATTTCACTTTCAATACTATCAAAAAATGGTTCTCCTAAGCCTATAATCATATTACTTACATTAACTAAAATACTTCCACCAACAGAATCATTATTTTCTTTTACTAAATCTAAATATTCATCAATATTATCTAAATCAGTTTTTTCACCTACTCTAATAATTTTAGATGTAATATTAAATGGAATCATTTTTTTGGCAAAAAAACCTGCTGCAACAAGCCCGATTGTCAATCTACCTGAAAATCTTCCTCCACCTCTATAATCATTAAATCCATCATATTTAATTTTACTTACAAAATCAGCATGTGAAGGTCTTGGATGATTAGATAAATTTATATAATCATCACTATTTTTATTTTCGTTATCAAATGTTATTAATATTGGAGATCCTGTTGTATATCCATTAAATATCCCTGTTTTAATATTTGGATAATCAGTTTCTATTCTTTTAGTTGTTCCAACTAATTTAGGTTTTCTTAATTCTAGTTCTAATATTAATTCATTAATATCAAATTTAATTCCAGGCTTTACTCCACTAATTAATACTCCAACTACATCTTGGTGAGATTCACCAAAAATTGTAACTTGAAACAATTTCCCATAACTATTCATTAAAAAACCTCCTTAATACAATCTTTATATTTAATAATATCATTAACATCAATTTTTTTCCAAATAGAAAAAGCATATATTGCTTGAAATATCAACATATCAATTCCATTAATTGTAATATTATTAGACGATTTTAAAAAATTTGTTTTTTCTGGATTATAAATTAAATCATATACTATATCAAAATTATTAATAGTTTTTTTACTAACCAATAATTCATCATTAATATTAGGATACATTCCTAAAGGTGTAGCATTAATAAGCATATAACCTTTTATGTTATTAGCTTCTTCAAAAAATATTTCTTCTACTTTACTTTTGTTATTTTTATTTCTACAAATACTTACAACATTAGCATTCAAATCTAATAAAACTTCTATAACTGCTTTACTTGCTCCACCATTACCCATAATATAACATAATTTATTAGTTAAATCATATTTTTTTATACTTTCTCTAAATCCAAAATAATCAGTATTATACGCTTTTATTTTGTTATCTTCATATATAATAGTATTGCAAGCATTAATCTTTTTTACTTCAAAAGACATTTCATCAACATATTTTAATATTTCTGTTTTATAAGGAATAGTAATATTAAATCCCTGATATTTTCCGTTTTTTAACATCTCAATATATTCATTTAAATTTGATTTGTCTACTTCAATTAAATCATATGTGTCAGAGTAATTTAATTTTTTATATAAAAATTCATGGATTAGTTTGGATTTACTATGACCTAACTTATTACCTAAAAGTGCATATTTCATTCTATTTTTTTTGATATATCCATTATATTTTTAATATAAAGCATATATAGTTCAGTATATTCTTTATTAACATATTTTAAGTTATTATTTATTACTTCTTCTTCTCTTTTTAAATCCAAAATATTAAGATTATTTTCTTTTTTATATATTCCTATTTTTTTTACAGAATCAAGTCTTTTATTAAAAAGTTTTACCATTTTTTTATCAATTTTATTAATTTTTTTTCTTTCAATTTCTAATTTCATATTCTCCACCAACGCTTTTAAAATCATCTAAATAATTAGGATATGATTTATTAATACATTCAAAATTTTTTATCATAATTCCATCTATTTTAGTTGATAAAATAGATAATGCCATAGCAATCCTATGATCATTCCAACTATCTAAAACGGCTTTATTATAAGATTTTTTATCATCACCATTAATAATTATTCCATCTTCTTTTTCTAATATATCTACTCCAATTTTTTTTAGTTCTGTAACAATACTTTTTATTCTATCTGATTCTTTTAATCTTAATCTATGAGCATTTATAATTTCAGTTTTACCAGGTATAAAAGCTGATAAAACAGTCAATATAGGACCAATATCAGGTGAATTTTTTAAGTCGATAACAGTTGGTGATAATATATTATTTTTACTTATTTTTAGATATTCATCAAAAACATATCTTACTCCCATGTTTTTAATAATATCTAAAATATATTTATCCGCCTGTTTAGAATTTTCATTTAAACCATAAAGTTTTATATCAGAACCCAAAACATTTGCGCCAATAAAAAAGGCTGCTTGAGAATAATCACTTTCAACATAATAATTATTAGAAACATATTTTTGATTACCAAAAATAATAAATTCATGATAATCATGATTAATAATATTTACACCAAATAATTTCATAATATCAATAGTTAAATCAACATAAGCTATACTTTCTAATTTACCATCAATAATAATTTTTGAATCATCTTTTAATAACGGCAAAGCCATTAATAACCCTGATACAAATTGACTTGATGAATTTCCATTAATATGATATGTACCTGATTTTAATTTGCCAGATAAATTTAATTTTAAAGGATTTTCTTTATCAAACTCATAAGATATATCCATTTTTTTAAATAATTCAAAATAAACATCTAAAGGTCTTTTTTTTAATCCTTCTTTTAATAGAAAACTAACATTACTTCCTGTTAATAACGCAATTGGAATTAAAAATCTTAATGTTGATCCCGACTCATATGCATCTAATATATCTATATATTTTAATTTTCCATTTCCATTTATAATTAATTTATTTCCTAATTTTTTTATACTACATCCTAAATTTTTCATACAATCAATTGTTTTTATAACATCTAAAGAATAATAAACATTTTCAATAATACTTAATCCATTAGAAAGACATGCACAAATGATTGCTCTATGACTTAAACTTTTAGAAGATATTACATTTAAATTCCCTTTTAAATTATTTTTTTTAAAAATTATATCCATGTTATAATCTCATCTATCTTATCTAATGGTATTTTTATAATTTTTGCACGACCTATATCTTCTAAAACTACAAAATTTAAATAATCATCATTGATTTTTTTATCATATAAAACATTTTTAAAATCAATATACTTATAATTATTAATATTTGATGGCAACATAAACATATCTATAATTTTTTTTAAATAATCATAAATATATTCTTTAGTAATACCTAATTTAATCCCAATTTTTATACTAATAAGCATACCTAAACAAATTGCTTCACCATGTAATAAATTACTATTTAATTCAATTACATGCCCAAATGTATGTCCAAAATTAAGAAGCATTCTTGAATTATTATCAAATTCATCTAAACTAACTAATTCTTTTTTAATTTTTAAACATTCTAAAATTAAATTCAAATCAACATTTTTATTTTCAATTAAATATGTTAATAAATTTATATTTTTAATTGCTCCATATTTTATTAATTCACCAATTCCATTATTATATTGTTTTTTAGGTAAAGTATTTAAAAAACTTGGATCAATAAAAACTGATTTTGGTTGATAAAAAGCTCCTAAAATATTTTTATGATTTTTAAAGTTTACAGCAACTTTCCCTCCGACACTACTATCAATTTGTGATAAAAGTGTTGTTGGAATCATCACAAATTTAATTCCTCTAAATAATGTTGAAGCAATAAATCCACCTAAATCTCCAATAACTCCTCCACCAAAAGCAATTAATAAATCTGATTTTTTGATTCCTAATTCTAATAATTTAGAAATAGTTTTTTCGTAAACTGTTAAACATTTAGACCCTTCATAACCATTAATAATAACTTCAAATATTACAAATGATGATAATTGCTTTTTTAGTTTATCTAAATGATATTTACTTACTCTTTTATCAGTTAAGATAAAAACTCTTTTTCCATTATAAATATTTTTTAATAAAGCATTAAATGAAAAAAGAAGATTATTAGCAAGATAAATAGAATAAGATTTTTCTTTTAAATCAACTTTTAGTTCTTCCATCTTGCATCATCTTCTTTCTTTCTAATTTTCCTTTTAATAAAATATTAGATAAATTTATATAATCATTATTTTTAATTGTAGTATTTATTTTTTGTAATTCTAAAATAAAATTATCAATTTCCTTTGATAAATAATTTTTATTATCTAAAAATAATTCTGTCCAAAGATTAACATCAATATCAGCTATCCTTGTTAAATCACGATATGAATCTCCAGTAAATTTTAAAATTTCATCTTGATTTTTACTATTCATTAAACAAATTGCTAATACATGCGTTAATTGAGAAGTAAATGAAATCATTTCATCATGTTTTAAATAATCAGTAAAAATTATATTTTTAAATCCTAAAGTTTTACCCAGTAAATTTATTTTTTCATAATCTTTACTATTAGCATTTATTCCTTCAATCATAATAAAATTAGCATTTAAAAATAAATTTATATTCGCATTTTTAATTCCTAATTTTTCAAGTCCTGCCATAGGATGATGAGGAATATATGTAATTTTTTTATCTTTTAATAATTCTTTAATTTGATCAAAATAACAATTTTTAACTCCTGTGGTATCTGTTATAAGAGTATTTTCTTTAAAATAATCAATATTTTGAGTTAAAAAATTTAATATATCTTTAGGATATATAGAAACAATTATAAAATCGTTTACTAATAAAGCATTTTTTAATTCAATATATTCATCAATAATATCATTTTTTAAAGCATAATTAATAGTATCAATATCTTTATCATATCCATAAACATAATATCCATTTTCTTTTAATTTTAACGCATAACTTGCTCCAATTAATCCTAAACCAACAATTAAAACTTTTTTCATTACATTTTCTTTCCGACTACTTGACTAATTTTTCTTAAATCATCCATCAGCGCTTTAAATCTTTTTGGTTTAATAGATTGTGCTCCATCAGATAAAGCACATTCAGGATTATTGTGAACTTCAATTATTAATCCATCTGCTCCGCATGCTAAAGAAGCTTTTGATAACCCTTCTATCATTGAATATCTTCCAGAAGCATGAGATGGATCAACAATAATTGGTAAATGTGACAATTCTTTAACTGCTAAGCACGCACTTATATCAAGAGTATTTCTAGTATATTTTTCAAAAGTTCTTATTCCTCTTTCACATAATATAACCTTAGAATTACCACCTTGCAATATATATTCAGCACTCATTAATAATTCTTCAATGGTTGCACTTGGTCCTCTTTTTAATAAAATAGGCTTATCTATTTTACCTAATTCTTTTAATAAAGCAAAGTTTTGCATATTTCTTGCTCCAACTTGAATTATATCAACATTTTCAATAAATATTGGTAATACATCAACTGATGGTATTTCACTAACAATTGGCATACCTGTAAGTTTTTTTGCTTCAACCAATAATTTAATCCCTTCTTCAGCTAAACCTTGAAAAGAATATGGGCTTGTTCTTGGTTTATATGCTCCACCTCTTAAAATATTTGCTCCAGCTTCTTTACATGCTTTTGCAATTTCTAATATTTGTTCTTTATTTTCTACACTACATGGACCTGCCATTACACAAAAATTATCTCCACCAATTTTAACACCATCAACATCAATTATTGTAGGTCCATTTTTAAAAGCTTTATGAGCCATTTTAAATTGAGTTTGAATTCTTGTAACAGATTCAACACACGGAAAACACATTATATCATTAATATCTATTTTTAAAGTGTCACCAATAACACCAAATACTTTAACATAATCTCCAGAAATATCTTTTAAAATTAAATTTTTTTCTTTGAACTTATTTTCTAATCTTAATATTTCTTCATCGGTTGCCTTTTCTCTTAATTTAATAATCATAAAAAAACCTCCCTAATTTATATAATAATTATAATAACATAATTATTATGATTAAACAAGAATTTATATATTATTAGATTTTACCTATTAAATCATAAAAATCAACATCTGTTATTAATGTATCATAATAATTACCTACTTCTAAAGTTTTATCAGTATAAATTATAACTAATCCATCAATATCATCAGGTGCATGCATATATCCTCTTCCATAATAACAATCATTACCTTTATCATATTCTTCAACTAATACATTTATTATTTTATTTAAATATTTTTCATTATTTTTTAATGATATCCATTTTTGAGTACCTAATACTTTATCTTTTCTTTTTTCCATTATATCTAAATCAACTTGATTATCCATATAATATCCTTTTGTATCTTCTTCCTTAGAATAAGTAAATACACCTAAATGGTCAAACTTTACTTCTTCTAAAAATTTGCATAATTCATCAATATCTTCTTCTTTTTCATTTGGAAATCCAACTAAAATTGTAGTTCTAATAACTGCATCAGGAATATTCTTTCTAATTTTTTTAATTAAATCAGTAATAAATTCTTTACTTCCTCTTCTATTCATTAATTTTAACATTTTATTTGTTGCATGTTGAATAGGAATATCAAAATAAGGCATTATTTTTTCATTTTTACAAACTTCTATTAATTCATCTTTTATTTCATCTGGGTATAAATATAATAATCTTAATTTATAATCTCCTTCTATTTTTAAAAGTTCATTTAATAACTCAGCTAAACTAGATTTAATATCAACACCATATTTAGTTAAATCCTGTGAAATTAAACAAATTTCTTTCATTCCTTTTAATAATAATCCTTTAAATTCATTTATAATATCAGCTTTTTCTCTACTTTTAAAATCTCCTCTTATTAAAGGAATTGCGCAATAATTACATCTATTATTACATCCATCTGATATTCTTAAATATGCAAGAGGTTTATTAGTAGAAATTATTCTATCGCTCATTTTTAAACCACATTCGTCTACTTTATTAAATAATGATTTTAATTTTTCACCAAATAAAAAATAGTCTCTAATTGGAATCCATAAATCAACTTCTGGTATTTCCTTTTTTAAATCCTCTAAATATCTTTCTACTAAGCATCCTGTAACAACAATCTTTTTCCCTCTTTTTTTATATTCAATAACATTTAAAATAGTATCAATTGCTTCTTTTTTAGCTGACTCAATAAATCCACATGTATTAACAACTATTACATCAGATTTATTAATATCACTCACAATTTTAAAATCATTTTTATTAAAAAACCCTAAAATCATTTCACTATCAACTAAATTTTTTTCACATCCAAGTGAAATTAAAATTATTTTTTTACTTCGCATACATAATCCTTTCACTTTCAAATAATTTTGTTATAACAAATGTTGAAATTATAAAAAATAAAGTATTAATAAAAAGTATTAATAATAAATTAATAATTCCTAAACTATTTATTAAAACACCTTTTATACCAAGAGATACATTATATATTGGTATTAAATAATAAAACATATTACTTGGAATACCATCAACAAACATACTAAACATTGATACACTAATTGCAATAATATAAATTGGCATTGAAAACATACTAGCTTCTTTAGTATTTTTAGCAATTGTAGATAATATCATCAATAAACTAACAGCAACAAGGCTAATACTTATAACTAATAGTAATAACGATAAATAATCAAAAAAATCATAACTAATGCCATTAATACTAAATAATCCACTTGCAAAAGGTAATGACGCAACTATACCAATAAATGAGCTTATTGCACAACATATTGTAATAATTGAAGTTGCAATTATTTTCCCAATTATTATATATTTCTTCTTGATTGGAGCCATAAATAATGTAGCAATTGTTCCACGCTCTTTTTCACCAGCTACAATATCTCCACTAACACTCATTGCTCCTGCAAAAACAAATGTTATTATTAACATTGGAACAATCATACTTAATTGTAAAGCATATTCCTTTTTTTCATCAACGATTTCATCTTTTTTTAATGTTTGATTAAAATAATTACTTACTCCACCTTGAAGTTTTATTTGATAAGTACTTAATATACTTTTATATAATGTATAACATAGATTTGATTTTGATTTTGTAGTATCAAAATATAAATCAACATTGGCTTTTAATTCATCTTTATTTAAAATAAAATTATTAACATTATCTAAAAAATCAATATCATAAACAACTAATCCATCAATTTTTCCATCTTTAATTTTTAAAATATATTCATCTAAATCAAAATCAGATGTTTCATATATAATATTAATATTATTTTGTTCACAAATAATACTTTCAATTTCTTTAATATCATTAAACGCATTAACAACCACTATTTCTTTATCTTCTTGATATACTTGATTTGTAGATGAATCAAATGCAACTCCCATAACTGCATATATTAAAAATATAACAATACCAGGAAGAAAAACTGTAGAAAGCAATGTTCTTTTATCTTTAAAAACTTTATCTAGTTCTTTTTTTACAATATTAAATATTTGTTTCATTAATTTTCACCCACTACTTCTTTATAAATATTAAAGAATACATCTTCTAAATCATGACTTTCAACTGTATTTAATAAATTATTAACAGTATCTGATACAATTACTTTCCCATTTATAATAATTCCAACTCTATCACATAATTTACTAACTAAGCTCATAACATGAGTACTAATTATTATACTTTTTCCCTTTTTTTTCATTTCAAGTAAATAATCAGTAACAATTCTTGCGGTTAAAACATCAAGACCATTTGTTGGTTCATCATAAATAATTATTTCTGGATCATGAATTAATGAAATAGCAATTGCAACTTTTTGTTTCATTCCAGTAGATAATTCTCCAATTTTAATTTCACAAAATGAATCTATTCCAAAATAACTAAATAATTCTTTTTTTCGATTTAGAGTTTCTGTTTCATTTAAACCTCTTATTTTAGCAAAAAAATCAAACACATAATTTGGAGTAAAATTTTCTTCTAATTTTAATTCACTTGTTAAAAAACATATTTTTTGTTTTATTTCAATTTCATTTTTTATATTTAAATTATCAATATAAATTTCACCTTTATCAGGCTTAATAAGTGATGAAATACATCTTAATGTCGTAGTTTTTCCTGCACCATTTGGGCCAAGTAATCCATATATTTCCCCTTTATATGTTGTAAATGATAAATCATTAACTGCAACTTTTAAATTACTTTTAGTTTTATCTAATCTCATTTGTTTTTTACTTAGTTTAAATGTCTTTCTTATATTTTTACAAACAATTGCTTCTTCCATAGAAATCTCCTTTTTTTAACACATTTAATTATATCATAATTAAAACTAATATTTAACTCAAATTTATTGGAATTACACAAAAAATTTGTTATAATATTAAAAAAGTGAGGTTATAACATGGATATTAAAAAATATTTAACATCTTGGCTAAAAGATTTAGAAGAACTAAATTTACCGAGTTGGGATAAATTACCAGAAATTGATTTATATATGGAACAATTAACAACATATTTAGATAGAATAACTAATGTTTTTTCTAAAAATAGTCTTGATAAGATTTTAACCTCATCAATGATAAATAATTATGTTAAAGGTCAAGTTATTCCAAGCCCAGTTCAAAAAAAATATAATAAAGAACATATTGCCTATATTATTGCTCTTTGTTCTTTAAAACAAGTTTTACCAATCCAAGATATTAAAAATATATTTCAAAACGATCAAGTTCCAATTGAAAAAAAATATTCTTTTTTTAGAAAAACGCTACAAGAAAAAGCTAATTTAAAATCAAAAGAATTACTAGATTTATTTGAAAATCAAAAAAATCCTCAAATTAAACAACTTAATCAACTAGCTTTTTCATTATCAATAGAAGCATTTATTAATATTTTAATTTCTGAAAGAATTTTATATATGATTGAATTAGAAAAATTTGAAATAGAAGAAAAAAAAAGAAAAAAAGAAAATAAAAAACAAGATCAAGTAGAATAAAAAAAGTTATCAAACGATAACTTTTTTATTTAACTTCCTCTGCTTTACCATCTATAATATCATCTTTATTATGATGATTTTTCTTAATAATAATTATTTTATTATCTAAAAATGAACCACAAAAAATAATCAAACTAATAATAATTAATATTATACCTATAATAGTATAAATAATATTTAAAACTCCATCAATAGATAATATTAAAACTAAAATTCCTATTATATATTTTGGTAAATCATTTAAAAATCTTTTTTTCTTATCAAGAGCATAAAATAAATTTATAAGTGGTATTACAATAAATATAATAGCACAAATAATATTTAAAACACTACTATGATCAAACAACATTAAAATACCACTTATAAATAAAATAATCGAGTTTATAAATGTTACTTTATTTTCTTTAGATTCGCTAACTGGTACTAAAAAACCAGGAATTGCAGTAATAACTAATATTATACCTATAATACCAAAAATAACTTTATTAATTTTATATGCATCAACAACAACAAACATCAATCCAAATAAAAATGTAAATATACTTATAATAAGTAATCCAACATCAATTCTTTTTTTCATCATCAATTCTTCTTTCTAATAATTCTTTTATTTCTTTTAGTAAAACAACTTCCATACTTTCAGGAACTTCTAAAGCCTTGGCTTCTTCTTCTAAAAGTTTTTTTGCTTCTTCTTCCTTTTTTAGTTCTTCTTGCTCTTGTTTTTCAAAATCAGCTAAAGTCTTTCTTCTTCTAATTACATAAAAAACTACAAAATAAATCACAAATGAAATTATAAAAAAATTAATAACTGATTCTAAAAAAACGCCATATGTAATTTCTACACCTTCAATAATTACTTTTAAACCGTTTATTTGTTCGTTTTTAGTTAAAATAGAAATTAAAGGAGTAATAATATTTGATACTAAAGAATTAACTATAGCAGTAAAAGCAGAACCAATAACAACCCCAACTGCTAAATCAATTATATTACCTTTTGTAATAAAACTTTTATAGCCATCAGTAAAATTCTTAATATTCTTTTTTGCTTTTTTCTTACGATCTTTCATAATATGATATTCCTCCATAAAATAATTATACCATATTTTAAAAAAAAGGAAATTATATTCCTTTTTATATTAAACTACTTTTCTTCTTTTTTTATTTTTATTCCTATAATTAAAACAAATATAAAAGTAATAAACCAAACTAAATAATCACTATTAAGTTTAATACTGTATCCTCCATTATTTTCATAAGTGATTAAATCGAATGACATAATTAATCTAGCAAAGCTATATAAAATATTCATTATAGAAACAAATATTATTAATATACCTTTTTTCATGTTAAAACTCACTTTCAAAAAATTTTTTTTGTTTTATAAAAACCAAAACTAAAATAATTGTTGTCAAAATAAAGCTTGGAAGCATAAAAGACCCATTATATATTAAAGAGAATATATATTTATTTTCACTTTTGCTTGGAAAAAATATAACTCCTGATAAAAAATGACACATAAATTTTAAAAATGCTCCAATAAAACATCCTAAAGATATTATTAATATAGCTTTTAAATTATTATCTTTGTTTTTATTAAGAAATCCTTTTAGAAGACCAGCAAATCCACACATAGCATATGAAATTATATAATCAAAACCAACTTGCATTATTACTTTATACCATGTATCACTAATTGCATAAAATCCATCCATTAAATCTAATATTCCCATTAATAACCCTGTCAAAAATCCTGCAAGAAATCCATTTCTATAAGCCATAATAAATACAGCTATCATAGCTATTCCAATTGATCCACCTTGTGGAAAAAATGGAATAATGTCAGATATTACTCCTTGCAAAAAATCTAGCACAAATCCAATTGCCGCAAAAATTGCAATTTCACTCATGCATCTTAAATTAAACACTTTTTTCATATTTTCCTCCTTAAAACTAAAAATGTTTTTAGGAGCAAGCCAAAAAAACGATTTTCCCTCCGCTAGTATTATCTAGATCAGGTAATGCGTCGTTAACTTAATAACCTCTCAGCCTTAGCTCCGCATTTATAATTATATCACTTTAAAATAAAAAAAATAGCCCAAAATAGGCTATTTTACAGAATCTATCATCAATTTTACCATTTTATTAGAAAATTCAACTGGATCTTTTAAAGGTAATCCTTCTATTAATAATGCTTGATTATATAAGATATCTGCATAATCTTTTAATTTATTTTCATCTAATTCATAAACTTTTTCTATTGCTTTAAACAAATCATGATGACAATTTAATTCTAAGATTCTATTAGCTTTTAAATCATTATTATTTGGCATTTGAGCTAATACTTTTTCCATTTCAAAAGAAATACCTTCTCCACTTACAAGACAAACAGGACTATCTATTAATCTTTCTGAAATAACTACGTCATTAACATCATCTTTTAATAATTCTTTTAATTTATCAATTAATGGTTTTTTTGTTTCTCTTATTTCTTTAATTTCATTTTTTTCTTCTTCAGAAATTAAATTTAAATCTCCTTGATTAATTGATTTTATTTGTTTACCATCATATTCTCTTAAAACATTCATCATAAATTCATCAACATCATCTGTTAAAATTAAACAATCAAATCCTTGCTTTTTAAGTAAATCTAATTGAGGTAAAGCTAATACTTGTTGCTTATTTTTTCCTGATGCATAATAAATTTCTTTTTGATTTTCAGGCATTTTACTTACTATTTCTTTAAATGAAACCATATTTTCTTCATTTAATGTATTAAATAATAATAAATCTTTTAATAAATCTTTCTTTTCTCCAAAATTATCATAAACACCATATTTTAAATTAATTCCATATGATTTATAAAATTCAAGATATTTTTCTTTTTCATTTTTTAATAATCTTTGTAATTCATTTAAAATTTTCTTTTCAATATTAGATGCGATTTTTTGTAATTGACGATCATGTTGTAATATTTCTCTAGAAATATTAAGTGATAAATCACTTGAATCAACTAATCCTCTTACAAATCTTAAATAATCAGGAATTAATTCCTTACATTTATCCATGATGAATACACCTTTAGTATATAATTGTAATCCTTTTTCATACTTTTCAGAATACAAATTATAAGCAGGCTCTTTAGGAATAAATAATAATGAATTATATGTTTGATTACCTTCTACTTTAATAAACATATTAATTAATGGATCTTGATAATCATTAAATTTATTTTTATAAAATTCATTTAAATCTTCATCTTTTACTTCACTTTTATTTTTCTTCCATAATGGAATCATAGAATTTAAAGTTTCTAATTCAATTTCTTTTTCATATTTTACTTCGTCATTTTCACCTTTAACTTCTACTTCTTTTTCTAAATACATTTTAATAGGATATCTGATATAATCTGAATATTTTTTTACTAAATTTGATAAATGATATTCATTTAAAAATACATCATAATCGTCATCTTCAGTATTTTTTCTTAAATATAATGTTATTTTTGTTCCATGATTACTCTTTTCAATTTCAGAAATATTATATGTATCAAGACCAAGCGATTCAAATCTATATCCTTTTTCAGAGTTCGGAGATTTTGTTTCAACTACAACTTTTTCAGCGACCATAAATGCCGAATAAAATCCAACTCCAAATTGCCCGATTATATCTAAATTTTGTTTTTTATCTTCATCTACTTTACTTAAATTATTTAAAAATTCTAATGAACCACTTTTTGCTACTGTACCTAAATTATTAACAACCTCATCATAAGTCATACCAATTCCTTCATCAGTAATTTGGATTGTTCTTAAATCTTTATCTACTTCAATTAAAATTTGATAAGTATCATTTGATTCGATATTTTTATCTACTAAAGTTAAATAATAATACTTATCAGTTGCATCAGATGCATTTGAAATAAGCTCTCTTAAAAATATTTCTTTGTTTGTATAAATAGAATTAATCATTAAATCAAGCAAACGCTTTGTTTCGGTTTTAAATTCTTTTGTTTCTTCCATAATTTTTCCTCCTATGCCATAATTATATCAAAAAAATTAGCACTGTCAATATGAAAGTGCTAATTTTTATTTTTTTATTTATGATATGTTTCATTATTTCTAATTTTATATGCTCTAAAAATTTGTTCTAATAATATAATTCTCATTAAATTATGCGGAAAAGTCATTTTTGAAAAAGAAAGTTTATAATCACTTTTTTCTTTAATTTTATTTGCTAAACCGTAACTTCCACCTATAACAAAACATATTTTTTTATTTTGATAAGTTTCTATTTTAACTAATTTTTCTTTAAATTCAATACTGTCTAATTCATTACCTTCAATTTCAAGAGTAATAACATAATATCCATTAATATTTTTTAAAATATTATTTGCTTCTTTATTTAATATTTCTTCTATATCTTTTTTACTTAATTTATTTTCGTTTTTAATTAATTCATCTTTAACTTCAATAATTTCTATATCCGTATATTTTGATATCATTTTTTTATAATTATTAATTAAAAACGATGTTTCTTTATCTTTTATACTTCCAACTGCTACTATTCTCATAAAATAACCTCAACCGGATTAAATTGATTAGCCAATCTAATATTAATATTTTTTATATCAATATTATAATGCTTAAATGTATCTAAAAAAGTATTAATACAAATATCTTCGGTATTACATTCTTGTGATAAATGCGCTAAAATTATTTCTTTTGTATTATCTGTAATGAGTTTAGACAAAACAATCGCACTATCTTGATTAGATAAATGTCCTCTATCACCTAATATTCTTTGTTTTAAATAAAATGGTCTATTACTTAATAATAAAAGTTCAGGATCATGATTAGCCTCGAAAATATAACAATCAGCACCCTTTAATAATTCTAATAAATCATAGCTTACATAACCACAATCTGTTAAATAAACAATTTTTTTATTTTCATAGTAAAACATGTATCCCATAGGTTCATTTGCATCATGAGAAATAAAAAAAGGAATAACACTAAAATTACCAAATGTAACTTTTTCCATATATTTTAAAATACACTCATTTGGAATTTCATTTATAAATTCATGATTTAAAAGATATTTAAATGTTCCTAAGCTAGTATTTAATATACATGATTTATTTTTACTTAAAAATGTTTTTACCCCTAAAATATGATCACTATGTTCATGGGTAATAAACAAATTTTTAATATCATTAATTTCATAATTTAATAATTTGCTTTTTTCTAAAAATGCTTTATAAGAAAAACCAATATCAATTACAATTTTATATCCATCAAAATCAATTATTGTGGAATTACCTTTTGATCCACTACCTAACACACTAATTTTCATATAACAACCTCAAAAATAATTATACCACATTTTTTTATTTTTCCAATCATTTTTATAAATTATATTTTAAACAAAAAATAGCGTAAATAAAATAAAAAACAACAAAAAGTTGTTTTTAATTAGTAAACCATGCAGCACCAATAATTACTATTAAAATAAATAATACAAGTATTAATGCATAAGCACCAGAAGATTGATTATTATTTTTCATTTTTATACCTCCTTGCTTTATAATATTCAAATTATTTATTTTAATTTATTACAAATGCCTATTTTTCACATTATTTCACACATTTTTTTATTTTTTTTAATTGTTTTAAATGTCTATACATGATAATATATATAATGTTAAATTATATATAACAAAGGAGCAATATTATGAAAAGATATTTAAAACCGCTAATGACATTAGCACTTGTTATTGGTTTAACATGTTTATTTGGTTGTAAATCTACAAAAATAAGTAAAAATACCCCTTACGGTAATTTAACTGATAATAATGTATATTTACAAGCTACGAAAAACAATGTTTTATACCAAGTAACTGAAAAAGAATTATATGACGCATTAAAATTATCGCGTACTAGTTCTGGATTTACTTCATTATCTTTTTTAAATGAAATGATTCTTGAAATTGCCTTAAAAGATGAAATTCAAAATGTAAAAGATATTTATGAAGGAAAAATTAATGGCTCTACTTATTATGATTTAGAAGAAAATCAAACTGAGCAAGAATACTTAAAAGATTTATTTAAGAAAAATATTAATTATGCTTGTTACACTTTAACAAGCGAAGAAAAAATTAATAGCCTAGCTGACTTTCAAAAAGAATCTTTAGAGCAAAAATATATTGATTCATTATTTAATGAAGGTATTGTTTTATCATTCAACAAAAATGAAGAAACAATTGTAGAAGCTGCTGAAAAATCTAGTTTATTAACAGAATTTTTCATTGAAAGAGCAAAATACAATATTGCTGAAAGATCATTAACAGAAGATATAAAAGATGAAGATAATACAAATTATTTTGATGAATCTGAAGATTATGAAACATATTTTGATAGTAATTTAAAAAATTCTACTGAAAATAAATTAATTTTAATTAAATTTTCAAGTTTAGATGAATACAAAAAGGCAACAGAAAATTTATACGGTAATTCAAATTTAGAAACTTTAGAAAATTTTGTGAAATTATATAACAATTTTTATGGTGAATATCGTACTACTATTAAATATCAATCACAAAATTCACTTGAAGATGCTATTTCTTATTTATTAAATAATAATGAAGAAATATTAACATATTCAAAAACTGAATTTAGTGCATTAAATTCTAATGTTCAAAGTTATATAACAGATGAATTAAGCTGTAAAGATAATAAATACTTCAATGAAAATTCATTATCATATTCATCAAATTATTATGTAATTTTCAAATTAGAAGATACATTAACTAAAACATATGAAGAAAAATTAGCTGAATATCCTGATTTAAATACATTAATTTTACAAAAATATAGAATATCTAAATTAACTACTACTTATATAAATGAAAAAGTAAACGAATACTTAAAAGATAATGCTGATATTACTATATATGATCCATATTTAGAATTAGCATATTCAACACTTAATACATTCTTTAATCGTTCAAAAGCAACAAGTACTGAAAACATTTGTAAAGTAAATGATAAAACAATTTCTGTTTTAGAATTTTATAATAAACTTGAAAATGCTTATGGAGCAACTACTGCTTATGATGTATTAGCAAATAAAATTTTAAAAGATTCTAAATACTTTAATGAAGTTACTGAAACTGAGAAAAAACAATATAAATCAGATTTAGAAACAATAATTTCTAATTATAAAAATGGAAATTATGCATCAATTGGTATTCCAAGTACAACAACTGAAAAAGATTTTTATAAATTTTATTTCAATCAAAACTCTAAACAAGAAATTTTAGATAACTATTACCAAACAAATCGTGCTCTTGAATTATTATTAAAAGATTATGAATTATTAGATAATGTTTATGAGAAATTTGAAAATGTTACAAAAGATTTATATAACAATACTTTTAGTATTAATTGTTTCCATTTCTTAATTTATATCGACTATGAAGATTCTGATTCAACATACGATCCAGAAAAATTCCTAGAAACATTAGATGAAGCATCACAAGAAAAATTCAAAGAAGCAATAGTTGAATTAATGACTAAAGTATATAATAACTTAACATCAAATGGTGAATCTGAAGTAGTATCAAGCTATGATTCAACATTAGATTATATTATAAATTCATATAATAGTTCTAACCGCTATTCTAATGATGAATGGTCTAAATTCCATAAATTAGGTTTAAAACTTAAAAAAGAATCATTAGGTGAAATAACAAATACAAGCGTATTAAGTTATGATTCTAAATTTGCTAGTAGAGTAGTTGAACTTGCTAATATGAATTTAGATTTAGAAGCTGAAACATTAGGAAAATATAATGCTTATGTTGATAGTGAAAAAGGAAATGTTACATCTTATGATGACTTATTAATTTCTTCATTCGGATTCCATTTAATTTTTGTTACAGAACAAACATTAAATACTTCTGCTAATTATACAGAAAGTATGGATAGTAAAAAAACATATAGTGAAATCACATATGAAGGAAGACAAGATTCATTAAACGCTTATAGTAATAATGATTATCCAAGTGCAAATCAAATTGAAATTTATTTAAGAGAAAAAGATTATTCAACAGGTATCGAAAACTTACCAGCAACTAAAACAAATGATGATGGTAAAAAAATCAATGTTAAATCAACAATTGAAACATTCTTTGGAGAAATCTATGAAAAATATACAAGCGATGAAAATCAATTATTCATTTTAAATTGTTATATTGATAATTTTGAATATACAAACGCTAATTCTTTAGAAACATTTAATAAAACTATCGAAATAGCAAAAAGACAATTTCAAGATTATTCTTATGTAGGAATTGATTATATAAATAATCCTTATAGTAATTGGTTCCAAACATTATTTAATTAATAAGGAGGTTACAAAATGAAGAAAAAAGATTTTTTGATTAGAGGAACTATCATTTTTGGAATTATCGTTTTAATCATTTTAATTTCATTATTAATCTCCTCATGTGCAAAAACTAAAAAATCTCCTCAAAATGGTTTAGAAGGTACTTATCTTACTTACACTAAAACAAATGGAGATAAAATTGAAATAACAAAAAAAGAGTTATATGAAGCATTATTAGTTCAAAGAAGTGACTTTACATTCTATGCTCCTTCTATCGTTAAAGAAGAAATGAAAAAAGTTGCTTATAAAAAATATATCGATTTAATCGATGAAAAACTTAATACAAATGAAACTGTTCCACATGATGAAACTTTAACATATAAAGAAGCTTTAAATCAATTAGTTAGAACAGCAGTATTTGAAGTTAAAACATATGAAGAATATGAAGAATTAGCATATGAAACACAAGTTTCTAAATTACAACAATTTGTTGATTCAATTTATAGTTATGGTATAAAAGTTGAACCAACATATGAAGCAGTAATGAACAATAAAGATGTATTAGATAGATACAAATTAGAACTTGCTAAAACGTTATATGCTTTTGATGAATATCAAAAAGATTTAGAAGAATCAGATAATGAAATTGAAGATGATGATATCGCTGAATATTTTGAAGAAAATTATCAAAATACAGGTGATGTCAAAGTAATTATCATTAAATTTTCTAGTGAAAGTGAAGCTAAAAATGCTTTAAGATTAATTGCAGCTAACAATTTTGTTAGAGAAGGTGGATTAACATATGATGGTGTTTATCAATATAACAACTTCTGGTATCCAGTTCCTGCATTAAAATGTGAAGGTGAATGTACAGCAGAACAAAAGAAACAACATTATGAAGAAGAAACAACAAACTTCAATCCAAAAGTTTCATCAAGTGCTACTGACGATTCATATTCAAACCCTAAATTAACTACTTCTGAAGTTTTATTTGAATTCATAAACATTTATAATGGTGTTTACGGATATAAAGCTTTAGATTCAAATTTAGTAAATGATTTAAAATTAATTAAAGAACAAAAAGGTATCGATGAAATTGAAAAAGTAAACGAAATGACAGATTTATTATTAGAAAAATATAATGATCGTTTTACATATTCATACCAAGACTTAGAAAAATATGGTTCTACTGTTAGAAGTTACATTTATGGTACATTAACAGCAACAATCGATAAAGAAGAAATCGCATCAAGTATTATTCAATATACACCAAGTCCTAAATCAACAGGAACAAATGAATATTATTTAGCATTTAAATTACAAGATCATACTAAAAAAGAATTAACAGATAAATATGTAGATGAAGATGGTGTTGCTCAAGAAATTACATATAAAGAAAAAGTAATAAGCGAATTAGAAAAAGAAGATTTTACTGAATCATATATCACAAACAAAGAAACTGAATTATTAAGTGAAGTTTCATTAACAATCTATGATCCAACAGTTGAATTATTATATTCTTTATCTAATAGTGATTTCAAAAAATCAAATGATACATCAAAAACAGATGTTTTAAAAATATCATATGACGGATTTACAAGTACAATATCTGTTTTAGATTTCTATAATATTTTAGAATCAAGATATGGAACAATCTGTGGATTTGACCTATTAACAAACAAATTATTTAAAGAATCTAAATACATGGATGAAATTACAGATGAAGATATTAAAGAATATAAAGAAACATTTAAAATAATTATTCAAAACTTTAGTGCTGACTACTTCTCATATTATGGTTTACCAGCATCAATGGGTAGAGAATCATTCTTAAAAATTTATTTTAAAGCAAATTCAAACCAAGAAGCAATTGAAAATTTCTATATTCCTTCTAAAATAGCTGAATTATTATATGAAGATTATGAAACTCAAGGTGAATTAATGTATAATCAATTATTAGATAATGAAAAAGCAAATACTAAAAAAGATGATTATATTTATAATTCACTTGCTGAAATTGCTAAAAAATATTATGATTTAACTTATACAATCAATGTTTCAGCCTTAACAATCTATTACGATTTAGATGAAGATACATTAGTTGATAATCCAACTAACCTAGAAGATGGATTAAAAGATTTAGGATTAACTGAAAGTGATCTTGCTGCATTAAATAATGAAGCTCAAGAATTACTTCAATTAATTCAAGAAAAAGTTAGTAAATCTAATTCAAGTCATAGTGATTACTTATCAAGTTTAATTAAAGAATATAATAACGCTCCAAGAATTGATCCAAGAGTATCAAGTGGTAACTCAAACATTTGTAAAGAAGATTTATCAAGTGAAACTCAAGCAGCATGTACTTGGTGGAAATACAAAAAAGATGGTTTATTAATTAAAACAGAATCTATTGGTGATGTTACAAACCAAACTTTAAATACTCCTGGAACATATACAAATGAATTTATCGCAAATGTTTATAAATTAGTTAACAATTACAATTTAAATAAAGATGTAATTGGTGATCAATTACTTGATGATATTAATAATAGTATCTTAGATGAAAATGGTTTAAGATTATTATATGTTACAAGTCAAACATTAAATTCAAGTTTTAAATATCAAGAACAAGATGATAAAAATAATTCATATAGTAATATTATTTATGATGGTAAAAATATTTCAATTTATAACGATTTAGAATATGCTTCTGCAGAACAAATAAAATTATTCTTCTATGAAGTTAATTATTCTGATGGAATTGAAAATATGCCACAAGCATTAATTACAGCTATGGAAACATATTTTGATCCAATTTATGATATATATGTAGGAACAAACAATAAAATGTTATTATTATATAATTATATTGATTCTCTTGGATCATTTGATGATACTACTTATAATAATTACTTAGAATTACTTCAAATTAACATTAGAAATTTAGATTCATATAGTTATTTTGGTGCTGAAAATAAAAATAATCCATACAGCAATTGGGTTTCATTATTCTCACCTAAACTAGCTCGTGAATTAAGTAAATAATTATTATAATATATTAAAAAGTTTACCGCTTGGTAAACTTTTTTTATTCAAAAAAAAATACTTTTTAATAAGTATTTTTATTTATTAAAAGAAGATTTTAATGATGCTGTTTCATTTAATACAATAAGACTTGGTGTTGAATCTTTATCAACTGTATAATATCCATTTCTTAATAATTGGAATGAATCAGAAACTTTAGCATCGCTAAAAGATTTTTCAACAAATCCATGATGTACTTCTAAACTATTTGGATTAATTCTTTCAGTTAATTCTAAATTTTCATCACTATCAGGTAATAATAATGAGTGAATAATTCTAAATTCTGCATTTAATGAAGTTGTGGCTTCAACAAAATGAATTGTGCCATTAGGCTTTCTTTCATTAAATCCTGTATTACTTTTTGTAATAGGATCATATGTACATAATAATTCAACAATATTACCATTATTATCTCTAACAACATCATTACATTTTATAAAATATGCTCCATATAATCTGACTTCTAATCCTAATGCTAATCTCTTCCATTTTTTATTTGGTTTTTCTAAAACAAAATCATCTTGTTCAATATATAAATGTTTTGAAAAAGCAATTTTTCTTTTCCCTAAGTCTTCACATTCTGAATTATTTTCTACTTCTAAATATTCAATTTCATTATCAGGATAATTAGTTATTGTAACCTTTAATGGTTTTATAACTCCCATTTTTCTTGCTACTTTTAATTTCAAATCATTTCTAATAGCTTCTTCAAGCATTTCTGATTCAATAGTTGAATTAACTCTTGATAATCCTGCAGAAAGAATAAAATTCTTTATAGCATTAGCTGTAACTCCTCTTCTTCTTAAACCAACTAAAGTAGGCATTCTAGGATCATCATAATCACTTACAATTTTTTTATCAACTAATTCTTTTAAATATCTTTTTGACATAATTGTATTACTTATATTTAATCTTCCAAATTCATATTGATGGGAAATATGTTCACATTCACAATTTTCTATTACCCAATCATATAAAGGACGGTGATTATCATATTCTAATGAACATAATGAATGAGTAATTCCTTCAAATGAATCTTGTAATGGGTGAGCAAAATCATACATTGGATAAATACACCATTTATTTCCAGTTTTATGATGATTAATATGAATTATACGATATAATGCAGGATCTCTCATATTTATATTAGGACTTGCCATATCAATTTTAGCTCTTAATATTTTTTCACCATTTTGATATTTCCCATCTTTCATTTCCATAAATAATTTTAAATTTTCACTAACACTTCTATTTCGATAAGGAGAATCAATTCCTGGTGTTGTTAGTGTTCCACGATATTTTGAAACTTCACTTGGAGATAAATCATCAACATACGCTAATCCTTTTTT
Organism: uncultured Anaeroplasmatales bacterium; assembly: GCA_964478425.1. Classification (GTDB taxonomy): domain Bacteria; phylum Bacillota_I; class Bacilli_A; order Acholeplasmatales; family WRBM01; genus CAYZIB01. Next base: position 30,172 of record CAYZIB010000007.1, on the reverse strand, counting down.
AATTAATAAAATTGCTTTTTCAAAAGTTCTTTCAAAATAATCGCTACCGTAATAAACATTTTTAGGTTCATATCCTAACCATTTTATATCAGAAATTATTCCATCAACAAACTCTTTATCTTCTTTAACTGGATTTGTATCATCAAATCTTAAATTTGTATATCCATTAAAATCTTTAGCTAATTCAAAATTTGTTATAATTGCTCTTGCATGTCCAATATGTAAATATGCGTTAGGTTCTGGTGGAAAACGAGTTATTATTTTTTCAACTTTACCATTTTTTAAATCTTGTTCCATTATTGTTTTTATAAAATTTGAGTCCATTTTATTTTCCTCCTAAATTACTAAATAAACTATTCAATTTATCTTCATCTAAATTATTAAATAATTCATTAATTACTTCTTCTTTTTTATTATTTTCTAATTTATCAAGTTCTAATATAAATTCATCAATAGATTCATTTATATTTATATTAGAATCAATTGATTGTTTTAAATTATTTAATGATTCATTAAAAGAATCATCATTAATATTTATTTCAAAATTAATCAATTCATCTTTTATAATCGATGTTAAATCATCAAGAATTAATGAATCAGCATATTTTAAATCTAAAATAATTTTAGCATCTTTATACATAATATTTAAAATAGATACGTCATTTGAAATTAAATCTTCTAATGTCTCATAACTAAAATATAACATATTATTATCTATTTTAAAAATATCTGATTCAAAATTGTTAAATAATTTATTAAATGTGTTAATATCAATGTTTTTATCTTTAATTATAATTTTATTAAATTCAAAACCTAAATAATTTATATCATCTATTTTAAATGTTTTTAAATTTGAATTCATTCTAATTAAAATCTTAATATTATCAAATTTAAAAATTAAATTAATTATCTGATAATCACTATAAAAATCAAAATCAATACTATAAAGCATGAATTTATGATTAATGCCATTAATATCAATATTTTTATTATACTCTAATTTATCAAATAATTCAAAATATAAAAGTTGATTAAACTCTATTTCATCAAATTCAAAATATGTTTTATCTTTTAAATTACTAATCAAATACTTTACAACCTGATTTTTAAAATTACTTTGATATTCAAATGCATTATTTAAATATGGCTTTAAATTGCATGTTTCATCTTCTATATTACTTACATTTAGTTTAATACAAATATTATTATTAACATTAAATGATAATAAATTTAAATCCTTAATAATATTCATATATTCAGCATTAATATAATCTTTTAAATAATCATATAAATTTAGATTTAATATTAATTCATTTAAATTAAAATATTCATTTTCAATTTTTGTATAAGATAATATTTTTTTTAAAAAACTTTTATTTAAAGAAATATGTCCTAATTTAGATGTTTCATATTCTAATTTTAAATTCAAATTATTATCAATATCTAATTTCATATTTAAATTAAGCACTGTATAAAAAGATATATATTTATTAGTTTTACTTTCAACAAATAATCTTATAATTTCATTATCAATTTTAGCATATATTTTATTAAAACTAAAATATTCATCATTAAATCTGATCTGATTAAAAGCATTATTTAAAATATCAGTTAAAATGTTTTCATCAATAACAATTTCAACGTCATTTTTTTGATTATTACTAACTAAATCTAATTCAGAATTTAAATTATCACAAAAATAATTTTTAATATCAATTTCGTTTACTATAACACTATTAGTATCTTTTTTATAAATTAAAGCTAAGAATACACCTAAAATAACTATTATTAATAATAATAATTTAAACAAAAATTTAAACATTTATTTCACCTCTATAAATCTAAAGATGGATTTGCATTCATACTTATATCCCTTTTACCAATATTATTTAATACTTGATAATATGCACACATTGCAATCATTGCAGCATTATCTGTACAATATTTAATACTAGGATAAATAATATTAATATTTTTTTCTTTAAATTTATCCCTTAAACCTTGATTTGCTGCAACTCCTCCTGCAAGAAGTACATTTTTAACATTAAATTCATTCATTGCATTAATTGTTTTATTAACTAAAACATCTGTAACACTATTTTGAAATGCATAACATAAATCATATGCATCAACTTCTTCATTTCTTTGTTTTAAATTATGAGCTAAATTAATTACTGCACTTTTTAATCCCGAAAAACTAAAATTATATTCATTCTTATTTAAATAAACTTTAGGTAATTTATAATGTTCTTTCCCCAAATGAGCATATTTATCAACAATAGGACCACCTGGATAACCAATATTAATAACTCTTGCTACTTTATCATATGCTTCTCCTACTGCATCATCTAAAGTTTCACCTAAAACCTTAAAATTTAAATGATCTTCCATTAATACAAGTTCAGTATGACCTCCACTTATAACTAAGCATAATAAAGGAAATTTAATATCATTTTCAAGCCAATTAGCATATATATGTCCTGCCATATGATTTACACCAATTAATGGTTTATCTAAGCAAAAAGCTAATGTAGATGCTACATTTATTCCTACTAATAATGAACCAACTAAACCTGGTCCTTCAGTAACTGCTATATAATCAATATCCTCTAATTTAATATTTGCATCTTTAATAGCTTTATCTAATACTAATGTTATTAATGATACATGTTCTCTACTTGCAATTTCAGGAACTACACCACCAAATTTTTCATGAGTTTTAATCTGAGTGTGCACAACATTACTTAATAATTTTCCATCTTTTAAAACTGCAATACTTGTTTCATCACATGATGATTCAATTGCTAAAATAATCATAAAACCACTCCTAATTGTACTTAATCATTATTATCGCATCTTCATTATCAGGATAATAATTTTTTCTAATTAATCCTTTTTTAAAACCTAATTTTTCATATAAATTTTGTGCTCTAATATTTGATAATCTTACTTCTAAACTAATAACTTCAATATTATTAATTTTAAATTCTTCTAATATATTACTTAAAAATAATTTCCCATATCCTTTTCCTTGATATTCAGGAATAATATAAAAATTTATAATTTGCCCATTAGGACTTGCCATCCATGTTCCGATATATCCAATTATAAAATCATCTTCTTCTAAAATAAAATATTTAGCAAATTTATTAGTGGTTAATTCATTATATAACATTTGAAAACCTAATGTGCTATTAAATACTCTTAACTCTTGTTTTACAACTTCTTCAATATCAAAAACATTCATTTTTCTTATTCTTGTCATTTTATCCCCTAATCTTTTAAATAATTTGGTTCTAATAAAAATACATCATCAACAGTTGTAGCATTTTTTATAACGCTCAAATAATCTACTTTATAATCATCTTCTAAAATAACTTTTCCATCTAAATTATTTAATTCTTCTATATTTCTTAATTTTTCTTCTAATATAACCTCATTATTTTCATATATTGCACTAAAATAATTATCTCTTCTAGCATCAATCATTACTTTATTTTTTCCACTATAACCACTTTGCATTAAAAATAAGGTACTTATTTTTTTTAATGGAATATTTAAAACATAAGACATCGTTTTTAAAACTCCGCAACTTACTCTTTCTCCTGTATAACTACCAGGACCAATACCACAGATTAAACATGTTAAATCATTTTTTGTTAAATTATTTTCTTTTAATAATTCATCAATTAATACTAATACTCTTGTACTATGATTTTTAATGCCACATTCTAATTTATAATCAATTAACTTTTCATCTGTACCAATTGCAACATATATGTACTTAGTTGCACTATCTAAAATTAAATTCATTTAAATCACCCATTATTCTATCATATTTTTTACCTTTACTTGAAATTACAAATTTTCTTTTTTCATTATCAATTCTTGTAATTTCAATTAAAATATATTCATTTTTAATTATTTCGTTATAACAACTAGGCCATTCAATTACAGTTATTCCGTCATTATCTAAATATTCTTCAATCATAAAATCATATGAATTTTCACCTAATCTATAAAAATCAAAATGATATAAATTAATATCTCCATTATAACTCTTAAAAATAGTAAAAGTCGGACTATTAATTATTCTTTTAATATTTAAAGCATTTCCAATTCCTTTAGTAAAAGTTGTTTTACCAGCACCCAAATCACCTGATAGTAATAAAGTATCTCCTTTATTTAATCTTTTACCAATAAATTCTCCTAATTTAATTGTTTCTTCTTTATTATTTGTATAATATACCATAATTCTCACCTTGAGTTATTATTATATCATAAATTTAAATAATTTAGTATACCTAAATATATAGCACTTACTAATTTTTCTTGATATTTTTTATCAATTAATAAATTTCTTTCTAAATCATTTGACAAAAATCCACATTCAATTAAACATCCAGGAATTAATGCATACTTTAATATATAAATACTTTTAATTTCTTTAGATTTTCTTAAGGTATTATTTAATGAATTTTTTAATGATTCTTGAATACTATATGCAAGATTTTTATTTTCTATATACGAATTATAATAAAACACTTGTGAGCCTTTATATATATTATTAGTTTCACTATTAATATGTATTGATAAATAAATATTAGATTTAGATTTATTAATTAATTCAACTCTTTTTTTTATGTCTTCGCTTTTTTTATTAGATAAACTTATATCAGTTGTTCTACTTAATTCAACTACAAAATTGTTTTTAACTAATAAATCCTTTAATAATAAAGATATTTCTAAATTTAAATCTTTTTCATTTATATTATTATATGAAGCTCCACCATCAAATCCACCATGGCCAGGATCAATAAATATTTTATATTGAATAAAAAAAGCTTTTACATTAAAATATTTTAAAAAAATTAAGCAAATTAATAATATATTGATTATAAGTAATTTTTTCATATATTCCCCTTTTTTAAATTATATGAAAAAATTAAAAATAAAAAACTTCAATCAAGAAGTTTTTATTTAATTAATTTTTTTAATATATCCTCATATCCTGGTTTACCTAATAATGCAAACATATTTTTCTTATAATCTTCTACACCAGGTTGATTAAATGGATTAACTCCTAACATATAAGCACTAATTCCACATGCTTTCATAAAGAAATATACCATATATCCAAAACTATATTCATTAATATTTTCAATATCTAAAATAATATTAGGAACTCCACCTTCAACATGAGCTATAGTTGTTCCTTTTAATGCCATTTTATTTACAAAATCAACATTTTTTTCATCTAAAAAATTTAAACCATCTAAATTAATACTATCATAAGGAACATTTACATTTAATTTAGGTGAAATAATATTTAAAACAGTTTCAAATATTATTCTTTCTCCATCTTGAATATATTGACCTAATGAATGTAAATCAGTTGAAAATGAAGCTGATGCTGGAAAAATTCCTAGATGATCTTTTCCTTCTGATTCACCATATAATTGTTTCCACCATTCTTGAAAATATAATAAACAAGGTTCATAATTAACAAGCATTTCAATTTTATAACCTTTTTTATATAAAATATTTCTATAACATGCATATTTTAAACAATCACTATTTTTGTCTAAAGTATCATAATATGCTTTTTTTGCACCTTCCATAATTTTATTAATATCATATCCCTTAATAGCTAAAACTAATAAACCAACAGGAGTTAAAACACTATATCTTCCTCCAATATTATCAGGTACAATAAATGTTTCATAATTCATTTTGTTTGCTAGATTTTTTAAAGCACCTTTTTCTTTATCTGTTGTTGCTATTATTCTTTTACTTGCTTCATCGCCATATCTTTTTTCCATATATTGTTTAATAAAGCGAAAGGCAATTGCAGGTTCTAAGGTTGTTCCACTTTTGGATATTACATTAACATATACACTTTTATTATCTAAATATTCTAATAATTCAGTAATATAAGTTGAAGATAATTGATTTCCAACAAAGATAACTTCAATACCTTTTTTTGAAAAATAATTATCAAGCATTTCAAGTCCAGCTTTTGCACCTAAATATGACCCACCTATACCAATAACTAATAAAACGTCGCCATCTTTATTAATTTTTTCTGCAAGCTTAATCATGCGATCAAATTCTATTTTATCATAATTAATTGGTAAATCTAACCATCCTAAAAAATCATTCCCTAATCCTTTTTTTGATTCCAAAACTTCTAAACTTTCTAAGGCTTTATTATATGAATTATTATATTCTTCTAAAGTAATAAACTTTTTTAAATAAGTATCATTTAATTTAATCATTTTCTTCCCCCACATTTCTTACTTCAACAACACCAGGCACATATTCTAAAAGCATAGCTTCTAACCCATCTTTTAATGTTTCGTCTAAACTCACACATCCCATACATGCTCCAAGCATTTTAACATAAACTATTCCTTGTTCATACTTAACAAATTCTACATCCCCACCATCTTTAATTAAATAAGGTCTAATTTTTTCAATTACAGCTTTTACTTTAAATTCAATTTCTTTAATATCAATCATAAAATTTCACCTCAAAAATTTATTTTCTTTAATATTATTGGTAATAATGTAAAACATGAAAAACCAACAATAAAATATCTTATTCCATCATATATAATTAAATTTATTGGAATTAATTTTAATCCAATATAAATAACTCCTATTATTAATGCTCCTATAATAATTCTTAATACTTTTTTAAAAACTGATTTAGGCATTTTTAAATTTATATATTTATTTTCAATATATGTCCCAAAAATAAATCCAAAATAAATACCAATTGTTTTTATGTAATCACTTATTGTTCTTTCTTTAACTAAGAAAGATAAACTAACCAAAACAATTCCAAATATAGTATATAATAAATATTTTTTATCATAAAATTTGTCGAATATTATATTTGAAATAAAAACAATTATTCCACCTAATAAAAAACCTACAAGTACATCTGTAAAATAATGAACTCCCATATAAAGTCTAGATATAGCAACCAAGCTTACTAATATAGTAGCAACAACATATAAATAATTTTTCTTAATTATACTTGCTCCTGTATAAAAAAACGTAGAAGCTGATTGAGTATGTCCGCTAGGGAAGCTCGCCCCTGTATGTGTTTTACCTAAAAAAGAATTTTTAGGAGTTATATCACTATATTTTTCATATGGTCTTGGTCTATCTATTATTCCTTTTATTAATCCATTTAAACCTATACTAAATAATAGATTAAAGGCAAATCTTTCTCCTTGTTTTTTATCAATACATAAATAAATAATTGCTACAAATAACACAATTACAAATGCTTCTCCAAACAATGTAAAAAATTTAAATAAAAAATCAAATATTTTTAAATCAATATTATAAAAAAATCTTACAATTTCTATATCAATCATTTTTATAACCTCTTTAATATGTAATAAGGAAAATTAACACCTACAGATTCAGCTAAATAATCAGGTATTGTTTTATATGAATTTTTATCTTGATTATTATCACTAAAACCCTTTAATCTTAATATTCCTGATGACACATCTCCTACAATATATTTATATTTATCGAATACTTCTTCAATATATTTTAATTCAAATTGTAAAATATCAAATGCTTCGCGATGATTTTTTATTAAATCATAATTACCAAATTTTGTTTCTATCATATTACCACCATTTATATTATATTATAAAAGCGTTTTTTTTTCAAACATTATTAATATAGTATATTTTTTTTTATTAGTAACATAATAATTATGGTGAATAAAATGGAATTAAGAAACATAATGACTAAAAATATTTATACTTTAAAAAAAACAAATACTATAATTGATGCAATAATTAAAATGCGTAATAAAGATATTGGTTTTATCCCAATAATTGATGATAATAACCAAGTTTTAGGAGTTATTACTGATAGAGATATCATTTTATTATTAGCATCAAATCACAAATTAAATGAACAATTAAATAATGTGATGCAAAAAAATATATATTCTTTAGAAGAAACAGATACATTAGTTAATGCTTGTGAAAAAATGAGTTTTCATCGTATTAAAAGATTAATTATAACTAGAAATAATAAATTAGTAGGAATAATTTCAACATCTGATTTAATTAGAAATGATAAATCTAATTCTTATTCTGTTGATTTATTAAAAGAAATCACATTTAACGAAAAATATACTTATGAATTTCCACAATTAGACTTGAAAATTGATGACTTTCCTCTTTAAGTCGAAATTTGTCTTTTGTCAAAACTAATTAATGAGGATGTTTAAGATATTTTTTAATATAAAATTTTAGCATTTTATTTTTTTTTACAAAATCACAAATTATTTAACAATAAAAATAATGTCAATTTTAGTCTTATTATTTTTTAAAATTAAAAGGATTATCGTCTGTTTAATATAGACAATAATCCTTTTAGTTTTTTATTTTTATTTAATATTCTTTGTTATTTATCTATAACATCAAATTGACTATTATAAAGTGTAGCATAAAATCCATTTTTACTTAATAATTCTAAATGTGTTCCTTTTTCAATTATATCTCCATTATCCATAACTAAAATTAAATCAGCATTTTTAATTGTACTTAATCTATGAGCTATAATAAAACTTGTTTTATTTTTAGTTAATTCATCCATTGCATTTTGAATTAAAAGTTCTGTTCTAGTATCAACTTGTGATGTTGCTTCATCTAATATTAACATTGGTGAATTTTGAATCATTGCTCTTGCTATTGTAAGTAATTGCTTTTGTCCGGCTGATATTTGAATATTATCAGTTAAAACTGTATCTAATTTTTCTGGTAATGAATTAACAAACTTATCAATTCCACATACTTTTAAAACTTCGTTGATTTTTTCATCAGATACATTTTCCATATTATAAACCAAGTTTTCTCTTACAGTACCATTAAAAACCCATGTATCTTGTAAAACCATAGAAAACATATTATGAACATCTTCTCTTTTTAAATCTTTAATATTAACCCCGTCAACTTTAATTTCTCCACTTGAAATTTCATAAAATCTCATTAATAAATTAACTATTGTTGTTTTTCCTGCACCTGTATGTCCTACGATTGCAACTTTTTGTCCTTCTTTTATTTGGGCATTAAAATTATTAATTATTATTTTATCTAAGTTATCTGGATAACTAAATTTAACATTATTAAATTCAACATTACCTAATAAATTTTTAATTTCATTTTTCTTGTAATCTTCATTTTCTAATTCTTCTGTATCTAAAAATCCAAATATTCTATTTAATGCTGCATATGAAGCTTGGAGATTTGTTAATGATTGAGCAATTTGTGTTAATGGTGATGTAAATAATCTTATATAAAATATAAATGAAACAATAACACCAAATTCAATTTTATTATTTAAAGCAAGTACTGATCCTAAAACACATACTCCAACATAACTAATATTACTTATTATATTCATTAATGGTTGCATAATTCCAGAAAAAAATTGAGATTTCCAGTTAGCTTGGTATAAATCGTAATTTAATTTATCAAATTGATCACAAATATTTTTTTCTGCTTTATTAATTTTTATTATATCTAATCCAGAATAATATTCTTCTATAAATCCATTTACTTTACCCAAAGATGTTTGTTTTTCTTTGAAAAATCTTTGTGATTTACCCATAATTAAAAATATTATAATAAATCCAATAAGTGTAATTAATATTGCAAGAAGAGTCATTCTATACTCTGTTTTAAACATCATTATTAAACAACCAACAAATTGAGTAACAGCACTAAATATTGTAGGTAAGCTATTAGTTAGTCCTTGTTGAACTTGTGATACGTCATTTGTTATTAAACTTAATATATCACCTTGTTTTGTTTGATTAAAATATTTTTGAGGTACTGAATTTATTTTACTAGATAAATCTTTTCGCATTTTATAACTCAAATTAAGAGTTATTGTAGCCATTATATATTGTTGCAAAAATTGAAATAAAGCAGCAAATGAATACATCAAAACAAGAGTAATACCTATTTTTGTTATTTCTGAAATATCAATATTAGTAGTAATTCCATCTTTTATTATATTTGCTATTTTTCCAATTTTATCAGGACCAATAATAGTTATTACTGCACTACATGTAGCAAGCACTAAAGCAATAATTACATAAATAACATCTTTTCTTAAGTAGGAACAATATTTTTTTATTGATTTTGTCATATTATTATTTTTTCTTTCCATATTTTTCCTCCTATAACTCATCTTCGCTTAATTGTGAATTAGCTATTTCTTTATAAATTTCACAATTATTAATTAAATCTTTATGTTTTCCAATACCAACTATTTTACCTTTTTCAATAACAATTATTTTATCAGCATTTCTAATAGTACCTATTCTTTGAGCAATAATAATTTTAGTTGTTTCTGGAAATTTATTATTTAATTCTAGTCTTAAATCTTTATCAGTTTTATAATCTAAAGCTGAAAATGAATCATCAAAGATTATTATTTCTGGATTTCTTCTTAATGATCTTGCAATACTTAATCTTTGTTTTTGTCCGCCACTTAAATTTCTTCCTAATTGAGCTACTTCATGATTTTCTTTCAAATCAAATTTATTAACAAATTCACTTGATTTAGAAATATCTAAAATTTCATCTAATTTGTAATTTAAAGTATTATTTGTTTTTCCAAAATTAATATTATCTTTAATAGTTCCTTTAAATAATATAGCTTTTTGACTTACAAATGATACTTTATCATATAAACTTTCAAAACTAAAATCCTTAATATTGATATCATCTATTAAGACTTCTCCTTCTTGAGCATCATATAATCTTAACATTAGATTTGTTAGAGTTGTTTTCCCACTTCCTGTAGCTCCAATGATTGCTAGAGTTTCTCCTTTATCAATACTAAAATTAATATCTTCTAAGAAATATTCATCAGAATCAGGATATTTAAAATAAACATTTTTAAATTCTAATTTACCTTTTTTATCTGTTTTAGATATATTTCCTTCTTTGATAGATATTTTTTTATCTAATACTTCATTTATTCTTTCAATTGAAACTTGTGCTTGAGGTAACATCATGAATATCATTATAAGCATCATAAATGACATAATAATATATGTTGCATAAGTACCAAACGCAAGAATATCGCTAAACATAGTTATTTTTCCTGGAATATTATTTATATTATTGATTAAATATGCTCCAATCCAATATATTGAAAGTGATAAGCCATTCATACTTACTTGCATTATTGGTTGAAACAAAGCAAATAGTCTTTGATTTTTAATTTGTAAATTAAACATTTTTTTACTTGGAACATCAAATTTATCATTTTGATATTCTTCAGCATTAAAAGCATGAACAACATTTATTCCTGTTAAATTTTCTCTTGCAACTAAATTAATTTTATCAGTTGTCTTTTGTACTAATCTAAATCTAGGTAAACAAATAGACATTATAATAAACACTGCAACACAAATTATAATCACAAAAACGGCTGTTACTAATGATAATTCAAAACTCTTATTAAGTATTTTCATAATTGCCCATATTGCCATAACAGGTGATTTAATTATTGCTTGTAACCCCATTGAAATAATCATTTGGATTTGAGTTATATCATTGGTTGTTCTTGTAATTAAACTTGCAACTGAAAAATCATGCATATCTTCTTTTGATAATTCAATTACATGATTAAAAACTTTTTTTCTAATTACAAAACTTAAGCCAGCAGCAACATAAGCAGATATAAAACCACAAATAATTGCTAATACCGCACTTATAATAGTACAAATAATCATCTTAATTCCTATTTCAGTTATTGCTGCTATTTCACCTTCTTTTTGAATTAAATTAGAAAGTTCAGTCATAAAATCAGGTAATTTTAAATCAAAATATACTTGAATTACAACTAAAATAGCACAAACTATTGAAAGTATTAATTCTTTTTTTCTTATATTTTTAAATAACTTAAACATATTTCCTCCTTATAATCCATATTTTCTAATATCAGATATATTTTCTTCCATTTTATTTATTATTTTATTTAATATTAAAAAATCACTATCATCAATATTAGTTTTCATTTTTAATGCAAATAATTGTTGAATCTTTCTTCCTTCTTCAATTATTTTTAAAGCATTATCTGTTATATCTAATTTAACTTTTCTTCTGTCATTAATATCAAATTTTCTAACTAGCAATAAATCATTTACTAATCTATCAACATGAACTGATACAATTCCTGATTTAAATCCTCTTATATTACAAATATCTTTTGCTGTTGCATAATTAGTATTATTTGCAATAAATAATAAAATATCTAAGGCAACTGGAGATAAATTTGTTTTTTTTACAAGTGGTTGTAATGATTTATGATATGCTTCAATTAATTTATTTGAAAAGTCAAAATATTTAGACATATTTAAATTATTTGCCATTTTTTTCACATCCTTTTATTCTAATATTAGAATATCTAATAATATAATATCACTTATTTTATTTTTTGCAATAATAAAATTTATAATAAATTTATTTATAAAAAAAATAGTCTATTTTAAAAGACTATCATTTTGTTTAATAAAATTTTAATTATATTATATAGAAATTATTTTTAAATAATATTATAATATTTAAAAAAGGAAGGTTTTTTATGAATAAAACATTATTTATTGCCCATAGAGGTTATTCAAAATTTGAAAAAGAAAACACATTAATTTCTTTTACAGCAGCAGGAACAATAAAAGAATTTTATGGAATCGAAACTGATATCCATATAACAACAGATAATCACTATATTACTATCCATGACGAAAATACTAAAAGAATTTCTAATAATTTAATTGATATTAATGTAGAAAATAATTCATATAAAATTATTAAAGAAATTATATTACCAGATATTGATAATTCAACAAATAGAACAGACTTAAGAATTCCTGAAATGATTGAATATTTTAAAATTTGTAAAAAATATAATAAAGTAGCAATTTGTGAATTTAAACAAGAATTTAGCAAAGAACAAATAAAAGATATTCTAAATATAATCGACTCAATAAACATGCTTGAAAACACAATTTTTATTTCTTTTCATTTAAATGCTTTAATTAATTTAAGAAAACTAACAAAAACTCAAAAAGCCCAATATTTATTAACTAAATTTAATGATGATACAATTAAAATTTTAAAAGAAAATAATCTTGATTTAGATATTTTTTATCAAAGCATTGATAAAAGTATCATCGATTTATGTCATGAAAATAATATTAAAGTTAATATTTGGACAGTTGATGATCTTGAAATTGCTAAAAAATTTGTTTCATGGAATGTTGATTACATTACATCAAATTGGATTTCTAAAATATAAAATTACATTTATAAATCATTATTTTGAATTATTTCAATTCTTTCAACACAAACTTCTAAATTTCCATTTCTAACTCTTATTTCATCTATCATTTCTTTTTCTAAAAATATATCTTTTAATTCAATTTCATATGATAATTTAAACATACTTCCCATATTAGTTGTTCTAACTTTAATTAAATTATATTTATTTGTGTATTTTTCAAATATATCTAAAAAACAATTAGTATAATCTAAATCTTCTGGAATTGTGATTCTAATTATTTTTTCTAAATTATTTATCTTTTGTTTCCAAATATTTGTTTTTTCCATTATAAGTATCATTAACCCACAAATAATTAAAAACAAAATTCCATAAGTTATATATCCCATTCCAAATGTTAATCCCGATGCCATCAAAATAAAAATAACACATATTTGTTTAGCATTACCAGCTAACGATCTAAATCTTACAAGACTAAATGCTCCTGCAATAGCAACCCCTGTACCAATATTTCCATTTACTAATATTATAATTAAACAAACTGTCATTGGTAAAAGAGATGATGCAATTAAAAAATTTTTACTTTCTTTATAACTGAAATAACAAATAAATGTAAATATAATTCCCATTATTAAAGAAACTAATAATAAAATAATTATTTGAGTACTATTTACTCCATTTTCAAATATTGATTGAAACATATTTTTCCTCACTTTTTCTAATATTTTTATTTAATTCTAACTTATACGCTTCCCCATATTTTGAAAATCCCGTTTTATATATTTTTAAATCACTTAATATTTTTGTTAACCAAATAGGATAACTATATGCTGTTTTTATTTCCATTAAAACTAAATTATCGTTTAATATTTTTATACCATTTGATTCATTTTTTAAATCTAAATTTGAAATTTTATAAGTAATATCAAAATCAAATGTTATCCTTAAATCAGATTTATCATCAATATATGCTAATCTATTACATGATATTAACATTTTAGGCTTTAATGGTTTATAAAAATTATAAAAATATATAATTTCTTTTTCAATTTGATTTTTTTTATTATTACTAGTAAAAAAATCATTAATTAATTCATATTTAGTTTTAATTCTTCTTTTATAAACAATACCTTCATACTTTTTTTTAAGTTCAATAAAACAATTAGAATTATCATCAATTTTTCCATATGTTCTAATTCTTAATTTTTCTTTATATACCGGTTGTTCGATTGAATTTCTAATTAATAAATAATTTTCAGTGTCATAATATAAACTTTTAATATTAGTTAATCCATATTCATCTAATTTTAAATACGGCATAATCCTTTTTAAAAAAAGATTATATATACCATTACTAATTATATATTTTGATTCATATCTTTTAAAAATATATTCGCTCATTAATACCCTCACTTAATATTTTCCTTTATTATATCAAAAAAAATACGGCTTTAAAACCGTATTATTCATTTTTATTACAACAACATTTATTTTCAGTGCTTTTTTTGTTTTTGCTACAACTTTTACTATATGGACAACCAATACATTTTTGTCCGCTTTTTTTTGCTTTTATAATATATAATAATGCTCCAGCAATTATTAATACAATAATAACAATTGAAACAATATCACTTAATAAATTAGAATATATCATACTAAGATAATTGATATTCAGACTTAATAGATTTTTGTTTTTTCAATATTAAATAAATTAATACTAAAGCAATTCCTAAAACAATAATCCATCCACAAATTGGCATCCATAAAGATCCAAATGATCCTTTAGTAAATAATGTTCCAAAGAAAAACACTAAAAATCCAACACTATATCCAACTGCAAATTGAAGACCAATTCCACCCCAAAACCATTTTCTATCTTTAATTTCTGAATTCATTGCTCCCATAGCAGCAAAGCAAGGAGGTGTAAATAAGTTAAACATTAAATATGCTAATCCAGCTACCTTTGTAATAGCAAATATAGCTTGAATTTCAGCACCTGCGCCTTCAATCATTTCTAAATCATCAACATTTATAAAATTTTCTAACCCAACAAAACATACTGCAAGAGTTGCAACTACATTTTCTTTAGCAATAAATCCTGTAACAGCTCCTGCTGCTAATTGCCATGCAACAGTACCAACAATAGGAGCTATAATAACAGCAAACGGCATTGCAATATCGTGTAATATTGAATCAGTTGCATCAACAACTTCTAATTTCCAGTTAAATGTTTGCATTACATGAACAGCAAAATTACATACAAGAATAATTGTTGCGGCTTTTACAATATAAGCCCATCCTCTTTGACACATTGAATAAAATGCTCTTTTAAAACTTGGAGCTTTATATTCAGGCATTTCAATTACAAAGAAAGATTTTTTATTTTTATATCCTGTTAATAAATTAATTAATAACGCTACAAGGAAAATTAAAATAATACCACTAAAATACATTAAAGGTGCAACCAACCAACTACCAGGGAAAAATACTCCAGCAAATAATGATATAACTGGTATTTTAGCACCACATGGCATAAACGGAGTAAGCATAGCTGTTGCTCTTCTTTCTCTTTCATTTTTTATTGTTCTACATGCCATAACACCTGGAATAGCACATCCAGTACCAATTACAAATGGAATTACAGATTTACCTGATAATCCAACTTTTTTAAATATTGGATCTAATACAACACTTACACGTGCCATATATCCACAATCTTCTAATAATGCTATTAAAAAATACATTACCATTACAAGTGGTAAGAATCCAACAACAGCACTAACTCCACCAATTATTCCATCAACTAAAATTGAAGCCCAAATACTTTCACTATTTAAAGCTCCTCTAACCCATTCTTGAAACATATCAATAAATGTAACTAATCCTGGAATTGTTGTACCATTTTCAAATTCATAACCTTCTGCAATCCATGCTCCTGGACCTACTTGACTAATCCAGAATACTAAAAACATTACAACAACAAATATTGGAATTCCAAACCATTTATTTGTTAAAACATTATCAATTTTATCTTGAATTGTAGTTTCTTTTGTTAAAATTTGCCTTTTTTCAACACTTTTAACAATTTCATTAACAAATGTAAATCTGTTTCTATCGTCTTGTTCTACTTCTTTTTTATTTGTTAAATCAATATCTCCTTGATGATAAGGAGCTACTTGTTTTGTGCCAACAACATTTAATACAGCATCAATAACTTCTTTTAATCCTTTATTTTCTGTGGAAATTGTTTCAATTACTGGACAACCTAATTTTTTTTGTAATTCACATACATTAATTGTTGTTTTTTTCTTATTGTTAATATCTGTTTTATTTAAAGCTACAACTACCGGAATTCCTAATTCTAATAATTGAGTTGTAAAAAACAAACTACGACTTAAATTAGTGGCATCTACTATATTTATTATAGCATCTAAATTTTTTCCTTTAACAAAAGAACTTGTAATTGATTCTTCACTTGTAAAAGGACTCATTGAATAAGCTCCTGGTAAATCTACAGCAATTAAATCATGTTGATTAGCATATATTTTTTTTATAGCATGTTCCTTTTTTTCAACAGTAACTCCGGCCCAGTTACCTACTTTTTCATTTCTACCGGTTAATGCATTATACATCGTTGTTTTTCCACTATTTGGATTACCTGTTAATGCAATTTTCATATTCTCACCCTTTCTTAGTTAGCATTAGCTAACTTATTCTTTTTAAAAAAGAAGCTAAATTAATATTGCTTCTGCAAGTGATGTGTCAAATGTATATCTTGCATCTTTTATACAAACAACATATCCGCCTCTTAATTTTTTTATAACTGTTATTGGCTCACCACTATAACAACCTAAGGTGAATAAAAACGAATTTAATTCATCATCTTCTGTTTTAATGTCTTTTATAATATATTCAGTTCCTAATAACGCTTCTGATAAATTCATATTATTCCTCCTCTTTAATAGTGGTTAGCCCTCGCTAACCAGTGTTATTTTACTCCTATTTATAAATATTGTCAATAATTTTTTTTTAATTTTTATCTCTTTGTACATATTCTCCTGTTTGAGTATTAATAATTACCTTTTCACCTTGCATAATAAACAATGGTACTTTTATTAAATGACCTGTTTCAACAATAGCATCTTTTGTTGCGCTTGTTTTAGTATCTCCTTTAACTGCTGGTTCACATTGTGTTACTAATAAACTTACTTTATCAGGTAAAATTACACCTAAAATTTCTTGATCTAATTTTAAAACATCAACTATTAATCCTTCAGAAATAAATGGAATTTCCTGTTTAATTTGTTTTTTATCAATTTCAATTTGTTCATATGTTTCTTGATCCATAAATACATAAAAATTACCTGATTCATAAATATATTGCATTTTCAATTTTTCAATTTCTGCTTTTTCAACTTTTTCACCAGCATTAAATGTATAATCAATGATTGCTCCTGAACGCATATTTTTTAATTTTGTTCTAACAAATGCTCCACCTTTACCAGGTTTAACATGTTGAAATTCTAAAATTTGATATATATTACCTTCATATATTATTGTCATTCCATTTTTAAATTCATTTGAACTAACCATTTTATTCTTCTCCTTATATATTATTAATTATATTTAAAAAATATTACTTTTTTATTTTTTTCTTTAACATTATATCAAAGTTTCATTATAAAATACATAAAAAAAGACAAATTATAAAAAATTTGTCCTAATTAAATTATTTTGTTTTATTTTTTAAATATTTTTCAATTTCCATAACAATAACAATCACAAATGATAATAAAATACAAATTAACAAATATTTAAATTCTAAACTCACTAATTTAAATATATTAGCAAAACCTGGAATATAAATAAGCATTCCTAATAATAAAACACCTATTATAAAAGAAAAATTTAAAAGTTTATTATTAAATGTTTCTTTTTTAAATACTGTTTTAGTATCTTTCATATTAAATGAATGAAGCAATTCAGTTAAAGATAATGTTATAAATGCCATTGTGTGCCCTAAATCTGTATTTGGGGCTCCTGTATGACCAATAATATAGGCTAATAATGTTATAATACCTATTATCATTCCTTCAATAAATATTCTATATCCTAACTTATTAGCAAAAAAACTTTCATTTTTTTGTCTTGGTTTTTCATTCATTACATTATCTTCAGGTTTTTCAAAACCTAATGCTAATGCTGGAAGTGAATCTGTAAGTAGATTAATCCATAATAAATGGATTGCTAAAAGTGGTATACCAAAATCAAAATTAAATATTACAGATAATAGCGATGCAAAAAAGATTGTAACAACTTCTCCTATATTACTACTTAATAAAAATTGAACAGTTTTTTTAATATTACTATATATTCCTCTACCTTGTTTTACAGCTTTAATAATAGTAGAAAAATTATCATCAACTAAAATCATCGCACTAGCTTCTTTAGCAACATCTGTTCCAGTTATACCCATTGCACAACCAATATCAGCTTGTTTTAAAGCTGGTGAATCATTTACTCCATCACCTGTCATAGCAACAACTTTATTTTTGCTTTGCCATGCTTTAACTATTCTTACTTTATCTTCTGGAGCAACTCTTGCATATACTTTAATTGTTTCTAATTTATTATTTAATTCTTCATCAGTCATTTGTTGTAGTTCTAAACTTGATACTGCAATATCATTTTCTTTTAAAATACCTAGTTCTTTTGCAATAGCTTTTGCTGTTATTACATGATCACCTGTAATCATAATAGTAGTAATTCCAGCTTTTTCTGCTTGTTTAATTGATTCTTTAACTTCTTCTCTTGCTGGATCAATCATTCCAACCAAACCAATAAATTCTAAATCATTTTCAATTTTTTCACTTTTTAATTCTGTTGGAATATTATGAACTTTTTTTATTCCTACTCCTAATACTCTTAAAGCATTTTCTGCCATAGTATTATTAGCATTTTCAATCATACTTTTATTAAAACATTTATTTGATTTACTTAATATAATATCTGGTGCACCTTTTGTTATTTGAAATATTTGGTTATTATTATCTTTAACAAATACTGTCATCATTTTTCTTTCTGAATCAAAAGGAAGTGAAGCTAATCTTTTATAATTAGTTATATCTAATCCAAATTTATTATTTGCTTCAATTAAGGCTGTTTCAGTTGGATCACCAACTCTTTTTTCAATACCATCTATTATGTTTATAGATGCATCTACACATAAAGAAAAATATTTTAATAATTCTTTTTCTTCGATATCTAAATTACTTGTTACATCTTTAATTTCTTTATTAAAAACTTTTACAACAGTCATTTTATTTTGAGTTAGGGTACCTGTTTTATCTGAACAAACAATTTCAGTACATCCTAAAGTTTCAACTGCTGGTAATTTTTTTATTATCGCTTTTTCTTTAGCCATTTGTTGTACACCTATAGCAAGTACAACTGTTACTACTGTTGCAAGTCCTTCAGGAATGGCTGCTACTGCTAATGCTACAGCATTTTTAAACGCATCAAATATATTTCCTTCTGCAATCCATTCTAAGAAAAATACAACAAAACATATCCCAATACATAATAATCCAATAACTTTACCTATTTGTTCTAATTTATCTTGTAAAGGAGTGTTTTCATTTTTTTCTTCCATTAACATTCCAGCAATTTTACCAATTTCAGTATTCATTCCTGTATCAACAACAACCGCTTTACAAGTACCATATGTAACAAATGTTGATGAAAATAATTTATTTTTTTGATCACCTAAAGGAATGTTTTCATTTTTTATATCTAAATTATTTTTATTAACGGCTAATGACTCACCTGTTAATGCTGATTCATCAACTTTTAAATTTGATGAAGTAATAATTCTTGCATCCGCAGGAATAAAATCTCCTGCTTCGCATATTATTATATCTCCAGGAACTAAATTTCTAGATTCTATTTGATAAATATTATTATCTCTTACAACTTTTGCTAGAGGACTACTCATTTTTTTTAAAGCATCTAAACTTTTTTCAGCTTTATTTTCTTGATATGTCCCTAAAACAGCATTAATAATTACTACAATAAGAATAATAATTGATTCTGTTATTTCATGTGGCGGTATTATAACAGATATAATAGCTGCAACAATTAAAATTAAGGTTAATATATCATTAAATTGAGCAAGAAATTTTAATATTAATGGCTTCTTTTTCTTTTGTACTAACTCATTTAATCCATATTTTTCAATTCTTGTTTTCGCTTCTTTTTCCGTTAATCCATTTTCATTTACATCTAATTCATTTAATAAATCTTCTAATTTTGTATTAATTTTCATTTTTTTCCTCCGTTTTTTTAAAATAAAAAGACCTTTTCTAATTTTCGAAAAGGTCTCGCTTTTTAAAATTATATCCGGGAAATATCCGTGTTGACGAATATAATTAATGTTTCCATCAAGCTACTCCCCTTTTTTTCAAAAGGAATTTTTTTTATTATTATAATAAATATTTAGTTATTAGTCAATGATATTTAGTAAAGTATATGAATAATTTTAATCATCTATTCCATCTAAATCAAAATATCCGAATCCTAATATTCCACATCCAATATGAGCACCAACAGCTGGTGTTACTGTATATAATTCAATATCACCTAAATTATCTTTAAACATATTTCTTAATTGATCTTGAATTAATTTACCATCTTCGATTCTTCTAGTGTGAAATACAAATATTTTATATTTTTTAGAATTTTTTAATTCTTCTTTAATCATTTCTGTAGCAACTTTTACAGCTTCTTTATGTGTTCTAATTTTTTTACAAGCAACAATTTTTCCTTCTTGATTTAAGTTTAATAATGGTTTAATTTTAAAGATTGTACCAAGTGTCCCGCTCATACCTGATAATCTACCATTTTTAACTAAATACATTAAATTATCAACTACAAAATATGCATTTGATTTTTTTCTTAATTTTTCGCTTCTTTCTAATATTTCACTAACAGTTTTTCCTTCTAAAACCATTCTTTTAGCTTCTAATGCTAAATATGCTTGTAAATAACATGCCGTTTTTGTATCAAAAACATGGATATTTATTTGATCTTTATATTGTTCTTTTAAATTTAAAACTGTTTTACCTGTTCCACTTAATTCAAATGAAATAGGAAAATGTATAACATCTGTATATCCTTCTTTAATTAAATTTTCAATCATATCAATTGCTTCACCTAATGTTGGAGCACTTGTAGAAGGAATAACATTAGTAAGAATTAACTTATCATAAAATTCATCAGCTTTAATATCTGTTCCATCAATATAATGTTCATCACCAAAATTAATCATAGATCTTAAAACAGGAATTTGTGAATCATACCCTATATAATCTAAACCCGCATTACAATCTGATGTAATAGCAATTTTACTCATATTATTTTACCTCACTTTTTTATTTATTATAACATATTTATTTATTTTTTCAACTATGCATTATTTTAGTGAAAAATAACAAAAAAACTTTGAAAAAAATCAAAGTTTTAATTATCCTCTAATTCTAAATTAGATAAATATTTTTTATCTATATTTGTTTTAAATTGTAAATCATATAAATTATGATATATTCCATCTTTATTTAAAATTAACTCATCATGAGTGCCTTGTTCTAAAACATTCCCATCTTTTATAACAACAATTTTACTAGCATTTTTAATTGTGCTTAATCTATGAGCAACCACAATTGTAGTTCTATTTTTAGCAAGTTCATCTAATGCATTTTGGATTAATATTTCTGTTGTGTTATCTAAAGCACTTGTTGCTTCATCTAAAATTAAGATGGCAGGATTTTTTAAAAATACTCTTGCTATTGATAGTCTTTGTTTTTGTCCTCCACTTAATTTTACTCCTCTTTCACCTATAATTGTATCATATCCATTTGGTAAAGATCTTATATATGTATCAATATTAGCTTTTTTTGCAGCTTCAATTACTTCATCAAAACTTGCGTTTAAATTACCGTATAAAATATTATCTTTAAAAGATCCATTAAATAAAAATACATCTTGTTGAACTATTCCAATATTTTTCCTTAATGATTCTAAACTAATATTTTTTATATTTTTTCCATCTATTAAAATATCTCCACTATCTATTTTATAAAAATCAGGTATTAAATGACAAATTGTTGTTTTTCCTCCTCCTGAGGGACCTACTAATGCCACTTTTTCTCCTTTATTAATAGTTAACGATAAATTGTTTAATATTTCTTTATTTTCTTCATACTTAAATGAAACATTTCTAAATTCAATATTTCCTAAAACATTATTTAAATTTAGACATTCTTTTCTTTCATCTTCTTCTTTTTCATCCATTATTTCTAAAAATCTTTTGAATCCTGTTACCCCATTTTGATATTGTTCCATAAAATTTATTAAGGTTGTAACAGGATTAATAAATAGATTTATAGAAATAATAAATGTTGAATAATCAGCAAATTCAATTTCTCCTTTAAAAAGAAAAATTCCTCCTGCAATTAAAACTACAACATTAAAAATATCTGTAACAAATGCAGTTGAAGCTCCAAATTGTCCCATTCTTTTATATGCAATTGAACGAGCTTTAACAAATTCATTGTTTCCAACTTCAAATTTTCTTTCTTCTTCTTTTTTGTTTGTAAATGCTTTTGTAACTCTTATTCCTGAAATACTACTTTCTAATTGAGCATTTATAACTGCTATACTTTTTCTACTTTCTAAAAATGCTTTGCGCATTTTCTTTCTAAAATATAATGATACAAAAACTAATATTGGAACACACGCAAATATAATTAATGTTAACCATAAATTAATTGTTGCTAGATAAATAAATGATCCAATAACCATTATTCCACAGATAAAAATATTTTCAGGTCCATGATGAGCAAGTTCACTTATATCCATTAAATCGTTTGTCATTCTTGACATTATTTTCCCTGTTTCATGTTCATCGTAATAAGAATATGGTAAATTTTGTAATTTATTAAACATATCGCTTCTCATTGCAGCTTGCATTTTAACACCAATTATATGCCCATAATATTGAACAAAATATTTTAATAACATCCTTATAAAATATAAAACAAATAGTATTATTCCAAAATAAATTACCATTTTTATTTTTTTATTTGGAATTAAATCATTAAGCATAGTTCTTGTTAATATTGGATATACCATTCCAATTAAAGATATAAAAAATGAACAAATCATATCTAAGATAAACATTTTTTTATGTGGTTTATAATAACTTAAAAATCTTTTTAACATATTAATCCTCTTTTCTATCTTTTATTTTTATAAAAAAATGATAAAATACATTTTGAAAGGAAAATAAATAATAAAAAAACGCATAAATGCGTTAATATACAAATGGTGCGGATGAAGGGACTCGAACCCATACGCCTAGGCACCAGATTCTAAGTCTGGCGCGTCTGCCAATTTCGCCACATCCGCGCAAAAATTATTATATTATAAACATTAAAAAATGTCAACAATTTTATTATTTAAATTTAGGGTTAATTTATGATATATTTATTTAAACTTTGTAAATATTTATTAGTTAGTGTACTACCAACAATATTAATTATTTTTATATTATTATGTTTTTTTAATATAATTAATTTAAATGTTTTTTCAATATTTTTTATAGTTTTAATTGAATTTTTATTGTTTATCATTATTTCTAGTCTCATCCCTTATATTTATACATATTTATTAAAAAGAACTTTATTTATTGAAAATAATCCTGATAAATATAAAAAAATGTTAGAAAAAATTGAAAATGGAATTTGGAAAAAAGAATTACCTTTAAATGCTTTAAGTTTTTTAATAAATAGTAATGCAATATATTTAATTTATAAAAAAGAATTTAAAAAAGCGAATTTATATTTAATTGAAAATAATTTAAATTTTCCTTTAGAAACATCTAAATATATTCAAAACTATTTTGAATATAAAACTTTATTATGCCTATCTATAATGTTTTTAGGAAATATTGATGATTTTATTTATAGTTATGAAAATTTAATTGATGAAATTCAATTTAGCAATGAAAAATTTAAATCTAATACTATTTCATTAAATGATGTATTTCATATTTCATTAAAGTATTGTTACGACATTTTATCAATTGATCATTCAGATGTTGAAACATATATAATGGATAGAATTATTCAATATAAAAATATAACTCAAATGACTATATTACATTTTATAAATTATGTTATATGTAAAGGAAATTACTTTACTGATGAATATTATTTAAAGCATAAAAAGAATTTATTTTAACAAAAAACAGTTATCAAATAAGATAGCTGTTTTTTTGTTTAAAATAATACATCATCTAAAGATACTTTTATTGTTTTTTTATTTTTTGAACCAATTATAATATTTCTTATTTCTTCATAAGATTTTACAAATGAATTATCAATTACAATATATTTTATATTTCTTTGCTTACAAATATTCATTTTCCTTATATCACTAATTTCTTTTTTACGAATACCAAAATGCTCTCCACCATTAATTTCTATAACAATTTTAGGCTTTTTAGTAAATGGAAACTTATTTTCATATAAAACAACATCAAATTCTTTTTTCGAATTTTTTAACACTAAATCATCTTTAAAAATTTCATAAAACGGAACATTTCTTTTAACATCAAAATTTTTTTGTGTAGAACAAAATTGCGATATAGTTTTATAAAACATATCTTCATTTTTACTTCCATTTGATTTGCCGATTTCTAATTTAATAGTATCATTAGGTGGAATTATAATTGATCCATTGCTTTTTGCATAATTAACTAAATGATATAAATCATCTGTTTTATCAGAAAGTTTTTCAATTATTTCAGTATCACTTGATATAATCATTTTTTTCTTTGCCCTTGTAACAGCAACATTTAATATTTCAAAATTATTTTTCAGCCATGAATAAGTAGCTTTTGAAGTTTTATAAGATAAAGCAGTAGAAAAAAAGATTGTATCTTTTTCCATACCTTGCAAGGAATGTATTGTTCCACATTCAATATCATTAATATTATTTTCTTTTAATAATTTATTTATTAAATTTTGTTGATTTACAAACGGAGTTAAAATAAATGCATCTCTAACATTATTATTTTTAATATATCGTATAATTTCATTTGCTTCTTCTAACGCCTCATTTTTATTAAAAGAATTTATGTTTTTTATATCTAAATATTCAAATTCACCCTCATTTTTCACATATGATAAATCAAGAGCTGAATCATAATATCTTTCATTAGAAAAATTAACTATTTTTTTACCACAACGATAATGATATTTTAATAATATATATTTTGAAATATGGTCATTATTTAACATCACTTCTAAAATAGAATATTTTTTATAATTATATGATTCTGGAACATTAAACATTTTCATTAACCTGTCATTAACTTTATCTTCTAATAAAACAATTGGTTTTAATTGATTTGGATCTCCAACTAAAAGAAGATTTTCTGCTCTAGATATAGGAATTAATGCATGGGCAACATTACATTGTCCTGCTTCATCCATTATTACTAAATTAAATTTATAGTTAGATGATCCTAATTTATTTGAGGAAATATTTGTAGATAAAATAATAGGAAATGCATTATTAAGTAATTTAAAGTTTTTATTATTACTGCACCATTTATTAAACTCAAAAGCTCTAGAATTATCATCTTCAATATAACAAATATCAATTATTTTTTTATATTTTGGTGAATGTAATTTGTTAATACATGCAATAGATTTATAATATAATTTTTTTTGCATTTCAATATTATCTTTTAACGGTATATAAAGATCTTTTAATTCATTATTATTAACTTCAGGTATACATTTTATTTCTTGTTTTATTTGAGAAATTCGTTGTTTTATATTATTAACAATAATACAATTTTCATTATCAATTTCTTCTAAAATCCTTGTCGCACTTATTAAATAATCTTCTAATTGATTTTTTTTATCTTGCGTTGCTAATAATTCTAATAATTTTTTATTTTGATCATTATTTAATTCAAAAATATCATTAGATAAATTTTTATAAATTTCTCCATTTTTTAATTCATATATTTCCCTTATCTTTTTGGTTGTAAGAGATATTTCTTCATTATTACCAATTCTTAAAAATGGAAATACTATTTCCTTATTTTGATATTTAAAATTTAATTTTTCCATTATCGAATCAACAGGTTTATTGTTTTGTGAACATATAAGAACTGTTTTTTCTTCTAAAAATGCACTTAATATAACACTTAATATTGTTTGCGTTTTTCCTGTTCCTGGAGGTCCTTGAACATACGTAACAGGATATTTTAATGCATTATATAAAACTGCCATTTGATTAATATTCAATTGATCATAAACAACTATATTAGGCTCTTTTTTTCTATAATAATTTTTTTTAGACATATTTCCAAAAAACGATTTTAAAGGAGTTTGTAAAAGATTATTACAGTAATTTGTTTCTATTGATTCAAAAGTTGAAAACAAATCAACTGTAACCTGTCTTTCTAATAAAAAAATTTCTGGAGTATCATCAAAAATTTCACCTTTTTTCAAATGTTTTTTTATTATTTGAATTTTATTAAAATAATCTTGTCTAAAATTTTTTATAAATTCATCAATATCCATACTTATATAATTAAATAGAGAATATCTTCTACCTTCTACCAAAAAACTTTTATTAAAAATCAATTCATCATCTAATTTCAACCACTTTTTTTCCGGATCAAAAAACAAATTATAATAACAAATAATATATTTCTTATTATTAATTAAAATAGATGATTGTATAATAGCTAAATCTCGTTTTTTATTTTCAGTTTTATTAATATCAAATCTATATATTTTATCAATAATAGTTCTTATTTGTTCATCATTTAAATTATAACATTTTTGCTTTCTTAATTGATGAATATCAATTCCTTTAATTAAAAAGCTTTCTTTTTGATAAGGATCATGATCTAAATTATTACATTCAATATAATAATTTAATACATTATTATTATATTTATCATATTCTAACCATTCTAATTTTGAAATGTTATTTTCAATAAATTTTATTAAATTTTCAGGAACATCATAATTTGAAAATTCAATAACTTCAGCCGATATTATTTTTTCAAACGAAATATATGCATTTTTAATAACATTTAAATTTTTTTTATCATTAAACATCGATATAGTTAATACTTTGTTATTTATATTTATATTTTTTATTGCACCCCAAAAATTTGTAATTTCATCATCACGTTGATAATATATATTTAACCATTTTCCCTCTTTTATGGATTTTGAAATACTACTTGCTTTATTCATAAATCTCACTCCCTATAATGCAATTTTCATTGCTATATATAAAATAATAACACATATATTGATAAAAATAAATGTTTTTGTTTATATCTAAAAAATATAGATTATGTTATTTTTTAATAAAAAAAGACAAAATTTTTGAAATTTTGCCTTTTTTATTTAATTAAATCATTAAGTACTTCTTGTCTAAATGTTTCATCAATATTTGATATACAAATATTAAATCCATTGTTAATTTTATTATCAAACGATTTAAAACCATATAAGAAAATATCATCAGTAATAATAAAATTAGTAATAAAATCTTTTCTTTTTTCTAATATATTTAAATGCATATTTCCTTTTTGTTTTTTTGTTAAAAGATTGGTAATAAAAATCATTTTTTTAATTTTTAAATTTTGTTTAGTAGTAATTACATTTACTTTTAATCCATTTTTAAATATTTTTTTTATTCCTTTAATAATTTTATCACTTTTAATATTATTACAAACAATAGTTATTCTATTTTGAGAATTTATAATTATATTATATGCAAAATTCAAATTTGATTTTGTTATAAATTGAATTTTACCTTTTTTAGTTTGAATGATATTTCCTTCTTTAATATTTTTTTTAATATCAGATCCAAGAAAATATAATAAATTCCAATCAGAAAAATCATCTGTAAAATAAAAATATCCAAATAATAATTTAGTATCATCTACTAATATATAATTAGAATAATCTTTTGTTTTTTCTAATTTAATTAGTGGATGATTAATAATATGCATAGCATATAAATCGTAATCACTAAATCCTTCTAAATTATTTTGTTTTATAAATACATTGTTTTTATCATTTAAAACTTTAATAATAATAGAAACATTATTATTAGCAGCAAATATTAAATTTTTCATAATTTCTATGGAAATTTCATTTTGAGAAAAATTTTCGACTTGAATTATTATTTCATGCTCTGCTTTAACTATAATATCATTAATCTTATTGATACAATCTTGTTTATTTGTTAATAAAGAATAATCTTGCAAGTTATCACTCTTTTCTTAGTTTATTTTATTATATCAAAATAATTAATGAATAAATATAATTTTATTTATTTTTTTTCTTTAAAATAATTACTAACGAAGTTATTCCTAATATCATAACTCCAAGTGAAATATATAATATTAAATTATTTTTATTATTATTTATAGGAGAAGATAAAATATTATCTGGCTCATATACTAAAATATCTAAATCAAAATCAGATGTTTCACCTGTTTTTAAGCGATATCCAAATTTAATTTTATATTTCCCTGCTTTTTCTTTATTAGATTCATATTCATTTGAAATTTCAAATATTTCTTCAACTTCTAAATTTTGAGTTTCTAAATATGATTTTAATATTTCTTTAATATCATCTATTGATAAAGATTCAAAAACTGATATTGGAATGATTGTTCCTTCTACTAAAATCATTGGTGGAATATTATCTTTAACATTTACATATACATCACATGTTGTATAATTGCCAGATGTATCTGTTACTTTAAATACTATTTTATATCTTCCTACTTTATCTTCGTTTCCTGTATAATTATCTTCTATTATTTCAATTGATTCTGTTAAATCACCATCCACATTATCTTTTGCTGATAATAAAGCTTTTATTTGTTCAATTGTTTTTTCTGCATCACTCATACTTGATATAACTTCATATTCTTTTGATTCGATACTTGGGTTTGTTATATCATATACTTTAATTGTTACTTCATATTGAGCAATATTACCTGCGGTATCTGCACATTCAAAAACAACTTTATATTCTCCAACTTTTTTTTCATTTCCTGTATAATTATCTGATTTTATAATTATATTATTTGAAATATTTCCATCTACATTATCATATGCTTCTAATGAATTTTTAATAGTTTCAACATAAACTGGATGATCGACATTAGTAATATATACTCCTTCTCCTTGAATTACTGGTGGTATATCATCTGTTTTCAATTTATGAACTTTACAAAATTCTTTTGCAGCATTTAAGCAATATTCATCCGATGCATCTTGAGTTCTCATTTCAAATTGTATTGATGCATATTTTGCATCATCTGGCATTTGAAATAATAAGCATGTTGTATCTAAATTTTTATATTTAGCTATTACCCAACTAAAATCTGTTTTATTAACATAAACATCATTTGATACATATTGATATTTGTATGTTTGATTATTATCATATAAATTTATTTTAATAAATACATAACAATTATCATATGAATCATTTACTGGAACTAAATAATTTTGATTTCTTTTTAATTCAAATATGTTTGATTTTATTACTGGTCCTTCATATCCATCATCAATTTTACTCCATGTCAAATTTAATCCTTTTACTTCTTCATAATCATTAATATCTATTTTTGGGGTTGCATTTATTTTTTTGTTTGTTAATAAGAATATGCTCGCAAATGCAATAGCAAACATTATAATTGTTTTTTTCATTTTTT